>DASSTO010000064.1:0-45582 GCA_035707865.1 Longimicrobiaceae bacterium | reverse complement strand
ATGGCGTTCCGGCCCTTGGACTCCGCGTAGAGCTTGCGGATCGTGCCCTCGGCGGCCTCGGCCGGGTCGGTGGCGCCGATGACCTCGCGGAGCTTCGCCACGGCGTTGCCCCGCTCGAGCGCGATGGGGATCACGGGGCCGGAGGTCATGAACTCCACCAGTTCGGCGTAGAAGGGCCGCTCGCGGTGTACGGCGTAGAACTCGCCCGCCTGCTCCCGGCTCAGGCGCGTCATGCGCAGGGCGAGCGGGCGGAAGCCCTCCTTCTGGAGGTGGGCGAGGATCTGTCCGGCGTATCCGGATGCGACGGCGTCGGGCTTGATGATCGCGAGTGTGCGGGACATGGGAATCGTGAATTGTGAATTGTGAAGGTTGAATTATGAATTATGAACCTGAATCGGAAATCCTGAACTGACCTTCATCGGTAACCAATTCAAAATCAACAATTCAAAATTCATGATTGCGGTCTAGCGCCCGAAGAGTTTGCGGAGGATGTCTCCGCGGGTGAGGAAGCCGGTGAGGCTGCCCTCGCTGACGACGGGCACGCGCTCGACGTCCTTGTTGACCATGATCGAGACGATCTCGGCGAGGCCCTGGTCCTCCGAGACGCACATGACGGAGCGGGACATGATCTCGCGCACGGGGATTTCGGAGAGAGTGCGCGTCTGCGCCTTGGCCTCCACGCGCTCCGCGCCTCCCGCCTGGGAGATCTGCGGCGTGAGGAAGCGCAGGAGGTCGCGGTCGGTAACGACGCCCAGCACCTCGCGCTTCTCCCCGACCACCGGTACGGCCTTGAGGTCGTGCCGGTTCATGAGCTCGATGAGCTCGCTGACGGGCGTATCCGGGTGGACACGGAAGACGCGCTGGGTCATGAGGTCGCGCACGGTGAGGCGCGGTTGCACGACGAGGCCGCCGATCTCGGGGATCGCGAAGACGTCGGTCGGGGAGCGGGCGGCGACGAGCCGGGCCACCACGTCGTCGTTACGGAGCGCGCGGGCGAGCCCGGCGATCATCTGCAGGTAGTGGTTGGCCGCCGAGGCCGGTGCGAGCACGAGCACCACGATCTGCTCGCGCGCCTCCGGGAGTTCCGGGAGGGTGTGGAGCGGCTCGGGCGAGACCCCGAGCGCGACCACGAGCCGCTCCACCGCGTCGGTCCGCAGGTGCGGCAGGAGGACGCGGTCACCGACGTGGACGACGTCGCGAATGCGCTCCTCGGAGGTGAGGCGATCGAGCTTCTCGGGCTGGATGACGGCGCCGGTCGCCACCAGGCGCCGCACGAGCGCCTGGACGGCGCCGCGGAAGGTCGTCTCCTCCAGCGGCACCACCACGTGCTCCGGCCGGAGCACGTCGCTCAGCCGGATCGGCTCGCCCGAGCGCCGCGGCGCTTCCCCGCTCTCGCTCATGCCTCAGGCGCCGAGCGCGTCGCGGATGAGTCCCACCACGTCCACCGGGCGCTGGGCGACGCCGATGCCGTTGTCCCGGAAGGCCTGGATCTTCTCCTCGGCGGTCCCGGCGGAGCCCGAGATGATGGCGCCGGCGTGGCCCATCCGCCGCCCCGGGGGCGCCGTCTGGCCCGCGATGAACCCTACGACTGGCTTGCTCAGGTTCTCCTTGACGTAGCGGGCGGCCTCCTGTTCGTCGGTGCCGCCGATCTCGCCGATCATCACCACCGCCTTCGTCTCCGGGTCGGCCTCGAAGGCGGCCAGGCAGTCGATGAAGCTGGTGCCGTTGATCGGGTCGCCGCCGATGCCGACGCACGTCGTGGTGCCGATTCCCGCGCCCATCAGCTTGTAGACGACTTCGTACGTCAGCGTCCCCGAGCGGGAGACGAGCCCGACGGGGCCGGGCCGGGTGATGTTCCCGGGGATGATTCCCACCTTGCTCTGCCCCGGCGAGATGAGGCCCGGGCAGTTCGGGCCGAGGAGCCGCGCGCCCTTCTCGATCACGTAGGGCCGCACGAGCGTCATGTCGAGCACGGGTACGCCCTCGGTGATGCAGACGATGAAGCCGATCCCGGCGTCGGCCGCCTCGAAGATGGCGTCCGCCGCGAAGGCGGGCGGGACGTAGATGACGGAGGTGTTGGCGCCGGTCTCCTTCACCGCCTGCTCGACGGTGTCGAAGATGGGCACTTCGCCCTCGAAGCTCTGGCCGCCCTTGCCCGGCGTGACGCCCGCGACCACCTGCGTGCCGTAGTCCATCATCTGCCGCGTGTGGAACGAGCCGTCGCGGCCCGTGATGCCCTGGACGACGAGTCGCGTGCTCTTATCGATGAAGATGCTCACTTGCCCTCTCCCTTTGCGAGATCCACGGCCTTCTCCACGGCGGCGTCCATGTCGGTCATGGCGCTGAAGCCGGCGTCCTCGAGGATCCGGATCGCGATCTCGTCGTTGGTCCCGGTCAGCCGGATGACGATGGGCACCCGGATGTCGATCTGCTTCGTGGCCGTGACGATGCCGTTGGCGACGTCGTCGCAGCGGGTGATGCCGCCGAAGATGTTGAAGAGGATCACCTTCACGTTGGGATCGGAGGTGATGATCTTCAGCGCGTTGACGACCTTCTGCGGATTGGAGGAGCCGCCGATGTCGAGGAAGTTGGCCGGGTCGCCGCCGTAATACTTGACCAGGTCCATCGTCGCCATGGCGAGCCCGGCGCCGTTGACGCAGCAGCCGACGTCGCCGTCGAGCTTGATGAAGGTCAGCCCCGCCTCCCGAGCGAGTACCTCGGAGGGCGCCTCCGAGCTCTCGTCGCGGAGCGCCTCGATCTGCGGCTTCCGGAAGAGCTCGTTGTCGTCGATGTTCATCTTGGCGTCGATCGCCTTGACCTCGCCCGCCGGCGTGGTGATCAGCGGGTTGATCTCCGCCAGCGAGCAGCCGGCGTCGAGGAAGGAGGCGTAGAGCTCGCGCATGATCTTCTCCGCGGCGCGCTGCTGCTTCGCGTCGTCGTAGAGCTCGGTGGCGAGCCAGTACGCCTGGTGCGGAAGCAGGCCGTAACGCGGGTCGACGGCGAGCTTCCGGATCGCCTCCGGGTTCGTCGCCGCCACCTCCTCGATGTCGATGCCGCCCTCGGCCGAGACCATGAAGACCGGCTTCTTGCTCGCCCGGTCGACCACGATGCCGACGTAGGACTCGCTGGCGATCTCCTCCGCGGGGGTGACGAGCACCTTCTCGACGGTCAACCCCTTGATCTGCATGCCGAGGATCTGGGAGGCCTTCTCTCGCGCCTCCTCGGCGGACTTCGCGAGCTTGACGCCGCCGGCCTTGCCGCGCCCGCCGGCGTGCACCTGTGCCTTCACCACCACCGCGCCGCCGAATTTACGCGCGATCCGCTCGGCCTCGTCGGGCGTCGTCGCCACCTCGCCGGGGGGCACGGGCACGCCGTGCTCGCGGATGATCTCCTTCGCCTGGTACTCGTGGATGTTCATGACGGCAATGTTGAATTGTGAACGTTGAATTTTGAATTACGGAATCGTGGACGTTCGGGCGCCGAAGAGCACCCGGCCATTCATAATTCACAATTCAAAATTTGTAGCTCCGATCTCCGTCCCCGCCCGTCCCGCCACCGCTTCCCGGCCCTGGTCGAGGCGCGCGATGACGGCGCGGCGGCCGCCGTGGCCGAGGAACTCGAGCGCGGCGCCCACCTTCGGCGCCATGCTGCCGGTGCCGAGCTCTCCCGAGTCGAGGAGCCGTCGTGCCCCGGCCTCGTCCAGACGGCGCAGGAGCCGTGCACCGGGCGTGCCGAAGCCGCCGAAGACACCCTCTACGTCCGTCAGGATGAGGAGCGTATCCGCGGCCAGCTCCCGCCCCAGCACCGCGGCGGCCCGATCCTTGTCCACCACGGCGTCCAGGCCTTCGAGGCCGAGCACTGGGTCCCGGTAGACCGGCGCTCCTCCTCCCCCGGCCGCGATCACGAGGCGGCCCGCGTCGACCAGGGTGCGGATCATCCCGCGCTCGACGATCTCGATCGGCGCGGGCGAGGCGACCACGCGGCGCCAGCCGCCCTTCACCGGTGCGACCTCCCAGCCCATCGCCGCCTGGAGGCGATGGGCCGTCGCCTCGTCCACCACCCGGCCGATCGGCTTGGAGGCCCGGGTGAGCGCGGGATCGGCGGGGTCGACGAGGACCTGGGTCACGATCGTGACCACCTCGCGTTCCACCCCGCCCTGCGCCAGCGCGTTCTGCAACGACTGCTGGATCATGTAGCCGATCCACCCCGCGGTCCCGGCGACGAGCACACCGAGCGGGAGCGGAGGAACGGCGTCGCGCGCCATCTCCTGCTGCACGAGCGCGTTGCCCACCTGCGGCCCGTTCCCGTGCACGATCGCCATGCGCCAGCCGTCGCGTGCCAGCTCGACGATCGCGCCCAGGCTCTCGCGCGTGTGGCGGAACTGCTCCGCCACGGTGCCCGCCTCGCCCTGCGGCGAGAGAGCGTTCCCGCCGAGCGCCACGACGATCGTGCGCGGCTCCAAGCTCCCTCCCGGTTCGGGCCGCTACACCTTCACGCCCTGCCCGCGGAGCCAGTCCTCCATCGCGCCCTGGATCTGCGCCAGGCGCTCCGCCGAGCGCGCCTCGTAGCGCGCCACCAGCACCGGCTCGGTGTTGGAGGCGCGGATCAGGCCCCAGCCGTCGCCGAAGAGGACGCGGGCGCCGTCGACGTCGATCACGTCGTGGTCGCGCGAGAAGTGCTCGACCGCGCGCTTCACGATGCCCCACTTCGCCTCCTCCGTGGTGGGGTAGCGGATCTCGGCCGTGGAGACGAACTGCGGCAGCGCGGCCAGACGCTCCGAGAGCGGCCCGTCCTGGCGTGAGACGATCGAGATGAGCAGGCACGCCGCGTAGAGCGCGTCGTCGAAGCCGTAGTAGTTCTCCGCGAACATGATGTGCCCGGAGAGCTCGCCGGCCAGGAGCGCGTGCTCCTTCTTCATGCGCTCCTTGATCAGCGAGTGGCCGGTGGCCGACATGATCGGCACGCCGCCCGCCTCGCCGAGCACCTCGGACAGCGCCTGCGAGCACTTCACGTCGAAGACCACCTTCTGCCCCGGCCCGCGGCGCGAGACGAGGTCGAGGCCGAAGAGCAGCAGCAGCGTGTCACCGCGCACGATGTTGCCCTGGTCGTCGATCGCGCCGATGCGGTCCGCGTCGCCGTCGAAGGCCACACCCAGGTCGGCACCGGTCTCGCGGACCCTGCCGATGAGCTGCTCCAGGTTCTTGTCCACCACCGGGTCCGGGTGGTGGTTCGGGAAGGTGGGATCCGACTCGCAGAAGAGGCCGACGACCTCGACGTTGCCGCCGAGCGAGCGGAGCAGGTCGACGGCGACGAGGCTCCCCGTGCCGTTGCCGCAGTCGGCCACCACCTTGATCGGCCGCTCGACGCTGAACTTGCTGGAAACGGTCTCGATGTAGGTGGGGATGATCTCCTGGTGCTCGACCGAGCCCTCGCCGCTCGCGTAGTCCGCCCGCTCGATGATCGAGCGGATCTCCTGGATGGAGTCGCCGTGCAGGGAGCCGCCCTGGATCGCCGTCTTGAAGCCGTTGTACTCGGGCGGATTGTGTGAGCCGGTCACCTGCAGGGCCCCGTCGGTCTCCAGGTAGGCGGCGGCGAAGTTGAGCAGGGGCGTGGGGACGGTGCCGACATCGACGACGTGGAGCCCCGCGCGGACGAGACCGAGGCGTACCCCGTCGCCGAGGTCGTCGGAGGTCATGCGATTGTCACGACCGAGCGCCACGCGGAGGTGCTCCTTTCCTTCCAGCCGGCGCAGGAGCAGGGTGCCGAAGGCGCGGCCGATGGCCTCGGCGATCTCGGCGTCGATGTCGCGCCCCACCACGCCGCGGATGTCGTACTGCCGGAAGATGTGCGGGTTCACCATGGCGATCTCGCGTGTTGGATGAAATTCAAGGCCGCTCCGTGGCGGCGACGACCTCGATCTCCACCGCTGCGTCACGGGGGAGGCGCGCCACCTGGACCGTGGAGCGGGCCGGTCGGTGCTCGCCGAAGAAGCGGCCGTACACCTCGTTCATGGCCGCGAAATCACCCAGGTCGCGGAGGAATACGGTGGTCTTCAGCACCGTCTGCCAGGACGCGCCGGCCGCCCGGAGTACCGCGTCGAGGTTGCGCATGACCTGTTCCGTCTGCGGTTCCACTCCGCCCGCTACCAGCTCACCTGTCCCGGGGTCGAGCGCGATCTGGCCGGCGGTGTAGACGAGGCCGCCGTGGACGATCGCCTGGCTGTAGGGCCCGATCGCCGCGGGTGCCTTCTGTGTCTCCACGCGTGCAGGAAATCTCATGACTCCTCCCGTTCGCCGGGGCCCGAGGTACGCGGGTCGGCCGGGAAGGCCGCCCGAAGCTCGTCGGGGCTGACGGTGGCGACGCCCGGCTTCCCCACTTCGATGCCCGCCGCGTAGTTCGCGAGCACGGCGGCCTCGCGGATCTCGGCGCCGGCGGCGAGCGCCACCGCGAGGCAGGCCGTGACCGTGTCGCCGGCGCCCGAGACGTCGTAGACCTCCCGCGCGACGGTGGGGACGCGGAAGGTGGTGCCATCGGCGGTGCGCAGCGCCATGCCCTCCTCGCCGAGCGTCACCAGCAGGTGCTCGCACCCGAAGCGCTCGCGCGCCTCCTCGAGCCACTCGTCCTCGTGGGCGCGCGCCGACGTGCCGAGCGCCGCGCCGATCTCGAAGGCGTTCGGCTTCAGGACCGTCGCGCCGCGGTACTCGAAGACGTGGCGGAACTTGGGGTCGACGACGACCGGCAGCCCGCGCGCTTCGGCGGCGGCCAGCGCCGTTCGGATGACGCGCGGTGTGAGCACGCCCTTGTTGTAGTCCTCGCAGACGACCACGTCGGCCTCGGCGACGCTCTCCTCGATGCGCGCGCAGATCTCCGCCGCGCAGTCGTCGGGCAGGTCGTCGCTGTGCTCCCAGTCGAAGCGCACCACCTGCTGCCGCCGGGCCATCACCCGGGTCTTCGTGGTCGTGGGCCGGTCGCCGCGCTCCACCAGGAGCGGCCGGACGTCCCCGCCGTCGAGGAGCCGGAGCGCCTCGCGGATGACGGCGCCGCCCGGATCGCGGCCGACGAAGCCGATCACGTCGCAGCGCGCGCCGAGGCGGGCGACGTTCGCCGCCACGTTCGCCGCGCCTCCCAGCGCGGTGCGCTCCTCCTGCACGTGGACCACGGGGACCGGCGCCTCCGGCGAGATCCGGGTGACGAGGCCGGAGAGATAGACGTCCAGCATGAGGTCGCCGACCACCGCCACCCGCACGGCGGCGGCGCGATCGAGGATCTCCTCCAGGCGGTCTCGGTTGAGCGGTTGCATCTGACCCACGACGATGTTTCGAAAGCCCCGGAGGGCGCGACGACGGGCGGCAATGTACCCGGCGGCCACGACGCTGTAAAGGCGAGGAGCCGCGTCGCGAGGCCGCTATTCGGCCGTGATGAGGAGATCGAGCAGGGCCATGAGGCGCCGCTTCTCTTCGGCAGGCAGACGTGCCGGAAGCTCGAAGCGCGCCGTCCGGCCGTCTCCCAGCGGAATCACCACGCGGTTCAGGTCGTCCCCCGCCCCGCCTCGCACCGCCGGCCGCGGCTCGGGCCCGCCCGCGGCCCCGCGGACCGCCTCTCGTGGCACCGGCACCGCGGCCCTCTCCGGCGCGGGCCGCTCCAGCGCGCCCTCCGCCCACGCCACGCGGGTCGGGTGGCCGCGGCGCCCGGGGACGTACCGGCCGAGGCCCGCGAACTCCGCCAACCGCCCGAGCACCGCGGCACCCTCCTGGCGGTTGCTCGCGCTGTTGCCGTACCCGTGCGCGGCCCACCAGGTCTCCATCCACCCCACCTCGGTCACCGCGTCGCCGCGCGCCGCCACCGCGTCCAGCAGCCGCCGGTACGGCGCGTGCCGCCGGATCGCCGCCGCCGTGAGATCCCTCCGCTCGTCGGGGCTCGCCAGGGCGAAGCGCCGGCCCGCCTCGGTCAGCTCACCGGTCTCCGCGTCGGCCAGCCCCAGCGCCGCGGCCGTCGCGGCCGTCCCCTCGGCTCCCTTGGTCGAACGGGCCGCCGCCCGCAACTCGCCGGGCGCCCGCCCGCGCGCTCGCGCCTCCAGCCACCAGGAGAGGGCGGAGGCATCGGTGCGATAGGGCAGGATCGTCGGTTCTGTGCTCATGACGCCGCTCTTGTGTCGGGTGCGTCGGACCATCGTAGCGGGCGCCGCGCCAATGCGCCAGGCCCGTCCGCGTACGCCCCGGGCCGTTCGTCCACGACCCCCGCGGCACTGTCCGGCGTGCCGGGGTTTAAAGACGGCGCTACGTCGCTCCTGTGGTGTGGATAACCGGTGTGGAGAGCGCGTGTGGAAAAGCGGCCCGCAGCGGGGGCGGGGCTCCGCACGAAACTTGCTCGACCGGGGGTGTTCGCAGTCGGTCCACGGCCAGGGGGCGGAGACATGGCAGAGAACGAGAGCCGGATGGTACGGCTGCAGGTGGCGGGGACGAAGCCCGAGGACGCCGGCAAGGGGGTGGCTCGGTTGAGCCAACGAGCCTTCGAGGCGTTGGGCATCGCGGAGGGCGAGGTGATCTCGGTCCAGGGGAAGAGGCAGACGGCCGCGATGGCGCTGTCGCCGTATCCCGAGGACGTGGGCGTGGACATCATTCGTCTGGACGGCCTGCAGCGCGCGAACGCGGACGTGGGCATGGGGGACCAGGTAGAGGTCTCCCGGGCCGACGTGCGGCCGGCGCGGCGCATCACCATCGCGCCGGCGCAGAAGAACGTGCGGCTGAGCGGTTCGCCGGAGCTGCTGCGGCGGACGCTCTTTCGCCGCCCCCTGGTGGCGGGCGACGTGGTGTCGACGGCGGTCTACCAGCGGACGCTCTCACCGCAGTCGAACCCGGGTCGCTATCCGGAGGACGTATTCCGGACGTTCATGCAGCAGCCGGCCTTCGCGCTGCAGGAGATCCGCCTGGTGGTGGTGAGCACGCTCCCGCGCGGTGTGGTGCAGGTGGCGGAGGACACGGAGATCGAGCTGCTGCCGGAGTACACCGAGCCCGAGGAAGCGCGCCGCACGGACGTGACGTACGACGACGTCGGGGGCCTGGGCGACACGATCGAGCAGGTGCGCGAGATGGTGGAGCTTCCGCTGAAGCATCCGGAGCTCTTTCACCGGCTGGGGATCGAGCCGCCCAAAGGGGTGCTGCTGCATGGCCCGCCGGGGACGGGCAAGACGCTGCTGGCGCGCGCGGTGGCGAACGAGGCGGATGCGGAGTTCTTCCACATCGCGGGGCCCGAGATCATGGGCCGCCACTACGGCGAGTCGGAGGAGCGCCTGCGCGAGGTCTTCCAGCAGGCCGAGCAGAAAGCGCCGTCGATCATCTTCATCGACGAGATCGACTCGATCGCGCCGAAGCGCTCCGAGGTGACGGGCGAGCTGGAGCGCCGCGTGGTGGCGCAGCTGCTGACGCTGATGGACGGGATGGAGCCGCGGCAGAACGTCATCGTGATCGGGGCGACGAACCGCGTGAACGCGATCGACGAGGCGCTCCGCCGGCCCGGTCGCTTCGATCGGGAGATCGTCATCGGCGTACCGGACCAGGAGGGTCGGCGCCAGGTCCTGGCGATCCACACGCGTGGGATGCCGCTGGCGGACGACGTCAACCTCGACGAGCTGGCGCGCGTGACGTACGGCTTCGTCGGCGCGGACCTGGGCGCCCTGACGCGCGAGGCCGCGATCGAGGCACTCCGGCGCAAGCTACCGAGCCTGGACCTGAACCGCAGCGAGCTGCCGCCCGGCATCCTCGAGGACCTGCGCGTCGAGCGTGGCGACTTCATGAACGCGCTGAAGCGGGTGCAGCCCTCGGCGATGCGCGAGATCATGATCCAGGTCCCGAACGTGGGCTGGGACGACGTGGGCGGCCTCGAAGAGCCGAAGCGCGCGCTGCGCGAGGGAATCGAGCTTCCGTTGCGTCACCCCGAAGCCTTCCGGCGCCTCGGCATCCGGCCGGCGAACGGCTTCCTGCTCTACGGGCCGCCGGGGACGGGCAAGACGATGCTGGCGAAGGCGGTTGCTCGGGAGTCCGAGGCGAACTTCATCGCGACCAAGTCGTCCGATCTGCTCTCCAAGTGGTATGGCGAGTCCGAGCAGCAGGTCTCGCGGCTCTTCTCGCGCGCGCGCCAGGTGGCCCCGACGGTGATCTTCCTGGACGAGATCGACTCGCTCGCGCCGCAGCGCGGGGGAGGGCTCGGCGAGCCGGCGGTCACGGAGCGCGTGGTGAACACGCTCCTCGCCGAGATGGACGGCCTCGAGGAGCTGCAGGGCGTCGTCGTGATCGGCGCGACGAACCGCCCTACCCTGATCGACCCGGCGCTCCTGCGCCCCGGCCGCTTCGACGAGCTCGTCTACGTCCCCGTTCCCGGGCCCGAGGGCCGGCTCCAGATCCTGAAGATCCACACCGCCGAGATGCCCATGGCCGACGACGTGGACCTCCAGGAGATGGCGGACCGCACGCGCGGCTACACCGGCGCCGACCTGGAGGACCTCGTGCGCCGCGCAGGTCTCGAGGCGCTCCGCGAGGACCTGGAGACGGAACAGGTGAGCATGCGCTTCTTCGAGGAGGCGATCAAGGCGACGCGCGCCTCGGTAACGCCGGAGATGGAGCGGGAGTACGAGCAGATCGCCGACTCGCTGAAGCGCGAGAGCCCCTGGGGCACGCGCACGATCGGCTTCCAGGCCGCCCTGGAGCCGCGCTGAAACGAAAAACGGGCCGGGCTCCCCTGAGGGGGGCCCGGCCCGCGATGGAGGTGAGGGGATTCGAACCCCTGTCCGCCTACCGATCCTTCGCGACCTCTACGTGCGTGTTCCACTGTTCTTCTCTCCTCGCCCGGTCATCGGCCAGTGAACAGCCCCTCCCGAGCCAGCCGTGGAAGTCTCGCCAGGAGCGTCACGGCGCCGCTCTCCGGCCAGTCCGAATTTGATGACGCCCGGCAGCCCGCCTCGGACGGGGCTGACTACCGAACGGGAGGTAAGGATTCCCCGAAGGGACTCTACTTACGCAGCCAGGGCGAAGTTATCGTTCGCAGTTACAAGAGTTTCCAACGGATTTACGAGGTGGTTGGGACCTCGGCACGCAGCCACGATCTCACGATACACGTCGAAACCAAGACACCCCCGTTGTCAAACAACGCCGTGAATCTAGCGGACTCGGCGCTCCAAGTCAAGGGCGCCGCGGCTGGCGGCATCGGAGTAAGCTGTTGGTGTACAGCGATTTGCCCGGACCGAAATGGTGCCGGAGCGTGCCGAACCCGCCCTCACCCGGCGCGCTGAGACGCGCCACCCTCTCGCGCAAGCGGGCGAGGGGACGGGATCGGCGCAGGGCTCGGGATCGCGGTCCGGGAAGGCGGACTTCGTGTCGTCCTCGAAGCGGCTTCGGCTGGCCGGTGAGGGACAGGCGGGAAGATACCGGGCCCAGCGGGCTCGGCCTACGTCTCCGACCCGGCCGGCAACCGGTTGATGCGCGAGGCCGCGAACGCGGCGCCGAAACCGTTGTCGATGTTGACGACGGTGATGCCGGAGGCGCAGCTGTTGAGCATGCCGAGGAGCGCCGCGAGGCCGCCGAAGGAGGAGCCGTAGCCCACGCTGGTGGGCACCGCGATGACGGGGGCGGCGACGAGGCCGCCGACGACGGACGGCAGGGCGCCCTCCATTCCCGCCACGACGATCACGACCGCGGCGGCGCGGAGCGCGTCCGCGGCGGTGAGCACGCGGTGGATGCCGGCGACGCCGACGTCGGTCAGGCGCTCCACCGGGTTCCCCAGGGCGGTGGCGGTGACCGCGGCCTCCTCAGCGACCGGCAGGTCGCTCGTTCCGGCGGCGACGACCAGGATGGTGCCGCGGGTGCGGCGATGGAGAGGTGACGCAGGGGGGAGATAGGCGGTGCGGGCGATGGCGTTCAGCTCGACGCCCGGGATCTCGTGCGCGAGAAGGGAGCTTGCCTCGACGCCGAGACGGGTCGCGAGAAAACCGTCGCCTCGCTCGACGAGGCGGCTGGCGATGCGGAGGATCTGGTCCGCGGTCTTGCCCGCGCCGAAGATCACCTCCGGGTAGCCGAGGCGCAGCGCCCGGTGGTGATCGATCCGCGCGTCGGCGAGCTCCTCGATGGGAGCCCAGGTGAGCTGCGACTGCGCCTCGCCGATGCCGACCTCGCCCGCGGCGACCGCACGGAGGAGGGAGTGGAGGCGTTCCGGCGTCATGCCGCGAGCTCCAGCGACTCCTCCTGGTAGCGCGCGAGCCTCTCCTCCGCCTCCGCCAGGCGGGTGACCGCGAACAGTTCCTGGCGCAGGACGCGGCCGTTCGGAAGCCCCTTCGTGTACCACCCGAGGTGCTTCCGGAACTCGATCATCGCCTTCTCCTCGTCCCGCTCGAAGTCGATGGCGAGGCGGGCGTGGCGGCGCACGATCTGGAAGCGCTCTATTACTTCCGGGTCTGGCACCGGCGCCTCGCCCGCGAGGGCGGCGCGGGCCTGCCGGAAGATCCACGGCGCGCCGTGGGAGCCGCGAGCGATCATGATGCCCGCGCAGCCCGTGTGCTCGCGCATGCGGCGCGCGTCGTCTCCGCTCCAGACGTCCCCGTTGCCGATCACCGGGATCTCGAGCGCGTCGACGACGGCCGCGATCTCGTCCCAGTTCGCCGTTCCGCTGTACATCTGCGTGCGGCTGCGCGCGTGGAGGGTGAGGGCGCGCGCGCCCGCGTCCTGGCAGCGCAGGGCGATCTCAACCGGGTTGCGGGTCTCCTCGCTCCACCCGCTGCGCACCTTCACGGTGACGGGAATGCTCACCGCTCCGATCACCGCGCCGATGATGCTCTGCACGAGCGGCAGATCTCGCAGGCAGCCGGAACCCCCGTTGCGCTTGACGACCTTCTTGACCGGGCAACCGAAATTGATGTCGAGGAAGTCCGGCGTGTAGACCTCCTCGACGAGCGCTGCGGCCTCGGCCATCGCGCCGGGGTCGGCGCCGAAGATCTGGATGCCGATCGGCCGCTCCTCGTCGTCGAAGCGCAGGTATTCGTGCGTGCGGCGATCGTGGCGGCGGATGCCCTCCGAGGAGACGAACTCCGACACGACGACGTCCGCGCCGTACGCGCGGCAGAGCCGGCGGAACGGCGACTCGCTCACGCCGGCCTGCGGCGCGAGGTAGAGCGGCACGCGGCCGCTCCGGAGCGATTCGAGGAAAGGTGCGTCCATCCAGGAAATATAATCGCTCGCGCGGGAGGCCTCAACCGAGGAGCGGAGCCGTTCCGCTTTGACACATCCGCGGGGCTTCCCTACATTCCGGGGATATCGTGAACGCATTGAACCGTTCCGGCTACCCCCGGGAGGATTAATCACATGGAGCTTCGGGAATTCTTTTCGGAAGACGTCGTCGACCTCGATCTCGAGGCCGCCACGAAGGACGAGGCGTTGAAGGAGTTGATCGGTGTGCTGGATCTCGACGAGAAGTCCGAGGGGATCCTGTACAAGATGTTGAAACGGCGGGAGAATCTGGGCTCGACGGGCATCGGGAAGGGGATCGCGATCCCGCACTGTCGCTCGCTGGTGGTGAACCGGCTGCGGGTGGCCTTCGGGAGGAAGCCGGAGGGGATCGACTTCCGGGCGATCGACGAACAGCCGGTCCACAACATCTTCCTCATCGTAGCACCGCCGCTCGAAGTCTCGAACCAGTACCTTCCCGTCCTCGGCAAGATCGCGCAGTTCTCGAAGGAGCCGGAAGTTGCCACGCGGCTCGCGCAGATCCAGACCCCCCGTGAATTTCTCGCCCTTCTCGAAGAGAAGGGCATCTGAGCAGAGAGGCGACTATGCACCCCCAGTTGGAGAAGTTGTTGGAGCTGCAGGATCTGAAGATGCAGCGGCGGGAACTGGAAGAGGCGTCGGCCCAGCGTCAGGTGGAGCAGGACGTCTTCTACGTGCGTGTGGAGGATGCGCTGACGCAGCTCGACCAGAAGATCGACGAGCTCGAAGCGGCGCTCGACCCGAAGGTGAGGCAGCGCTACCAGCGGCTGACGAAGCGCTCGCGCGCGGTGGTGCCGGTGATCCAGGGGACGTGTTACGGCTGCTTCGTCTCGGTCCCGACGGCGCTGGCGTCCGACGCGGACCGGAACGAGGAGCTGCAGTTCTGCGACGGCTGTGGCCGGTTCCTGTATCTGATCGACTGAGCCCCGCCCCACGCCATGAGAACGAAGAGACCGGCCTCCTCAGGGAGACCGGTCTCTCTTACTTCCGAACCATGGGATGAGGTTTCTTCGCCTCCTGGGGTTGAGCACGATGATCTTCCGCGTCTGCGGCTGGTCGTCGACCACGAGCTGGCAGTAGTAGACTCCCGATGGAAGTCGTCTGCCCGCGCTGTCCTTTCCGTTCCAGTAGGCCACCCAGCGTCCTGGCGCGTGAAAGGCGAGGTTGATCAACCGCACCCGGGTGTCGCGCGATGTATCGACGGCCACCTCGGGAATGGCGACGACCTGCTGGAGAATGTTGAAGATCCGGACGGTGACGACGACGCTGTCGCGGCTGGCGAAGAGGCTCTCATCGAGGGTGAACGGGATCCACGTATCCGGATTGACCGGGTTGGGATAGTTCTGCTCGAGACGGAAGCCGCGCGAGGGCTCCAGCGGGGCCGCGCGTGCGTCCTGGCCGCGGGCGGGCGGGGGTGAGAGGGAGCCGGCGAGGAGGACGACGACGAGGAGGATGCACCGGGCGCACGACATCGACAATCTACGATTCTCGGGGATGGCGCGGCGATCGGCACACCGGCTGCCGGCACGGCCACCCCGTCGGGCGGCCCCGATGGGAGTATACCGGGTCTGCGGCGCCGCGGTCAAGGAAGCCCCTGTGCGGATGTGGCCTGCGTCATCGCAGTAGATCGGCGAAGAGGTCGAGGGAACGCAGCGGCTGGTTATGGGCGAGGTGCGTGGGGAGGAAGGCGCGCAGCAGGGCACGGTGGAGCGGCCAGTCCATCTCCTCTCCGTCGCCCGGCCGCTCGCCGCGGGCCATTCGCCCGAGCTGCAGCCGCGATGCGGGATCGACCACGCGACCGGCGGGACGGCAGCCGGTGCAGGCGGCGCCCCCCGCGTCCACGTCGAAGCGGCTCGCCTCGTCGAGCCCGAGGGGCCGTCCGCAGCGTACGCAGCACCCGGTCTCCGGCTGGTAGCCGAGCAGCGAAACGATCTGCCAGGCGGCCGCGAGCGCCGTGACGGCCGCATTCGAAGCGGGCTCCGTGAGGGCATCGAGCGCGCCGACGACCGCCTCGAAGAGCGGCGCGTTGGACTCCTCCGTCGCGGTTCGGAGCACGATCTCGGCGAGCAGCGACGCGCCCGAGAAGGCCACGAGGTCCCGGCCGAGCGCCTGCCGGCTGCGCAGGAGATCGAAGCCGCCGAGGGTGTGCAGGTCGCGGCCCTCCTTCAGGTAGAGGTGCGCCTCGCCCTCGGTGAAAGGCTCGAGCAGGCCGCCGAAGCGGCTCCTGGGTCGGCGCGCCCCCTTGGCGATCACGGAGCGCAACCCGAGCTCCGGAGAGAGGAGCCGCAGGATGCGGCTGGTGTCGCCGTAGGGGAACGACTGCAGGACGACGCAGTGCGCCGAGACAAGGCTCACGACGCCATCACACGGCGCCGCCCGCGCCGGGCTCGAGCGAGGCTCGCGCCTGGGGCACGCCGCGGTTGCGGATCGCCGCCCAACCGCCGATCACGAGCAGGAGTACGGCGGCCACGACGCCGGCGAGCACGGGCGAGACGGGCGGCGAGGTGCTCTTCCAACCCATGGAGACCTTGTCTCCCTTCTTGAAGCCGGTGCCCATGTACTGCACGAACCGCTGGCCGTCGGCCGTGACGACGTGCGTGCTGCTGAGCCCGTGGATCTCGATGGGAGGCGCGGGCTGGAGCACCGAGACCGCGAGGGTGTCGGTCGGCTCGGCGAAGGTGATCGAGCTCGTCCGCGTCCCGGCCGGGAGCCGGTAGCGGACGAAGAGCTCGCGATCGCCCGGAACGAGGGCCGCGTCGAAGAAGACCCAGCTGCCCTGGAAGCGGACGTGCTCGGCGCCCAGATCGCCCTGGCCCGCCTGCAGGCTGTCGGCGCCGGTGGGCAGTCGCATCGCCCACGTGGGCTTGCCGTGGCGCGAGACCAGCGTTCGCGTGGCGTCGTTTCGGATCAGCACGCCCTCGTTCACCTGCCAGCTGCCGTCGGTGCCGGGAACGAGCACCAGGTCGCGGCGCGAGGTGCGGATGGCCCCCGGCAGCACGCTCGCCGTGTCGGAGACGGCGACGGTGTAGTCGGCGACGGTATCCGACGCGTGCAGCGGCGGGCCGAAGTAACGAACCGACTCGTAGTCGACGGTGGCGAAGTAGACCGCGAAGCCTCCGTCAACGGGCGGCGGCAGCACGGCGCGGAACCGGCCCGAGGCGTCCGAGCGAAGCTGGGCGATCGGGCCGGACTTCGCCTGCGTGACCTCGTGGACGGTGACGGCGGCGCCCGCCACCGGCCGGCCGTCCTTCAGCACGCGCCCCGAGAGCGTTCGCGCGGCGGCCTGCGCGCTCGGCTGCTGCGCGGCGAGGGTTGCGGGGGCGGCTACCAGCAGGAGCGCGGCCAGGATCCAGATGGAAATACGCACGTGTCTCTGATTCACGGATTGAATCGTCCCAGGTCCTCCGGATTGAGCTTCCGGAGGTACTCCTGCAGCTGTTCGGCGCTCAGCGACTCCGACTCGGAGCCCGGTTGCGGCTCGGGCGCCGAATCGCCCTCCTGCATCTGCAGAGTGCCCGTGCCGAGGAGCTCGTCGCTGACGTAGAGCGGTGCCTGCAGGCGGAGGGCGATGGCGATGGAGTCGGAGGGGCGCGCATCGACCGAGAGCACCTCGCTCCCGCGAAGGATGACGAGCTCCGCGTAGTACGTGTTCTGCTGGACGCTGGTGATCGCGACCCGCGAGAGAGCGCCGCCGAGGCCGCGGATGAGCGAGGCGGCGAGGTCGTGCGTCAGCGGGCGGGAGAACTTCATGCCCGCGAGCTCCATCGCGATCGCGCTGGCCTCGCCCGGGCCGATCCAGATGGGGAGGACCCGCTCGCCGTCGAGCTCCTGGAGGATGACGACGGGTGTCTTCGAGGCCTGGTCGATCCCCAGGCTCTGGACGCGTACCTCGATCATCGCCGGCATCAGGCACCCGCAGCGGCGCGCACCGCGTCGGCGCGGTTCAGCTCTTCCCACGGGAAGAGGAGGACCTCACGGCCGTCGATGCGACGGACGCGTGGCTCGCGGCCGAAGTGGCCGTAGGCGGCGGTCGGGCGATAGATGGGGTTGCGCAGGCGGAGCTCCTCGATGATCGCCGCCGGCCGGAAGTCGAAGACCTCGCGCGCGACCCGGGAGAGCTGCGCGTCGCCCATCTCTCCGGTGCCGAAGGAGTCCACGCGGACCGAGACCGGCTCCGCGACGCCGATGGCGTAGGCGAGCTGGATCTCGCACCTGCGGGCCAGCCCCGAGGCGACGAGGTTCTTCGCGGCCCAGCGCGCGGCGTACGCGCCCGAGCGGTCGACCTTGGTGGGGTCCTTGCCCGAGAAGGCGCCGCCCCCGTGCCGTCCCATCCCGCCGTAGGTGTCGACGATGATCTTGCGGCCGGTGAGCCCCGCGTCCCCGTGGGGGCCGCCGATGACGAAGCGCCCGGTCGGGTTGATGTGGAAGATGCAGTCGTCGGGATCGAAGAGCTCCGGAGGCATCACCGGGAGGATCACCCGCTCGATCACCTCGCGGCGCAGCCGTTCGAGCGTGACCTGCGGCGCGTGCTGCGTACTGACGACGACGGTGTCGACGCGCGCCGGGCGATCGCCCTCGTACTCGACCGTCACCTGGGCCTTGCCGTCGGGTCGCAGCCAGTCGATCTCGCCGCTCTTGCGGGCCTCGGCCAGGCGCTCGGTGAGCCGGTGGGCGAGCAGGATGGGCGTCGGCATCAGCGCGTCCGTCTCGTCCGTCGCGTAGCCGAACATCATCCCCTGGTCCCCTGCCCCGCCGGTGTCCACGCCCTGGGCGATGTCCGGAGACTGCTGGTCGATGCTGGTCATCACCGCGCACGTGTCGCCGTCGATGCCGTAGGAGGCGTCGGTGTAGCCGATGGACTTCAGCGTGCCGCGGACGATCGCGGGCAGGTCGACGTAGGTGCTGGTGGTGATCTCACCGGCGATCATCGCCAGGCCCGTGGTGACGAGCGTTTCGCACGCGACGCGCCCGCGCGGGTCCGCCAGGAGGATGGCGTCGAGGACCGCGTCGGAGATCTGGTCGGCGATCTTGTCGGGATGCCCCTCGGTGACGGACTCGGAGGTGAACAACAGGCGTTCGGCCACGGGGACTCCAGGGCAAAAACGACGGGACTACAAGGGGTTGCAGGGGGAAAGTTATCGACTCACGCGGAGTGCGACAAGCTCCAGGGGCCGGCGAAGCGGGAGAGGTCGAGGTCGCCGTCGAGGTGGACGGAGAGGGCTTCGAGCACCTCGCGGGCGGTGGTCGCCTGGAGCGCGTCGGCGACGGCGCGCGCGCCCTTCTCCTGGCTCACCGAGCGGATCGCCTTCTTGATCTCCGCGAGTGCCGAGGGCCCGACGCTGAGCGAATCGACGCCCATGCCGATGAGCATGAAGGCGCCGAGCGGATGGCTCGCGAGCTCTCCGCAGACGGAGACCTCGATACCGGCCACGCGCCCGGCCCGGACGATGGCGTTCAGCAGGCGCACGACCGACGGGTGGAAGGGGTTGTAGAGGCGCGCGAGGCGCGAGTTTCCGCGGTCGACGGCGAGCGTGTACTGAACGAGGTCGTTGGTGCCGATCGAGAAGAAGTCGACGTGCCGCGCGAGCTCGGGAGCGGCGAGGGCGGCGGCGGGGGTCTCGATCATCGCGCCGAGCACGTAGGGTCGGGTGATCTGCGTGCCCTCGGCCGTGAGCTCCGCCGCGCACTCCTCGAGGAGGACGCGCGTGCGCTCCACCTCCGAGATCTCGTTGATGAGCGGGAGCATGATGCGGACGTCGCCGTGCTGGGTCGCGCGCAGGAGGGCGCGGAGCTGGGCGCGGAAGAGCTGCGGCTCGTCGAGGCAGACGCGGATGGCGCGCCAGCCGAGGAACGGGTTCTCCTCCTTCGGCATGTGCAGGAACGACGGGAACTTGTCCCCACCCAGGTCGTAGGTCCGGATCACCACGGGCGCCTCCGGGAAGGCCCGGAGCACCTCACGGTACGCCTGGTACTGCTCCTCCTCCGTCGGGACGGAGTTGCGGCCGATGACGAGGAACTCCGTGCGGAAGAGGCCGATCCCCTCGGCACCGTGGGCACGCGCCGCCTCGGCCTCGCTCGGGAGGTCGATGTTCGAGCGCAGCGCGATCCGCACGCCATCGTGCGTGCGGGACTCGAGGTGGGCGAGCAGGAGGAGCTCCTGGTCCCACTCCCGGATCTGGAAGTCGAGCTCTCGGTAGCGCTGCTTCTCCTCCTCGCTCGGGTCGATGATCACCCGACCGGAGCGCCCGTCGAGGATGAGCTCGTCCCCGTCGGAGACCTCTTCCGAGAGGCTTCCCAGGCTCGCCACGGAGGGAATCTTCAGGGACCGCGCGAGGATGGAGCTGTGCGAGGTGCGCGTGCCCGCGTCGGTGGCGAGTCCCAGCACGCGGCTCGGGTCGAGCTGCGCGGCGACGCTCGGCGTGAGCTCGTGTGCGACGAGGATGACCCGTTCCGGGCCGAGCAGCTCACCGACGGCCGGGTCGGGCAGCCCCAGGAGCACACGGAGGACACGCGCCTGCACGTCGGCGAGGTCGTTGAGCTTGTCGAGCACCATCGGGTGGGCGGTGTGCGACCACTGGGCCTCCCACTCCAGGATCCGCCACTCGAGCGCACGCTCGGCGGAGAGATGGTTGTCGCGGATGTAGCGGATGGTCCCGTCGATGATCTCCGCGTCCTCGAGCATGAGCAACTGCGGCTCGAAGATCTGGGCCTCGACGGGGCCGAGCTGGCGCCGCGTATCCTCCTGCAGGCGGACGATTCGCTCCCTGACCGCCTGGCAGGCCGCGAGAAAGCGCTGGACCTCGGCCTCGGTCTCCTCCGGGGCCACGCTCGTGGCGTGCGGGACCGGCGGGATCTCGAGACGGAGTACCCGTGCCGGGCCGATGACGATGCCCGGAGAGGCCGGAATCCCGTCGCGGATGCGGCTCACGAGCCCGCTACTCCTCGCCGAAGCCCGAGGCGACGAGCTCGCGCAGGGCGTCGAGAGCCGCGCTGCAATCCTCGCCCGAGGCGCGGATCAGGATCGTCGAGCCACACTCGGCCGCGAGCATCATGACGCCCATGATGCTCTTGCCGCTGACCTCCACGTCGTCGCGGCTCACCCAGACGTCGCATTTGAACCGGTTCGCGAGCTTCACGAACTCGGCGGCCGGCCGGGCGTGCAGACCGTACTTGTTTGAGATGGTAACTTCCGTCCGCTGTTCCATTACCGAATCCATCCCGAGAAGATTGCGAGAATCCATACCGCGCCGACCACCCCCGCGAAGAGCTTCCGGGTCCGGGAGCCCAGGAGGAAGCCCAGCGCGGCCGCGAGGGCGACGACGGCGAGACCGTCGGGATCGGGGGCGGCCGGTGCGGCCGCCAGGACGAGTGCCGCGCCACCGAGCACCGCGCCCACGTCCGCGGTGCGCCGGGCGAGCGGCTGGAGCGGGAGGTCGCGAAGCGCACGGCCGACCTCGAGGCCCGAGTGGGTCCCGACGCGCCACCCCCAGATACGCAGCCCGAGGTGAAGCAAGTTGTAGACGACCAGGAAGACCAGCACGCCCACCCACCAGGCGAGGCCGGTGAGGACGAGCACCACGCCGAGCAGAGCGGACGCCGGGCGCCAGGCGCCCCAGACGAGCTGGTCGCCCAGCGAGCCGAGGGAGCTTCGCAGCGCGCTCTTGAAGCGCTCCACCATCGACGGGTCCACGGCCTCCGTCTCCAGGCGCGTGACGGCGCCGAGCGCGACCGTCGCCAGGTACGGGTGGCAGTTGAAGACGGTCGTGTGCCGCGCCACCGCGGCGCGGAGCGCCGCCCCGTCCTCCGGGTAGAGGTAGCGGAGGACCGGCAGCATGGTGAAAGCGAACCCCGTGCCGAGGAGCGTCTCGTAGTTCCACGAGCCCTGCACCAGGAAGCTGCGCAGGATGACGCGCGCCTGGAGGCTCCTCGGGAGGTGGTTCACGGGTGCAGCCTCAGCAGGAGGAGCCCGACGACCGCGCCGGCGAGGAAGAGCTTCACCCGGGTGCCGAAGAAGCGCAGCGTGCTGGCGAAGAGCCCCACCACGACCGCACCGAGCACCAGGTGCGGGATCCGCTCGCCGAGGCCCCAGCGGGGGATCGAGAGGTGCAGCAGCAGCGACAGCAGGACGAAGCCGACGACCACCAGGAGCACCCCGCGGGCGAAGTCGATGAGGACCGCGAGGAGGTGCCTGCGCTCGATCGTCCTCGATCGAGGTTCCGGGTCGCGCGCCACCAGCCGGACGTTCACCTGCCTGACCTGGCGCACGCTCTCTCCGCTCACCCACTCCCAGGCGAGGGCGAAGGCGACCGCCATCAGCAGCACGCTCGGCTGGTGGGGCGCCAGCGCGTAGCTCGCACCCGCGACCACCGACGCGGGCCCGGCCTCCGGGTTGCGCGCGGCGCCGACGGGCAGGATGCAGAGGTGGAAGGCCTCGAGCACGATGCCGACGACCACGCCCGCCACGGGGTCGCCCGCGATCCAGCCCGCCAGCGTCGCCGCCGCGAACGGCCGGGAGATCATCACCTGCCCGGCGCTGGTGCTGTCGATCGCGGTCCACCCGCCGAAGAGGGCGAGCCAGACGACGGTAACCGGCGCGCCGAGGATCAGCTCACGCATTCAGCAGATCCCCCAGCGGAACGGCGCGCGAGGCCGGCAGGTCGCGCGCGGCGATGGTGGCGCCCGAGGCCGCCACGGCGTTGAGCGCCGAACGGTCGGCGTCGCTCAGGAAGAGGTACGGCAGTACTCTCACCCGCCCCGGCGCGGAGTGGATTCCGCCGAGGTTCACCTCCATGCCTTCGAGCAGGTTGTCCTCCGAGAGCCGCGCGAGTGTCTGCGCATCTCGCAGCAGCACCACGATTCGCCGGGGGTCGGTGCGCCAGGACGGCAGCGCGTGGCGCGCCTCATCCACGCCGACGAACGAGGCGTCGACGGTGGGCGGAACGCCCAGGCAGTAGAGCTCCTGCTCCCAGGCGCTGGCGGCGAGCTCGTCGTCGACGACGACGATGCGATCCATGTGCAGGCGCTCGCCCCAGCCGACCACCACCTGGCCGTGGATCAGGCGCTCGTCAATGCGTAACAGCACGATCGGCATGCGCCGCCTCCTCGGTGCAGGCCCCGACGATTCCGCCCTTCCCCTTCTCGATCAGCCGCTCCACCAGCTCGGTGAGCGGGAGGTCCCGGTGGAAGGCGAAGTCCAGCAGGATGGGGAGGTTCACGCCGCAGACGACGCCGGTGCGCGGGCGCAGTGCCGCGATCTTCCGGGCGGCGAAGGCGCAACTTCCGCTCCCCAGGTCGGTGAAGAGGATGACCGGGGCGTTGCCGACCGCGCGCTGCACGGCCGCGATCAGCTTCTCCGGGCCCTGACCCTCGTTCGAGAAGGGTTGCAGCACTCCGTCCTCGAGCCCGGCGATCTGGCGGACGGCCGAGGTCAGGCCCTCCGCGAGTGTCGAGTGCCCGATGACGAGGCCGCGCACGACTTCACTCATAGTCCTCCTCGAGGTATTCGGCGACGCCGCCCATGCGCCGGATGAGGCTCTGGTTGAAGAGCGCCGCCGAATCGATTCCCGAATACTTCAGCAGGTGGTTCATCGCCACGACTTCCGCGATCACGGTGATGTTCTTCCCCGGGTTCAGCGGTACCACGACCCGCGGGACGGGCACCCCGAGCACCTCCATCGATTGCATCTCCAGACCGGTCCTGTCATAGGTGCTACCCTCCTCCCACTGCTCAAGCTCCACGATGACCTCGACGCGCTTCTGCTGGCGGATGGCGCGGATGCCGAAGAGCCGCGAGATGTCGATGATTCCGACCCCGCGAATCTCCATGTGGTGGCGCTGCAGCTCGTGCGGGCGGCCGATGAGGACCTCGTTTCCGCGGCGCGAGATGATGACCATGTCGTCCGCCACGAGACGGTGCCCGCGCTCGATCAGGTCGAGGACGGCCTCGCTCTTCCCCACCCCGCTGCGGCCCACGAAGAGCAGGCCCGCGCCGTAGACGTCGGCGAGCGAGCCGTGCATGATGATCGAAGGTGCGAAGTAGTCTTCGAGGAAGGGCTTGATGCGGTGGTAGAACTCGGAGGTCTTCATCCGCGAGCGGATCACCGGCGTCCCTCGCTCGCCGGCGAGCAGCAGGAGAGGATCGGGCGGCTCCTGCCCCTTGGTGATGAAGACCGCGGGCAGGTTGAAGGAGAAGAAGACGTCGAGCGCCTGGCGGCGGCGCTCGGGGGTCAGCGAGAAGAGGAAGGCGATCTCCGTCTCGCCGAGCACCTGGATGCGCTCGGCGGGGAAGCGCTCGGTGAAGCCGGTGAGGACGAGCCCCGGGCTGGAGATCTCCGGCCCGCGGATGACCCGGGAGAGGCCGCGCTCGTCGGTGAGCAGCTCCAGCTGGAGCGACTCGCGCTTGACGCGCAGGAGGTGTTCGACGGTGAGCGGCGGCTGCGTCTGCATCATGCTCCGCGAGCGGACCAGGTGATCGATTCCTCCGTCGGGCCGGTTCGCCGCTCCACGGCCCCCGCGAGGTGCGCTTCCGTCTCCCGCGCGGTGCGCTCCCAGCTGAACGAGCGGGCGAAGGCAAGGGCGCCGCGGCCGAGCTCCTCTACGCGGCCCCGGTCCGAGGCGAGCTGGCGCATGGCACCGGCGAGCGCCTCCACGTCTCCGTGCGGTACCAGCAGACCCGTCTCCCCCGCCACCACCGACTCGCGCAGCCCCGGCGAGTCGCTCGCGATCGTGGGCGTGCCGCACGCCGCGGCTTCGAGGTTCGTGATACCCCAGCCCTCCTTGGGCGACGAGAAGAGGTTCGCCCAGGCCCGGCGGAAGAGGTCCCGCTTTTCCTCCTCGGTCACGAAACCACGGAAATCCACCCGCTGGCCGAGGCCGAGGCGCTCCGCCAGCCCGCGGAGCCGCGGCTCCCACTCGCCGCGGCCGGCGACGATCAGCCGCGCGGGCACGCCGCGGTCGCGCAGGCGCCCCAGCGCCGTGATCAGCAGGTCGACGCCCTTGTATCGCCTCAGCCTCCCCACGTAGAGGAAGGTGGGTTCGGCGAAGCGCTCCGCCGGCTGCGCGGGGTCGAAGAAGTCGAGGTCGATGCCGGGATAGATGACCCGGATGTCCTCGGGGCGCAATCCCCTCGCCACCAGGTCCTCGGCGGTGCTGCGCGAGATGGCCTCCGCCGGGAGCCCGCGGTAGACCCGGGAGAGCGGGCGCTCCAGCAGCCACGTCATGCCGGCGACCGGAAAGGCCGCCTCGCGGAAGGCGGTGGCGCCGAAGAGGTGGTGGGCGAGGAGGACCACCCGTCTGCCGCTCCAGAGCGGCGAGAAGAGCGGGACCTTGTTCAGCGCCTCCACCACGAGGTCGAACGGACGGCGCGCCAGCTCGCGACGGTAGAAGACGGGTGCCCCGGCGCTGAAGGTGTAGCGCGTGCCGACACGGATCACCTCCATGCCGTCGAGCTCGATCCGCCGCTCCACGCCCGGCCACCCGGAGCACAGGAGCGTCACCTCGTGGCCCCGGCCCGCCAGCCGACCGAAGACCTCGTGGATGTGGGTCTCGGCACCGCCGCCCTGCGGATTGAGGCGGTCCTGCCAGTTGAGGACGAGCAGTCTCACCGCGCGCCGCCGGCCCCCGGCTCGGCGACGCTGCGCATCACCGCGTCGAGCACGCCGTTGACGAAGCGCGGGCTCTCGGGGGTGGCGTAGTGCTCCGCGAGCCGGATCATCTCGCGGATCGTGACGCGCGGCGGGACATCGCCCACGAAGAGCAGCTCCGCGACGCCGAGCCGGAGGATGTTGCGGTCGATGACGGAGAGCCGGCCCAGGCTCCAGTTCGTCAGGTGCTGCCGCAGGATGGCGTCGATGCGCTCGCGGTTCTGCGCCACGAGGCGGACCAGCACGTCGGCGTACAGGCGGTTCCGCGGCGAGATCAGCAGATTCTGCGCGAGCTCGTCGAGGATCGGAACCATCATCTCCTCGCCCGCCCCGCGGGCCTCCCAGGCGTACAGCGTCTGCAGCGCCCAACCGCGCGATCGGCTACGCTCTTTCACCGGCTCCGCTTTCCTCGATCCGTTCCAGAAGGCCCGCCATCTCGAGCGCCGAGAGCGCCGCCTCCCAGCCCTTGTTCCCCGCCTTGCTCCCCGCGCGCTCGAAGGCCTGCTCCAGGGAGTCCGTGGTGAGAACCCCGAAGGCGATCGGGAGATCCAGTTCGAGCGAGACCGACGTCACACCGCTGGCGGCAGCGCTGCAGACGTAGTCGAAGTGCGGCGTCGCCCCCCGGATCACCGCGCCCAGCGCGACGAGCGCGTCGAAGCGGCCGGTGCGACCGAGATGCCTCAGCGCGAGCGGGATCTCCCAGGCGCCCGGCACCCACGCGACCCCGATCGCGTCCTCCGCGACGCCGTGCCGGAGCAGACAGTCGCGTGCGCCCGCGAGCAGCTGCTTCGTGATCAGCTCGTTGAAGCGGCTGACCACGAGGCCGAAACGTTTGCCGGTTCCCTGCAACTGCGCGTGGTGCTCGATCATGAGAATTTTGAATTTTGAATTGTGAATCCTGAATTACGGCAGCACGGCACCCGTATCCGATTGTGCGGCGCAGTCCCGATCGAAGATTCAAAATTCACAATTAAGAATTGAGCAGGTGTCCCATCTTGTCGCGCTTCGTGGCCAGGTAGCCGCGGTTGTGCGGGTTCGGCTCGACGCGGATCGGGACCTGCTCGGAGACGGAGAGGCCGTAGCCCTCCAGGCCGACGATCTTCTTCGGGTTGTTGGTGAGGATGCGCAGCGAGCTGAGGCCGAGATCGATGAGGATCTGGGCGCCGATGCCGTAGTCGCGCAGGTCGGCGCGGAAGCCGAGCGCCTCGTTGGCCTGCACGGTGTCGAGGCCGCCGTCCTGCAGCTGGTAGGCGCGCAGCTTGTGGACGAGCCCGATTCCCCGCCCTTCCTGTCGGAGGTAGACGATCGCGCCGGCGCCCTCCTCGGCGATCATGCGCATGGCCGCGTCGAGCTGCTCTCCGCAGTCGCAGCGCATCGAGTGGAAGACGTCGCCCGTGAGGCACTCCGAGTGCATGCGCACCATGACGTTCTCCCGCCCGTCGATCTCGCCCTTCACGAACGCAACGTGCTCGCGCGAGTCGACGTCGTTGCGGTAGGCGATCATCGTCCACTCGCCGTAGGGCGTCGGGATCACGGCCTCCGCCGCTCTCTGGACCAGGCGCTCGCTCGCCAGCCGGTGCGCCACGATCTGTGCGACGGTGACGAAGCGCAGGCCGTGCTCGGCGGCGAAGCGCTCCAGCTCCGGGCGCCGGGCCATGCTGCCGTCCGGGTTGAGGATCTCGCAGATGACGCCCGCGGGCTCGAGCCCCGCCATGCGCGCGAGGTCGACCGAAGCCTCCGTCTGGCCGACGCGGCGCAGCACGCCGCCGGGCCGCGCGCGCAGCGGGAAGACGTGCCCCGGCCGACGGAGATCGGAGGCGCGACTCTCGGGGTCGAGGCAGACCTGGATGGTCTTCGCGCGATCCCAGGCGCTGATCCCGGTGGTGACGCCGAAGCGCGAGGCGGCGTCCACGGAGACGGTGAAGGCGGTCCCGTACGCCTCGCTGTTGACGTCCGTCATCGGCCGCAGCTCCAGAGCGTCGGCACGCTCCGGCGTGAGCGTGAGACAGACGAGGCCGCGGCCGTGCATGGCCATGAAGTTGATGATCTCGGGCGTCACCAGCGAGGCGGCGCAGACGAGATCCCCCTCGTTCTCGCGATCCTCGTCGTCCGCGACGATGACGAGCTTCCCGTCGCGGATGTCCTGGATCGCGTCCTCGATGCGGTCGAACGGCATGATGCCTCGGTCTTCAGTCGGCTATCAGCTATCAGCTATCCCTAGTACCCCCAGGCGCGGCGGAGGTCCGCGCTGGCCGGGGAGCCGAGGAGGTGGCGAACGTACTTGCCGATGACGTCGCCCTCGAGGTTCACCCCGTCGCCCGCGCGCAGTTCGGAGATCGCCGTGTGCTCGCGGGTGAACGGGATGATGGAGACCTGGGCGACGCCGGGGGCCGGGAGCGCGTTCACCGTCAGGCTGATGCCGTTCAGGGTGACGGAGCCGTGGAGCACGGTGACGCGCTCGACCTCGCCGGGCAGGGTGAAGTCGATGAGCGTGAGCTCCTCGCGCGGCTCCACGCGCAGCACCTCGCCCACGCCGTCGACGTGGCCCAGGACGAGGTGGCCGCCGAGGCGAGCGCCGACGCTCATCGCGCGCTCCAGGTTCACGCGCCGCCCCTCGTGGAGGGCGCCGAGCGTGGTGCGCTCCAGCGTGGTGGCGATGCTCTCCACCTCGAACCCGCTCTCGTCGAGCGCCGTGACGGTCAGACAGACGCCGTCGACGGCGACGCTGTCGCCGAGCGCGAGGCCGTCGAGCACGAGCGCCGCCGCGACGCGGAAGGCGCGGCCGTTGCCGAGCGGACGCACGGCGGCGATGGTGCCGACTTCCTCGATGATGCCGGTGAACATGTGCGTCAGCGGGTCAGGACGATGAGGGTGTCGGGCTCCAGCGAGCGCGACTCCAGGTGGCGCCAGCGGTGGGCCTCGGCGATCGCCGCGTCCGCGATTCCGGGAAAGCCGGCGAGCCCACCCGGCCCGAGCAGGACCGGCGCGTAGAAGAGGCTCATGCGGTCGACCGCGTCGGCCCCGAGCAGCGCCGAGGCGAGCCGGCCGCCGCCCTCGCAGAGCATGGAGCGCACGCCCTCGTTCCGGAGCGCCCGCAGGGCCTCGCGAAGGTCCGCGGCCGGGAGCGGGCGCACGCCGCGTGCCTCCAGGGCGGCGCGTCGATCGCCCGGCGCGTCGGGCCCGCAGACGAGCCAGACCGGGACCTCCCCGGCCGAGCGCGCGAGCCGCGAGTCCGGCGCGAGGCGGAGCGCGCGGTCGAAGACCACCCGAACCGGCGCGACCCGCGGCTGTACCTCACCGCGGACGGTGAGCGTGGGGTCGTCCGCCAGCGCCGTGGCGATGCCGACGGCGACGGCGTCGTGCCCCGCGCGCAGCCGGTGCACCTCCGCGCGCGCCGCCTCGCCGGTGACCCACTGCGAGCGGCCCGCCGCGTCGGCGATGCGCGCGTCGAGCGAGAGGGCGAGCTTGAGATGGACCCAGGGCCTCGATTCACCCGCGGGCGAGTGCGCGTGGAAGAAGGGCGCGTTCAGGTCGCGCGCGGCCTGCTCCTCGACGTCCGCCTCGACCTCCACTCCCGCCCGCCGCAGCCGCTCCGCGCCGCCCTCGGCTTCGGGGTTCGGATCGCGGCACGCGATCACCACGCGCGCCACGCCGGCTTCGATCAGCGCGTCCGCGCAAGGCGGCGTCTTGCCGAAGTGCGCGCACGGCTCGAGCGTCACGTAGGCCGTGGCGCCGCGGGCGCGCTCCCCCGCCTGGCGGAGCGCCTCGACCTCCGCGTGGGGCTGGCCGTACTCCGTGTGCCAGCCCTCGCCCACCACCTCACCGTCGCGCACGATCACCGCGCCGACGAGCGGGTTCGGCGCGACCCGACCCCAGCCGCGGCGCGCCAGATCCAGCGCGCGGCGCATGTGGCGGAGGTCCTCGCCGTCGGCGGTCACGGGATCAGAGCGCGACGCGCAGGCCGACGCTGCCGAAGAGGGTGCCCTTCCCGGGGTCGAAGTCGCTGTTCGCGGGATAGCCGGCCACCGCATTCCCGCCCTGCTGCCATCCCACCTCGGCCGCCAGGCTCGCCACCAGGAGCGAAAAGGAGCCGTCCACGAAAGCGGACCAGCGGCCCTGCTCCAGCGTGACATCGCTGACACGGGCGTAGTAAAGGCTGGAGGGCCAGGCACCCTGCGGCGCGCGGACGCCGGCCGCGAGGTCGCTGGCCAAGCGGTCGTAACCGACCCCCGCCGCGAGTCCGAGACCGAGCAGGTGCTTGCTGACGGCGGCGCGCGCGCTCCAGTTGCTCAGGTCGAAGCTGAACTCCCCCAGGTCCCCGAGATCGGAGGGGACGCACTCTCCCTCGGTAAGCGTGTAGCCGTCGTCATGGGTCGTGGAGGTTGTGACGCCCGTCGGACAGACCTGCCCGTACGCGACCGTCCCCAGCCTGTGGTACATGAGGGAGACCGAGGCGCCGGGTGTGAGAAAGGACTCGCGCAGGAGGCCCACCCTCACGCCGCCGCCATAGGCGACGTCCGCCGTTCCGGGCCGGAAGTCGTCGCTGCCGACGCTACGGAGCGGGAGCCACGACGCGGAGCCGAGCAGGTCCACGGCCCCGATCCCTCCGATCGTAGGGGCGATGCTGACGCCGGGAAAGACGCCGAGGGTGGCGGTGGCGGACAGCGACGGCGCGACGATACGCAGCTCACCGTAGCTCTGCCCGTCGGTGGGCCCGGTGTGGATCTCACGGACGTCCGGGATATGCGCGGATACGGCGTTCGCCCTGACCGTGAGACTCACGCCCGGGAGCATTCCCAGCTTCAGCCCGCCCGTGGAGGCGGTACCGGGGGTGGGATTTCCTCCGCTGAGCAGGATCCCCAGCTTCGGTTGCGCCGATTCCACTGCCTGCGCCACGACCAGGCAGGCCGGCCGGGCGCTCGACTCGATCGCCGCGCACGCCCCGACGAGCCCGCTCTCCTGGGCAGCCGCGGCCGCGGGAATCAGCATTGCCCCGATCACCATCCACCCGACGTACTTCTTCATCCCGCCCCCTTCCCTCAGTCCAGAATCACGTTCCCCTCGCCGGGAACGATCTCCCCGGCGATCCACGCGTTCTCACCCGCGCTCCGCAGGGCGGATACCACCGCGTCCGCGTCCTCCGGCGCGACGATGGCGACCATGCCCACGCCCATGTTGAAGGCGCGGAACATCTCGCGGGTTTCCACGCCGCCCTCGCGCTGCAGCACGCGGAAGACGGCGGGCACCGTCCAGGAGCCAGTGTCGATGCGGGCCGAGAGGCCGGCCGGCAGCACGCGCGGGACGTTCTCGAGCAACCCGCCGCCGGTGATGTGCGCCAGGCCGTGGATCTTCCCCTCCTCGAGCAGAGGATAGACGCTGGAGAAGAACGATCGGTGGGGACGGAGCAGGACGTCGGCGACGCTCTCGCCCTCCTCCGGGAAGGCGTCGTCGGGCGAGAGGCCCATGCGGTCGAAGACGACGCGCCGCGCCAGCGAGTAGCCGTTGGTGTGCAGGCCCGAGGAGGCGATCGCCACGACCGCGTCGCCCTCCCGGATGGCGGAGCCGTCGAGGATGCGCGACTCCTCGACGATGCCGACGATGGTGCCGGCGAGGTCGTACTCGCCGGGCGCGTAGAAATCCGGCATCTCGGCCGTCTCGCCGCCGAGGAGGGCGCAGCCGTTGGCGCGGCAGCCGCGCGCGATGCCGCCCACCAGGGCCTCGACGGTGCCGGGCTCGAGGCGCCCCATCCCGATGTAGTCGAGGAAGAAGAGGGGCCGCGCGCCCTGGACGAGGATGTCGTCGACGCAGTGGTTGACGAGGTCCTCGCCGACGGTGTCGTGGCGGCCGGTGAGGAAGGCGAGCTTGAGCTTGGTGCCGACGCCGTCGGCGCTCGCCACCAGCACCGGCCGCTCGACGCCCGACGGCACGCGGTAGAGGCCGCCGAAGGAGCCGAGGTCGGAAAGCGTGTCCGCGGTGCGGGTGGCGCGCAGCAGCGCGGCGATCCCGCCCTTGGCCCGGTTGGCCGCGTCGATGTCGACGCCGGCGTCGCGGTAGGAGAGTCGCTCCTCAGACATTCGCCTCCAGCTCCGGCGCGGGAAGCTCGAAGGTGGTCATCTCCCGGAAGCGGCGCACGCGCGCCTCGACCTCGGCGCGGGTGAGGTCGCGGAAGCGGTCGACGGAGAAGCGCTCGACGGCGAAGGAGCCCATCGCGGAGCCGTAGATGACGGCGCGGCGCAGGTCGTCGTCGCTCAGCCGGCCGCAGCGGCCGAGATAGCCCATGAGCCCGCCGGCGAAGGCGTCGCCGGCGCCCGTCGGGTCGAAGACCTCCTCGAGCGGGAAGCCGGGGGCGAAGAAGGCGCCGCTCGGGGTGAAGAGGATCGCGCCGTGCTCGCCCTTCTTGATGATGACGTAGCGCGGGCCGCGCGCCTGGATCCAGCGCGCGGCGCGGGCGAGGTTGAAGTCGCCCGAGAGCTCGCGCGCCTCGGAGTCGTTGACGAGCAGGAGGTCGACCCGGCCGAGCAGGTGGAGGAGCTGCTCGCGCTTGCCGGAGATCCAGAAGTTCATCGTGTCGCACGCCACCAGGCGCGGCTTCTCGATCTGGCCGAGGACGTCGAGCTGGAGCTCGGGGTCGATGTTGCCGAGGAAGACCCACTCGCTGGAGCGGAAGGGCGCGGGGATGCGGGGGGCGAAGTCGGCGAAGACGCCGAGGCGCGTGTCGAGCGTCTCGCGCGAGTTCAGGTCGAAGCTGTAGACGCCCGACCAGCGGAAGCTCTCGCCCGCCGCGCGCTCCAGCCCGGAGAGGTCGACGCCGCGCTCGGCGAGGAAGTCGAGCGAGCCCGCCGGGAAGTCGTCGCCCACGACGCCCACCAGCTGGACGGGGCAGAAGCACGAGGCCGCGGCGGCGAAGAAGGTGGCCGACCCTCCGAGCGCGTCGTCGGCGCGGCCGAAGGGGGTCTCGACGGTGTCCAGGGCGACGCTTCCGACGACGAGCAGGGGCATGGAATCGATCCGGGATGTGAGTATGTCAGGCGCTCTCCGGCGCGCGCTCCATCCGGTCGGGAGCGCTGACGCCGAGGAGAGAGAGTCCGTTCGCGAGCACGATCTGGACGGCGCGGGCGAGGACGAGGCGGGCGCGGCTGACGGGCCCGGGCACCTCGTCCCCTACCACCCGCAGCTCGGGGCTCAGATTGCCCGCGTGGTACCACGAGTTCACCGCCCCGGCCGTCTCCTCCAGGTACTCGCAGACGGCGTGGGGCGCGCGGCGCTCGGCCGCGCTCGCCACCAGCTCGGGGAAGCGCAGGAGCAGCTTCACCAGCTCCTGCTCGGCCGGCTGGTCGAGGAGCGCGAGGTCGGCGGCGTCCGGGTCGAGCGCGGCGGGGTCGTCGACGCCGGCGCGGCGGAAGATCGACGCCATCCGCGCGTGCGCGTACTGGACCTTGTAAACGGGGTTCTTCTCCGACTGGTCGAGCGCGAGGTCGAGGTCGAAGGTGAGCTGGGCCTCGGCGCGGCGCATGAGGAAGAAGTAGCGCGTCACGTCCACGCCCACCTCCTCGAAGAGGTCGCGCAGCGTCACGTAGCTGCCCGCGCGCTTCGAGAACTTGACCTCCTGCCCGCCGCGCATCACCAGCACCATCTGGTGCAGCACGTACTCGGGATAGCCCTCGGGCAGGCCGAGCGCCCGCAGCCCCGCGCGCACCCGCGCGACGGTGCCGTGGTGGTCGGCGCCCTGGACGTTGATCGCCCGGTGGAAGCCGCGCTCCCACTTGGTGACGTGGTAGGCGACGTCCGGGAGGAAGTACGTCGGATGGCCGGTGCTCTTGACCATCACCCGGTCCTTGTCGTCGCCGAAGCGCGTCGTCTCCAACCAGAGCGCGCCGTCCTTCTCGTAGACGAGCCCCGTCGCGCGCAGCCGCTCGATCGTCTCCTCCACCCGGCCGCTCGTGTAGAGCGAGGACTCCAGGAAGAAGTGATCGAAGTGGACGCGGAACTCGTCGAGGTCGCGGTTCTGCTCCGCGCGCAGCTCGGCGACGGCGAAGACGCGCATCGCCTCCAGCGCCTCCGGCGTCTCCTCACCGAGGAAGCGCTCGCCCTCGCGCGCGATGAAGTCGCGCGCCACGTCGCTGACGTAGGCGCCGTGGTAGCCGTCCTCCGGGAAGGCGACGTCGTTGCCGAGCTGCTGCTGGTAGCGCGCCCAGACGCTGCGCGCCAGGCGGGCGATCTGCTCGCCGGCGTCGTTGTAGTAGAACTCGCGCTGCACCCGCCAGCCGGTCCACTCCAGCAGCTCGGAGACGGCGTCGCCGAGCGCCGCCTGGCGGCCGTGGCCGATGTGCAGCGGGCCGGTGGGGTTGGCGGAGACGAACTCCACCACCACCGGCGCATCGGCGCCTACGTCGGCGCGACCGAAGTCCACCCCGGCGCGCACGAGCGCGGCCAGGCCCTCACGCACGTAATCGGTCGCCACGCGGAAGTTGATGAAGCCCGGGCCCGCCACCTCCGCGCTGCGCACGCCCGCCGCAGCGAGGTCGAGCCGCCCCACCAGCTCCTCCGCGATCTGACGCGGCGCGCGCTTCAGCGGGCGCGCCAGCGTCAGCGCCACGTTCGTGGCGAAGTCGCCGTGTTCGGTGTTCTTCGGCCGCTCGATCGCGATCTCCACCGGCTCCCGCACGCCCAGCTCCCGCAGGACGCGCGCGATCTCCTCACTCAGCTGCTCCGCCGGCATCTATTCGCTCTTCGCTGGCTTGGGCGAGGACGACGAGTCCCCGCCGCTCTTCTTCTCCCCGCCGCCGCTCTCCGGCTTCTCCGACTTCGCCGCCTGCTTGTAGCTGTCACTGCGGTAGTCGGTGATGTAGAAGCCCGACCCCTTGAAGAGGAGGCCCGCCCCGCCCGAGAGCTTCCGTTCGGCCTCGGCGCCGCACTCGGGACACTCGGCCACCGGCTCGTCGGACATCCGCTGGAACTTCTCGAACTCGTGCTTGCACGACGGACAGCGATATTCGTACGTAGGCATGATCCACCGTCTCGCTGATTCTGGCTCCGATCGCCTTCAGACGACAAACAGAAAAAGATACACGGGCGAGCGGCCTGCCGCCACGGGGCGGGGCGTGCGCCGTCAGCGCGATCGACGTCTCCTCACCTCGCCCCGTATACCCCCCACACCTCGCGGAACGCGCCGCTGATCTCGCCCAGCGTCACGCCGTCCTTCACCGCGGCGATGATGGGCGGCATCAGGTTCGTCGCCCCACGGGCACCCTCGCGCAGGGCCACGAGGTGCTCGTGGACGCGCTCGTCGTCGCGCGCCGCGCGGAAGCGCTGGAGTCGCGCACGCTGGTCCGCTTCCAGCGCGCGGTAGTCGGGGCGGGAGAGGTCCGGCGGCGGCTCCGCCTCGACGAAACGGTTCACCCCCACCACCACGCGCTCGCCGCTCTCGACCGCGAGCTGGTGCTCGTACGCCGCGCGGTGAATCTCGTCCTGCATGTAGGAGATGGCGCGCGCCGCGCCGCCCAGCCCCTCGATGGCCTCGAGGTAGCGCTCGGCCTTCTCCTGCAGCGCATCGGTGAGCGACTCGACGTAGTAGGAGCCGCCCAGCGGGTCGACCGTGTCGGTCACGCCGGACTCGTAGGCGAGGACCTGCTGAGTTCGCAGCGCCAGAGTCGCGGCCCCGGCGGTCGGGAGGGAGAGCGCCTCGTCGTAGCCGTTGGTGTGGAGCGACTGCGTGCCGCCGAGCACGGCCGCGAGCGCCTGGACGGTGACGCGCACGACGTTGTCGAGCGGCTGCTGCGCGGTGAGCGTGGAGCCGCCGGTCTGCGTGTGGAAGCGCAGCCTGGCGCTCTCGTCGGAGGCGCCGAAGCGCTCGCGCATGAGCTTCGCCCACAGGCGGCGCGCGGCGCGGAACTTGGCCACCTCCTCGAAGAGGTCGTTATGCGCGGCGAAGAAGAAGGAGAGCCGGGGGGCGAACGCCTCGAGGTCGAGGCCGGCGGCGCGGGCGCGCTCGACGTACTCGACGGCATCGGCGAAGGTGAAGGCGATCTCCTGCGCCGCCGTCGAGCCCGCCTCGCGGATGTGGTAGCCGCTGATGGAGATGGTGTTCCAGCGCGGGATCTCGGCGTTGCAGAAGGCGAAGACGTCGGTGATGAGCCGCAGGCTCGGCTCGACGGGGTAGATGTAGGTGCCGCGGGCGATGTACTCCTTGAGAATGTCGTTCTGGACGGTGCCCGCGATCCGGTCGCGCGGCACGCCCTGCTCGTCGGCCACGGCGACGTAGAGGGCGAGGAGGATCGCCGCGGTGGCGTTGATCGTCATCGAGGTGGAGACGCGTCCCAGCGGGATACCGCGCAGCAGAGCGCGCATGTCCTCGATCGAGTCGATCGCCACGCCGACGCGTCCAACCTCGCCGACGGCCACGGGGGCGTCGGAGTCGTAGCCCATCTGCGTGGGGAGGTCGAAGGCGACGGAAAGCCCGGTCTGACCGGCGTCGAGGAGGAGGTGGAAGCGCTCGTTCGTCTGCCCGGCGGTGCCGAAGCCGGCGTACTGGCGCATCGTCCAGAGGCGACCGCGGTACATCGTCGGCTGGATGCCGCGCGTGAAGGGGTACTCGCCCGGGTAGCCGAGGTCGCGGGCGTAGTCGATCGGCGCGTCCTCCGGAGTGTAGAGCCGCTCGACCTCGAGGCCGCTGGTGGTCTCGAAGTGCTCCTTCCGCTCCGGGTGCTTCCCCACCGCCGGGGCCACGGAGCGCTCCTCCCACGCCGCCTTGCCGTTCCGCTCGTCCGCCATCGCTCACTCCAGTACGAGGAGCACCGCGCCCTTCTCCACCGTCTGCCCCGCCTCGGCGTACACGCCGGCGACCAGGCCGTCCGCGGGCGCTTTCAGCTCGTTCTCCATCTTCATCGCCTCGACCACCACGACCCCCTGGCCCGCCCGTACCCGCTCGCCCGGCTGGACCTCGACCCGCACGACGAGGCCCGGCATCGGCGCGGTGACGACCTTCTCCGCGGCGGCGGCGCCCCCCCCGCTCATCGCGCGGATGGCGCGGGTGCGCTCGTCGACGACGTCGGCGACGAGCCGCCGGCCGCGAATGCTCAGCTCCCACTGGCCGCCCGTCGCGCCGGGCTCCACGACGACGGGGACGGAGCGCCCGTCGACGAGCAGGTGGTACAGGCCGGGCGCGACGCCGACCAGCTCCGCGCGCACGGGTCGGCCGTCGACGGTCGGCGCCGGGCCCGAGAGGTCCACCTCGACGGTGCGGTCGTTCAGGGTGACGAAGTAGCGCACGGGACGGCAGGATTCGGGTTTCGGGATTCGGGATTCCAGGGGCGCAAGAAGCGGCCCCGGCACTCACGACGTCAGCGCCAGCTCGGCGACCGTTTCCACGTGGGCGGTCTGAGGAAAGAGGTCGAAGGCGCGCACGCTCCGCAGCTCGAAGGCGCCCTCGCCGAGCCGCTTCAGGTCCCGCGCCAGCGTCGCCGGGTTGCAGGAGATGTAGAGGATCCGCGGCGGCGGAGCCGCCAGGAGGGCATCCAGCGCTTCCGGCGCCACGCCCGCGCGCGGTGGGTTGAGGATCAGGAGGTCGGCCGGGAGCGCGCCTGGCAGGAGCTGCTCGACCGGGCCCTCCTCGAAGAGCGCACCGGGAACCGCGCCGGCGCGGGCGGCGGCGACGGCGTCGGGATCGAGCTCGATGCCCACCACCCGCGCGCCGGCGCGGGCGAGGCGGCGCGCGTGCAGGCCCACGCCGCAGTATGCGTCCACGACCCTGAGGCCCGTGACGTCGCCCGCTCGCTCCATCACGTGGTCCTCCAGCAGCCTGGCCGCCGCGCGATTGACCTGCAGGAAGGCCGCGCCGCCGAGCGCGACAGTCTCCTCGCCCCAGGTCTCCGGGAGGCCGGGCGCACCGGCGACGAGCCGGGGCGCGGCGGGGCCGGGGCGGTGCCAGATCGACGCGAGACCCTCGACGGTGGAGAGCAGCTCCTCCGGCCGGCCGGGCGAGAAGCCGCCCTCGACGAGCAGCGAGACTGCGCCCGCCTCGGTGGCGCGCAGCGTGAGGCGCAGCTCGGCGCCGGGGGGGAGCAGGTGCGCGTCCGGTCCCCAGGCGGCGCGGAGGCGTTCCCAGACGAGGGCGATGGGCTCCTCGGGTAGGAGGCAGCGGCCGTCCATGTCGACGATGCGCCGCGGGTTTCCGAGCGCGTGGAAGCCGGCGACCACCCTGCCCGTGCCGAGTCGCCGCAGCGCGAAGGAGACCCGGTTCCGGTAGCGAAGCTCGCGCGGCGAGGGCACGACCGCCGGCGGCGCGATGGCGAGGCCGCCGATCCGCGTGAGCGCGTCGCTCACGATGCGCGCCTTAGCCGCGAGCTGGGCAGCGTATTCGAGGTGCTCCAGCGTGCAGCCGCCGCACCGGTCGTAGAAGGGGCACGGCGCGGGGCGGCGCTGCGGCGAGGGCTCGACGACGCGCAGCAGCCGCCCACGCGCCCAGCGCGGGTGCCGCTCCGTCAGCTCGACCTCGGCGACGTCGCCCGGGGCGGTGCGGTGCACGAAGACGACGCGCCCGTCGGCGAGCCGCCCCACCCCCTCCCCGCCCGCGGCGATGGAGTCGATGGCGACGCGCGCGCGGGTCACCGGCATCGCCATCCCGCGGCACGCTTCCAGGCCGAGCCACCGTTTCCCGCGCCGTTCTCCAGCCGCGTCGGTGCCCGGCGCTCGCGCCGGCCCTCCTCGATCAGCGCCAGCGTCAGCGCGGCGGCGCGCGCCGTCTCGCCGTCGATCTCCGGACTCACCAGCTCGGCCTCGTGCTTCTCCAGATAGCGGATGTCGATCGAGCCGCGGCGGAAGTCCGGCTCGTCCATCACGCGGAGGTGGAAGGGCGCGCTCGTCTCGACCCCGACCACGCGCAGCTCGCCCAGCGCGCGCTTCATCCTCTCGATCGCCGCTTCGCGAGTGGGCGCGTGGACGATGAGCTTGGCGAGCATGGGGTCGTAGAAGAGCCCCACCTCGTAGCCCGGCGCGATCCCGCCGTCCCACCTCACGCCGGGGCCGGCGGGAAGCTCCAGGAGCTCGATGCGGCCGGTGGAGGGGAGGAAGGCGTTCATCGGGTCCTCGGAGGTGATCCGGCACTCGACGGCGTGCCCCGTCCAGCCGATCTCTGCCTGGCTCCACGGGAGCGGCTCGCCCGCGGCCACGCGGATCTGCCACTGCACGAGGTCGATGCCCGTCACCAGCTCCGTCACCGGGTGCTCCACCTGGATGCGGGTGTTCATCTCCAGGAAGAAGAAGGCACCGTCCTGGTAGAGGCACTCGATGGTGCCCGCCCCCTCGTAGCCCACCGCGCGCGCCGCGGCGACGGCCATCTCCCCCATCGCCGCCCGCTCGGCCGGCGTGAGCACGGCGGAGGGCGCCTCCTCGATCCTCTTCTGGTGCCGCCGCTGGATGGAGCACTCGCGCTCGCCGAGGTGCAGCGTCGTGCCGTGTCGGTCGGCCAGCACCTGGATCTCGATGTGGCGCGGGCCCACCAGGTACTTCTCGACGTAGACCGCGTCGTCCCCGAAGGCGGACCGCGCCTCGTTCCCGGCGGCGACGAAGGCACGCTCGATCTCGCCCTCGCCCGACACCACGCGCATCCCCTTCCCGCCCCCGCCGGCCGCCGCCTTGAGCAGCACAGGGTAACCGATCTCGCCCGCCACGCGCCGCGCCTCGGCCGCGTCGGCGAGTGGCTCCGTCGTCCCGGGCACGACCGGCACCCCGGCCGCGATCATCCGTTGGCGCGCCGCCGTCTTGTCGCCCATCGCCTCCACCGCCTCCGCGCTCGGGCCGATGAAGACGAGCCCCGCCTCCCGCACCGCGCGGATGAACGGCGCGCGCTCCGAGAGAAAGCCGTAGCCCGGGTGGATGGCCTCGGCGCCGCTCCGCTTCGCCACCTCGATGAGCACGTCGCCGCGGAGATAGCTCTCCGACGCCGGCGCGGGGCCGACCAGGTACGCCTCGTCGGCCTCCAGGACGTGCGGCGCGAGGCGGTCGGCCGCGGAGTAGACCGCCACCGCGCGCACCCCCAGCTCGTGCGCGGCGCGGATGACCCGCAGCGCGATCTCACCCCGATTGGCGACTAGAATCTTGTTGAACACGGATGACTCATCACGTTGTGCATCAATCGCCTCGGGGCGTCGTTGAAGAATCCGTCGAGGCGTGACGGGCCGGGCCGCATCGTCTCAAGGTAGCTCGCGGATTTCACGGATGGTACTCCTCCATCGTCCCATGCCCTTCCGGGCTCCGGGGTTCCGCCGTCCTCACAGGGGAATGTTGCCGTGCTTCTTCCAGGGGTTCTCGTCGCGCTTGTTCTGGAGCATGTCGAGGGCGCTGACGACGCGCGCGCGGGTCTCTCTGGGGTCGATGACGTCGTCGACGTAGCCGCGCTCGGCGGCGGCATAGGGGTTGGCGAAGCGCTCGGCGTACCCGGCCTGCAGCTCGGCGGCGCGGGCCTCCGGGTCCTCCGCCGCCTGGATCTCGCGGCGGTAGAGGATCTCGACGGCGCCCTTGGCACCCATGACGGCGATCTCGGCGGTGGGCCAGGCGTAGTTGACGTCGCCGCGGATGTGTTTCGAGCTCATCACGTCGTAGGCGCCACCGTAGGCCTTGCGGGTGATGATGGTGATCTTGGGGACGGTCGCCTCACAGTAGGCGAAGAGGAGCTTGGCGCCCTGGCGGATGATTCCACCGTGCTCCTGCCCCACGCCGGGGAGGAAGCCGGGAACGTCCTCGAAGGTGAGGAGCGGGATGTTGAAGGCGTCGCAGAAGCGCACGAAGCGGGCGGCCTTGACGGAGGCGTCGATGTCCAGGACGCCGGCGAGGACCGCCGGCTGGTTGGCCACGATGCCCACCGAGTGGCCGCCGACGTGCGCGAAGCCGCAGAGGATGTTCCGGGCAAAGTCGGCGTGGACCTCGTAGAACTCCCCGTCGTCCACGACGCGGCGCACGACCTCGTGCATGTCGTACGGCTTGTTGGGGTTGTCCGGGACGAGGCCGAGGAGCTCCTCGTCGGCGCGGTCGGGAGGGTCGTCGGTGGGGCGGCGCGGGGGATCCTCGCGATTGTTCTGCGGAATGAAAGCGAAGAGCGCGCGGACGCGCTCGAGGCACTCGACCTCGTTGGCGCAGTTGAAGTGCGCCACGCCGGAGGTGGAGGCGTGCGCCGTCGCGCCGCCCAGCTCCTCCATCGTCACCTCCTCGTGGGTGACGGTCTTCACCACGTTGGGCCCCGTGACGAACATGTAGCTCGTCCCCTGCACCATGTAGACGAAATCGGTGATGGCGGGCGAGTAGACCGCTCCGCCGGCGCAGGGACCCAGGACGGCCGAGATCTGCGGCACCACGCCCGAGGCGAGGGTGTTGCGCAGGAAGAGCTCGGCGTAGCCGCCGAGCGAGACGACACCCTCCTGGATGCGCGCCCCGCCCGAATCGTTCAGGCCGACCACGGGCGCGCCGTTCTTCAGCGCCAGGTCCATGACCTTGCAGATCTTCTCCGCGTGCGCCTCGGAGAGCGAGCCGCCGAAGACGGTGAAGTCCTGGGAGAAGACGTAGACGAGCCGGCCGTGGACGGCGCCGTAGCCGGTCACGACGCCGTCGCCGAGGTACTTCTCATCCTCCAGGCCGAAGGCGGTGGCGCGGTGGACGACGAAGCGGTCGAGCTCCACGAACGAGCCCTCGTCCAGGAGGACGTCGAGGCGCTCACGCGCGGTGAGCTTGCCGCGCTCGTGCTGAGCCTCGATGCGCTCCTCGCCCCCGCCGAGTGCCGCCTGACGCCGCAGTGCTTCCAGCTGCTCGAGCTTCTCTCGCATGGGGAGGATTCAGGATTCAGGATAGGGGGTTCGGGGGTCGGGGAACGGCACTTCCCGGTAGCGGGCAAACTACGGCCCGACCGTCGCGCGCGCACGCTCCCGGCCTCGAACGAGGGAGGGGGCGCGAAGCCGAAGCCTCGCGCCCCCTCCGACTCACCCGGTGCGGCGGGTTACGCCTCTTCGGTCTCCCCGGCCGGCTCCGCCTCGGTGGCGGGCTCTTCGGCCGGCTCCGCTTCGGCCGCGGGGGCCGGGGCGGAGGCGGGCTGGATCACGGCGCCCTCCTCGAGCTTCGGAACGCGCGTGACGTTGAGCACGATCCGCCGGTTCTCCGGGTCGACCTCCGTGACCTCCATCTCCAGCTCGTCGCCCTCGGCGAAGAGATCGGCCGGGTTCTGCAGCCCGGCGACGCCGATCTGCGAGAGCGGCACGAAGCCCTCCACGTCGTTGCCGAGGTCGACCGCCACGCCCTTGTCCTGCAGGCGCGAGATGCGGCCGGTGAGCTGCTTGCCCGGGGTGAACTCCCGCGACAGCTCGTCCCAGGGATCCTCCTGCGTCTGCTTCAGCCCCAGCGAGATCCGCTTGTTCTCGGCGTCGACGCCGAGGATCAGCACGTCCACGTCGTCGCCCTTGTGGACGATCTCCGAGGGGTGCTGGATCCGCTTCGTCCAGCTCATGTCCGAGATGTGGACGAGCCCGTCGATGCCCGGCTCGATCTCGACGAAGGCGCCGAAGGAGGTGAGGTTGCGGACCTTGCCCGAGAGGCGCGTGCCCACCGGGTACTTCTCCGGCAGCGTGTGCCAGGGGTCCTCCTCGATCTGCTTCATGCCGAGCGAGATCTTCTCCTCGTTCGGGTCGACCTTCAGCACCACGGCCTCCACCTCGTCGCCGAGCGTGACCATCTTGCTCGGGTGGCGTACGTTGCGCGTCCAGCTCATCTCGGAGATGTGGACCAGGCCCTCGACGCCCTTCTCCAGCTCGATGAAGGCGCCGTAGTTGGTGATCGAGACCACCTTGCCTCGGACGCGCGAGCCGACGGGGTACTTCTTGTCGACGTCGGTCCAGGGGTAGGGCTGGAGCTGCTTGAGGCCGAGCGAGAGGCGCTCGCGCTCCCAGTCGATGTCGAGCACCTTGACGTCGAGCTCGTCGCCGATGTGCACCACCTCGCTGGGATGGCCGACGCGGCCCCAGCTCATGTCGGTGATGTGCAGCAGGCCGTCCATGCCGCCGAGGTCGATGAAGGCGCCGAAGTCGGTGATGTTCTTCACCACGCCGCGGCGGACCTGGCCGACCTCGAGCTCCTTCTTCAGCGTCTCGCGCTTGATCTCGCGCTCCGCCTCCAGCAGCACGCGCCGGCTGACGACGATGTTGCGGCGGCGCTTGTTGAGCTTGATGATCTTGAAGTCGTACGTCTCGCCGAGTAGGTCCTCGATGTTGGGAACGCGGCGAAGCGCGATCTGCGAGCCCGGCAGGAAGGCATCGACGCCCATGAGGTCGACGGTGACGCCACCCTTGATCTTGCGCGTGAGGATGCCCGGGACCGGCGAGCCGTTCTCGTAGGCCTCGCGGATCTTCTCCCAGACGCGCAGGAAGTCGGCCTTCTTCTTGGAGAGGACGACGACGCCGTCCTCGTCCTCGAGGTTCTCGAGGTAGACCTCGACCTCGTCGCCCGGCTGCAGCGCGTCGGGGTCCTTGAACTCGTCACGGTTGACCGAGCCCTCGCTCTTGAAGCCGACGTCCAGGATGACGGACTTGTCGGTCACGCGCAGCACGCGCGCCGTGACGATCTCGCCCTCTTCGATGTTCGTGAGCGTACCCTCGTACATCTCGAGCATCGCCTCGTACTCGTCGAGGTCGTACTCCTCCTCGTCGAAGAGGTCGGGGCGGACGTTGATGGAGCGGGCGCGCTCGGCGATCTCCTGCATGGTGAGCTCCGGCGCGACGGCGACGCCGCCCGTGCTCTCCGTCTCGACGGTGGAGGTCTGGTCCTGCGTGATTTCGTCGGCCATGGCGTGGGATTGCCTTCCGTGCTCCGGGGCGCGGGGCCCGCGGATGGGTTGGGGGAATGGAATAGTGGGGCGAAGCCCGGAGAAACGGTGAAAGCTAGAGCGTCGCCGGCAGCGTGTCAACCGCCGAAGTGGCAGCGGGCGAGGCGCGCGCGCCCGGGTCCGCCCGGGTTCGGCGGGCCTCGCGCGGCGGCTCCGAGCGGCCGATCACCGGTGTGGTTGCCGACCACCCGCCGGCGCCCGTATCGTGGGTGGAATCGGAAGGCCTGCCTCGCCCCCCCCACCCCGGATCCAGATGAACGTCACCCGTCGCGAGGCGCTCCGCCTCCTGAGCGTTCCCGCCGGCCTCGCCGCGCTCGGGGCCGCGTCCCTGTCGGAGGCCCAGGAGGCCGGCATCCACGGTGCCAACAGGCTGAAGGTGTTGGTCGCGGGCGGGCACCCGGACGATCCGGAGAGCGGCTGTGGCGGCACCATCGCGCGCTACGTGGAAGCGGGGCACCAGGTCGTTACCCTCTACCTGACGCGCGGAGAGGCGGGCATACCGGGAAGATCACACGAGGAGGCGGCGCGGATCCGCACGGCGGAGGTGGGGCGGGCGTGCGACATCCTGGGCGCGAAGCCGCGCTTCGGCGGGCAGGTGGACGGCGACACGCACGTGGACGACGGCGCATACGCCGCCATGCGCGCGCTCCTGGAGGAAGAGCGGCCGGACCTGATCCTCACGCAGTGGCCCGTCGACACCCACCCGGACCACCGGGCCACCTCCCTCCTCGTCTACGACGCGTGGCTGCGCACCGGGAAGAAGGCCGCTCTCTACTACTTCGAGGTGCTCACCGGCGAGCAGACGCAGGTCTTCCGCCCCACCGACTACGTGGACATCGGCTCCGTGGCGGAGCGCAAGCGCCGGGCGTGCTTCGCGCACGCCAGCCAGCTGCCGGAGGAGTGGTATCCGACCCACGAGCGGATGAGCCGCTTCCGCGGCATGGAACACGGGTGTGAGCAGGCGGAGGGCTTCGTCCACCACGACCAGAGTCCCTCGCTCCCGCTCCTCGCCTGATCATCCGAGACCGGGGCGATCACGGTGCCCGCCGGCCCTGCGCGGCGGACGCTGGTCTCAGGTGTTCGCCTCGCGCTCGCGTGCCAGGCGGACGATGAAGCGGACCTGGGCGCCGAATTCGAGTTCGGAGGTGTCGAGCAGGACGGCATCCGCGGCGCGCAGGAGCGGCGCGACCGAGCGCGAGCTGTCGAGCGCGTCTCGCTGCGTGAGTCGCTCCGCCTCCTCGCGGATCTGGCCGGGCGTGGGCGTGCCGTCCATGCTCTCCAGGAGACGGCGGCGCGCGCGCTCGGAAGTGGAGCAGACGAGGAAGACCTTCAGCTCCGCGTCGGGGAAGACGACGGTGCCGATGTCGCGGCCGTCGGCGACGAGGCCGCCGCGCTCGCCGGCCTGGCGGAGCGCCCCGAGGAGCCATGCGCGCACGGCGGGGACCGCGGCCATCAGGGAGACGCGCGCGTTGACCTCCGGCGACCGCAACTCGCCGGCGACCTGCGCGCCGTGGAGACGGATCTCGTACCCCGAAGCGGCCGGAACGCCCTCGACGCCGAGGCCCGCGAGCGTCCGCGCGGTGAGCTGGTCCCAGCGCTCGGGCGGCAGCCCGGCGCGGAGCGCGGCGAGGGTGAGGCCGCGGTAGAAGGCGCCGGAGTCGAGGTGCCGGTAGCCGAGCTCCGCCGCGACCGCCTTCGCCGTCGAGCTCTTGCCCGAGCCCGCGGGGCCGTCGATGGCGACGATGATTCCGTCCGGGCGCTCCATGGCGTCAGGCGTTCGAGGTGAGCCGCGCGAGCAGGTGCCAGAAGCCGGGAAAGGAGACGTCGACGACCTCGGGTGCCTCGATCGCGAGGTCGTTCTCCTGCAGCGCGGCGAGAACGCCGAAGGCCATGGCGATGCGGTGGTCGTGATACGTCCGCACCCGGCCGCGCAGGGGTCGGTCGGTGCCGTGCACGACGAAGCCGTCGGGCAGCTCCTCCGCCTCGACGCCGATCTCGCGCAGGTTGGAGACGATGGCGACGATGCGGTCGCTCTCCTTGGCCCGTAGCTCCTCCGCCCCCCGCACCACCGTCTCCCCCTCCGCGCGCGCCGCGAGTGTGGCGAGCACGGGCAGCTCATCGATCATGCTCGGGACCTCGTCGCCTCCGACGGTGGTACTCCGCAGCCGCCCGGCGTGCACGACCAGATCGCCCACGGGCTCGCCCCCCGAGTCGCGCTCGTCGACGACCTCGATGCGGGCGCCCATGCGCTCGACGACGCGGAAGAACCCGGTGCGCGTGGGGTTGAGGTCCACGCCGGTGATCGTCAGCTCGCCCTCGTCGGCGAGCAGCGCGAGGGCGGCGAGGAAGGCGGCGGACGACGGGTCACCGGGCACGGCCATCTCCAGCGGCCGCAGCGGGCCGGTCGGGGGCTCGAAGCCCACCTCCCAGCCGCCGTCGGCCGCGCGGCCGGCGCTCACGCGCGCGCCGAGGGCGGCCAGCATGCGCTCCGTGTGGTCGCGCGACTGCCCGGGCTCGTGGACCGAGACGGCCACGCCGCCAGAGAGCCCCGCGAGCAGGACCGCGCTCTTGATCTGAGCGCTCGCCTTGGGCGAGCGGTGGTGGATTCCCACCAGCGTGGCGCCGCAGAGCTCGACCGGCAGGCGGTCCGGCCGCTCCAGCTCGCGGACGCCGGCGCCCATGCGCTGGAGCGGCTCGGTGACCCGCCGCATCGGCCGGCTGCGGAGCGACGCGTCGCCGGTGAGGGCGGCGCAGAAGGGCCGACCGGCGAGGAGGCCCATCAGCAGGCGCGTGGTGGTTCCGCTGTTGCCGCAGTCGAGCACCGTTTCGGGCGTGC
>DASSTO010000063.1:0-22465 GCA_035707865.1 Longimicrobiaceae bacterium | reverse complement strand
TGCGGAACTTCCTCATCGTGGGCGAGCCGGCGGAGGCGTACGTCATCGACTTCGACCGGGCGCGGCTCTTCTCCGGCCCGGTGCCACCCGGCCGCCGAGCGCGCGACCTGCTGCGGCTCGCTCGCTCGGCGCGGAAGCTCGCGGCTCCGCTGGACGCCGCCGTGTGGGCAGCCTTCCGATGCGGCTACGGCGCGGGCTGGCCGCTCTCCGCCCCTCTCGGGTAGCTCTCCAGCGCCCGTCTCACCCGCTCGAAGACCTCGTCGACCCCGATCCGCTCCATGCGCCCCTCGCGGTACTCGGCGCTGACCGGGTAGTCCTCCCCCGGGTCGCCGTAGGCGTCGACGAGAAGGTCGGCGAAGCGGCGGTAGGGCCCCACTCGCTTCGGGTTGGTGTAGCCCATGAGCGCCACGCTCGGCGTCCCCAGCGCGACGCCGATGTGCAGCGGCCCGGTGTCGGGCGAGACGAGCACGTCGGCGGCATCGATCAGGTAGACCAGGCGGCGCAGGTCCCACTCGAGCAGCTCCAGCGGCGGGTGCTCGGCGAGCGTGCGCACCGCGTTCGCCGCGTCCGTCTCCCGCGCCGACCTCCCGCCCACCAGCACCACCCGCGCCCCGATCTCGTCGTGCAGCCGGTCGACGAGCTCGGCGTAGTGCCGGACCGGCCACTCCTTCTTCGGCCTGCTCGTTCCGACGACCATCGCCACCGTGGGCCCCTCGAAGGGCGGCAGCAGCCCGGCGTAGCGCGCACGCTCCTCGTCCGTGGGCGCCAGCCCGGTCCAGTCGGGCACCACGGGCACCCCCAGGTGCTCGAGGAACTCGAAGTACTGGTCCTGCACGTGGCGCTGGCCGCGCGCCGGGATGCGCTCGCTGGTGAAGAGCCAGTTCGCGTCGCGCGCCCGGGCCCGGTCGAAGCCCAGCTTGCGCGGCGCCCTGGTCATCGCCGTGACCAGACCCGCCTTGAAGTAGACCTGGAGCGCGATAACCAGGTCGAATTCCCTGCCGCGCAGCGCGCGCCTCACGTCGAGGAAGGCGCGCCACCCCCTCTTCCGGTCGAAGACGATGAACTCGTCCACCGCGGGGTGGCCCTGCACCAGGGCGTGCGGCCCCGGCTGGATGATCCACGTGATCCGCGCATCCGGCGCCGCCGCCCGGATCGAGTTCACCACCGGCAGCACGTGCACCGCGTCCCCGACCGCGCTCATCATCACGAGGGCGATGCGCTTGCCGGCGAGGTCGTGTGACCGCGGCGCGCTCAACCCTCGCTCTGCCGCGTCTCGGGCGCGCGCTCCGCCAGCTGCGCCGCCGCGGGGGCGGGGGGCGCGGCAGGCAACGACTGCGCGGGTGCGGCGGGTGCGGCGGGCAGCGGCTGCGCGGGCGGGTCGGGCTCGTTCATCGCCTTCTTGAAGTCGCGGATCCCACGGCCCAGCCCCGTCGCTACGTCCGAGATGCGCTTGCCGCCGAACATCAGCATCAGGATCGCGAAGATCAGCAGCAGTTTCTCCGGACCGATTCCCTCGAACATGGTTCCCTCCGCGGTGGATGAATCGACGCGTCGCGGGAGCGTCCCGCTCCCGCGCGAAAGGTAGGGCGATGCGGCGTCCGGGGGAATGCCGGCGGAGCGGGCGCCGGCGAGCTCAGCGGTTGTCGCCCCTGGGGAACATCACGCGCTCCGGTTCCCTGTTCAGCGCCTCGATCACCTTGCGCGTGAGCCGGGACTTCACCGCCCCGGCCTTCTTCGGGTCCACCAGGTAGCGGACGACGGCCTCCACCCAGGTGTTCGTGCTCACCCGGAAGAGCACGACCGGGTGCTCCTGCACCTCGATCTGGTCGACGGGCGTCTGATCGAGGAGGCCCCTGAAGCGCTGGATCCGCTGGACCATCTTCTCACCCATCTCCGCCTCGACCACCCCGCGCATCGTCGTCGCCACGTACTGGAGATCGCTCCCGTACGCGATCTGGACGTCCACCTCGTTCCAGATGTAGGGGAAGAGCGGCCACGAGTAGTTGTAGACCGCGGTGCTGAGCACGTTGACGTTGGGAAACTTGATCAGCCGGCCGCTGGGATGGTCGGTGGAGAGATAGGGGCCCCCGAACTCCCAGAGCGTGGTGTCCAGATAGCCGATGGCGATCACGTCGCCCGTGGCCCCGCCGATCTGGATGCGGTCGCCGACGCGGTAGGGAGCCTTCACCAGGATGTACATCCAGCCGATGAAGCTGCTTATCGGGGTCTGGAGGGCGAAGGCCAGGATGGCCGAGATCAGCCCCAGCGAGACGAGCGCCGCGTACCAGTTGCGGAAGATGAGCGAGACCACGATGGACGCGATGCCCACCACGACGACCAACCGCTTCAGGCGCCTGAGGTTGTACTGCGAGCCCGCGTCGTCGACGCGCGCGATCAGGAAGACGTCGACGAGCTTGGCCGCCGCGATGAGGAGCACGATCCACATCACGCCGCGGTCGAGGCGCATCACCAGCGCCTCGGTGCGCGAGGGCAGCGAGAGCACGTGCAGCCGCAGCGCGTAGTAGACGGCCCCCAGGACGACGAGGACGAGGAAGTAGATCCCCAGCACCACCTTGTGGCCCGTCTTCACCCGGGGCGGAGGCGGAGGCGGGCCGCAGCCGGCCTGCTTGAGCGCGTGACGGATCTCGTCCGCGTCCGGCTCCGTCGCCACGTCGGGCGTCTCGTCGGGACCTTCGATGGGGTGCGTCATGCGCCGCCGCTCGGGGATGCGCCCGGGGACTCCGGCCGCGTGGCCGGCGTTCCATGCAGAAGCCGCGCCCGCCCACCCCCGGGGAGGGGGGCGAGCGGGCGCTCTGAGCCCAGCGAGTCTGGCCGCGAGCGGAGGCCTCCCTCCGCAGCCGCGTCAGCGCAGCACCCGGTTCAGGCTCGGCTCTTCGGGAAGCAGCTGGTAGGCCCAGTCGAAGACGAGGGCGCGCGGGCCCGCGCTGTCCGTCGTCCAGCCGGTGGCGCGGAGCTTGGCGTAGTGCGTCTTCCCGTCGTCGGCCACCACGCGGAAGACGTAGGTGTTGCCCGTGAGCACCTCCGCCGGCGCGGTCGAGAAGCTGGCGGACGAGGGCGCGGTCGAGATCGATTCACAGTCGGCCTCGCTCCCCGGCCCGCAGCTGAGCGCGGTGGTGAAGACGCCGCCCGTAACGGCCGTCGCGCCGAGCGGGACGATGTAGAGCCGGCCGCCGGTGATCTCCAGCCTCCACTGCGCCTGCGTGGAGGTGCCCGGAACGGTCGGGACCTGCGCCTCGGAGTCGACGAAGCGGAAGCCGCTGGAGTCGGGCTTCACCTGCAGCGCGTAGAGCAGCTCCGCGTGGTAGTCGGGCCTCGGCGCGGCCGTCACGAGCGGGCTGCGCGGGCCCGGGCGGCCCGTCGAGTCCACCGCCGCGACGGAGTACGAGTAGCGATGGCCGTTCGGCGCGCGGTCGTCGAGGTACGAGTTGCCGTCGCTCGCGCCGATCTCGTAGAAGACGGCTTGATTGTCGACCTGCTCCTGGAAGACGCGGTAGCGCTGCGCGCCGGCCGCGTCCGGCCACTGCAGGAAGACGGCGCCGTCGAGCGACACCGCGGTGGGAGCGGCCGGGGTGGCGGGCGGCTGGTACGCCGGAATCGTCACCGGCAGGCTCTGGTCGGACGCCGCTTCCTCGCCCGTGCGCTCGTCGAGCGTGGCGACGTAGTAGTCGTATCTCTCCCCCGCGCGCACGTCACGGTCGTGGTAGGAGCACCGCGAGGAGGCGCACGAGGTGACCGTCGCGGAGAGGATCCAGTCGCCGCCGCTTCGACGCGAGTAGACGTTGAACGACTCGTTCGTGAAATCCGTCGGCGCGATCCACTCCACCACCACCTCGGGGTGGCCGACCGGCTTCGTCCCGTCCCAGCCCTCGTCGACCCACTGCGCGTAGACCTGGTCCATCGTCGGGCCCTCGGGGCCGCCGTAGCGCCCGTTGACCCGGGTGCTGTCGCATCCCGCGAGCGTCAGCGAGATCAGCAGGGCGGCGCACGCCGGGCGCGCCAGGAATTTCGTCTCGAGCATCACGGTGCCTCTCGTCTCGGTTCGGTAGGACTCTGTGAGTCTCGACCTGCCAGGAAGCAAACACGAGGCCCGGAGGAAACACGAGCAGAAGTCGTTACCTCCCATTACCTTGACCGTCCAGCGCCCGTCACGCCCCCCGTTCCACCGTCCCCCCGAGCGCACAGTAGCCCCGGCCACGGCGGGACACCGCGGCGCTCACCGGCGCTGGTCGATCGCCCGGTAGTCCTGGTTGTAGTCCACGTGCAGGTCGGCGTTGTCGATGAGCTGGGCGGAGAAGGAGAACATCGAGTTGCCGTTCGGCGTCAGGTAATAGCTGAAGTTCGCCTGCCAGCGGTGCAGGTTGCGCGAGAAGTTCAGCCGGTGGTACGCGAAGGCGTGGTCGGTCGTGGAGTACGACGTCGCCCACGTGACGGCCCAGTTCGGCGTGAGGCCGAACGCCATGTTCGCGGTGATCGTCTGCGACGCTGCGCCGGTCGCGGTGGCGAGGCTGTAGGGCCGATCGTAGCCGAGGGCCGCGAGGTCCAGCGTGGAGCCCCGCAGCGCCGTCGTGTCGAAGACGGTGGAGTGGTACACCCGCGGCGGGCGGTTGAAGGAGTACTGCAGCGAGATCGACCACGGCCCGTGCCCCGCCGTCTGCGGGTTGCCGGTGAAGCTCCCGCTGCCGGGCGGGTTCGCCAGGTCCTCCTGCGGCGGGCCCGGCATGACGCCCTGCGCGGTCTTGTCCGTCGGGGTCTTGGGACCGGGGCGCAGCCAGCGGAAGAGCCACGAGTCGGGCCCGAGCGTGAGGCCCGTGCTCAGCGACGTCAGCCGGGGCGAGAACTTCCCCAGCCTGCCCTCGTTGCCCGGCACCGACCGATCGATCGAGCTCTGGTCGAAGAGCTCGTGCGTCATGTTGACGCTGATGCCGTGCAGGTAGTCCGAGGTGATCGTGTTGCTCAGCGTCGTCGTCGTGAAGCCGCTCATGCCGTGGGAGGCCCGCACGAAGTCGTACGTCACGGCGCTCGTGTTGATCGAGAGCAGCGTCACCTTCTCGGGCTCCGCGGGCACGCTCGCCTGCGTGCTCCGCGCGCTGTCCGCCGCCGTGCTGTCGCCCCGGGCCGGCGCCTTCGGCGGCTCCTTCGGCGCCTTGAGCTTCGCCTCCCACGTCTGGTTGATGCCGATCGTGATCTGATTCCTCGCCAGGCTCTGGATCTCCCCGAAGACGATGTCCTGCGCCGGCGTCTGGCTCACCGCCGGCGAGTACGAGTAGCTGAAGGAGGGCGTGATCCGGTGGCGGATCCGGGAGAAAGGACCGAAGCCCGGGTAGAAGCCGAAGAGCGCCGTGTTCAGCGAGGCGCCGAAGCTCGTGCGCACCGGGCCCGCCGTGTAGCGGTCGACGAAACCCGGCAGCCAGGGGCCCGCCTGCTGGCCGATCGCCGTGTTGCGCAGGAAATCCTGGTTGAAGCTCACCGTGGGGCTCACCGACGTCTGCCCGAAGAGCTTCACCTGGTAGCTGATCGCCGACGACCACTGCGCCCGGTCCAGATCGCGCGCCCGGAAGGTGGTATCCTTCAGGATGCCGCGTAGCGAGTCCTTCTGCAGCACGAGCTCCTTGAAGCTCTGCTGCTGCGTCGAGCCGTTGAACGACAGGCTGAGGTCTCCGATCCGGAAGGACGAGCTGCCCTGGAGGTTCGAATTGATGTTGTCCTGGGTTCCGGGCTGCTTGAGCTGCGCCGAGCGCGAGCCGTTCAGGCTCCACGTGAACGTCGAGTTGCTGAACCACCGTGCCTGCTCCGGCGACGCGGCCCGGAAGAGGGTGATCGGGTTCGGCGAGATGGAGAAGGTCGGCAGCTGCATCGAGCTGCTCCCGTTGGCGATCGACTGCCGGATGCTCGACCCGAACGCCACCGTGCCCCAGTCGAAGCGGCGGTTCAGGCTCAGGTTCGAGGTCAGGTCCTCCGTCTGCTCGCGCGGGTCGACGGTGGCGTTGCGCACGAAGGCCGTCGACGTGGCGTAGTTGCCCGAGACCGAGAGGCTCGTCCGCTCGTCCGGCTGCCACGAGGTGTTCGAGCGCAGCGTGAAGTTGCTCCCCCCGCCCGCCGGCCAGTTCTGGCTGAAGGCGAAGCTGCCGTTGAGGAAGCGTCGGCGCCAGCTGTAGTCCAGCTGGCCGAGCAGGGAGGTGTACGCGTCACTGCGCCAGGTGGTGAGCAGCTGCGCGCCCAGGTAGTCGTTGATCGCCCAGTAGTAGCCGAGCCGGTCGATCTGCCGGTTGTGGTTCCGCGAGGTCCGCACGATGTCCGTCAGCCCGAAGCTCGGCATGATGAGCCCGCTCCGGCGCCCCGGTGAGAGCGGCTGCACGATGAACGGCAGCGCCATCACCGGGACCTTGCCGAAGTAGACGACGGCGGGTCGGCCGACGAGGTACTTGTCCTTCACCACCTTCACCTTTCCCGCCTCGAAGTGGTAGTGCGGGATGGCCAGGTTGCAGGTGGTGAAGTCGCCGTTGGTGGCGTAGACGGTGTTGGTCAGGTTCTCCGCGGAGATGTTGCCCGTCACGTACCAGGTGGCGCTCTCCGTCACCTGGGTCCGCGCTCCCAGCACGGAGGCCCGGTGGTGCGCCAGGTCGTAGTAGAGCACGTGGCCCTGCAGCTCCTGCTGCTGACCCGCGACCTTGGGGTTACCGAACGCCGAGACGAGCTGGCTCTTCTGCCGGTAGACGATGGTGTCGGCGGTGAGCTCGTTGCCCTCGCGGTTCACCTCTGCGCCGCCGTGCAGCCGCAGCACGCCGGTGTCCGTCCGGTAGGTCGCCTCCTCGCCCTGGTAGACCGTCGCGGTGTAGCCGGGCAGCGCCTGCAGGACGCCCACCACGGAGTCCGCCGCCGCCGACGCGGCGGTGGGTGCGGGCTTCTGCGAGGTGTCGCGCGCGGCGGTGTCGCGCCCGACCGTATCGGCGCGGGCGACGGGCACGCGAAGAGTGGGCTGCTGGGCGCCGAGCGCGCCGGGGGCGAGCAGCAGGACCGACGCGAGGACGTACGGGGCGGCGCGCCCGCGGCCACGGCCTTCACGAACGTACCGCACTCAGACCTCCAGGGGCACCGTGGCGCGCGTCCGCCGCACGGCGAGGCGCGACACCAGGATGCTGATCTCGAACAGGGCGTACATGGGAACCGCCATGAGGACCTGGCTGGCCACGTCGGGCGGCGTGAGCAGCGCGCCCAGGACCACGGAGAGCAGGATCGCGTGGCGCCGCTTCGAGGCGAGGAACTCGGGGTCCACGATCCCCAGCAGCGTCCCGACAAGGGCCACCACGGGCATCTCGAAGACGACCCCGAACGCCAGCACCATCCGCAGGACGATGGAGAGGTACTCGCCGATGACGATGTTCTGTTCCAGGCTCTCCGTCTGGAAGCCCATCGTGAAGCGCAGCATCAGTGGAACGACGGCCACGAAGCAGAAAACCGCTCCGGCGAGGAAGAGCACCATCGACATGGCCAGCATCGGCCGGACGATCCGCTGCTCGCGCGGCCCCAGCAGCGGCCGGACGATACACCAGACGTGGTGCATGATCACCGGCAGCGCGAGGATGATCCCGACGAGGATGCCCAGCTTGATGGTGATGAAGAACGGCTCGGTGGGACTCAGGTACTTCAGCTTGGTGCCGTGCAGGAAGGGCTTCACGGGGTCGATGAGCACGCCGAGCAGGTCGTAGTTCATCGCCAGCACGAAGCCGAGGCCGGCCCCCAGCGCCACCGTCACCGCCGACCAGATGAGCCGGCGCCGCACGTCGTCGATGCGCTCCACCAGCCCGGGGTTCGCGGCGGTGCGGCGCTGGTAGGCCTCGATCAGATCCGTGAGTGCGAAGATACGACTACCCCTCCACTGCCGCGGCCGCCGCGGCGTCGGCTTCCGCCGCCAGCCTCCGCTTCCGCGTCACCAGCTTCGAGAGCCAGATGCTCAGCTCGTAGAGCAGGACGAGCGGGACCATCATCAGCATCGTGATCGTCACCACGTCCCCCGGCGTGATGACCGAGGAGAGCACGGTGATCGCGACGATGGCGTGGCGCCGCTTCGAGGCGAGGAACTCGGGCGTCACGACGCCCATCGCCGAGAGCGCGAGGACGACCACGGGCATCTCGAAGACGAGCCCGAAGGCGCCGAGCAGCCGGATGACGACCGAGAGGTACTCGCCGATGACGATGTTCTGCTCCAGGCTCTCCGTCTGGAAGCCCATCGTGAAGCGCAGAGTCACCGGGAGGACGACGAAGTACGCCATCGCCGCGCCCGCCGCGAAGAGGAAGACGCCGAGGTAGAGACTGGGGAGGATCGCCCGCTTCTCCTCGGGCTTCAGCGCCGGGGCCAGGAAGGCCCAGACGTGGTAGACCACCACCGGCAGCGCGAGGATGATCCCGACGAGGATGCCCAGCTTGATGGTGATGAAGAACGGCTCGGTGGGACTGAGATACTTGAGCTTCGAGCCCTGCAGGAAGGGCTTGATGGGGTCGATCAGCAGCCCGAGGACGTCGAAGTAGGTCACGAGCAGGAAGCCGATCAGCGCCGCCACGGCGACCGCGACCAGGCTCCAGATCATCCGCCAGCGAAGCTCCTCCAGGTGGTCGAGGAACGGCATCTCCTCGACGTTGGGGCGAAAGACCTTCATGGGACCTGCGCGAGTAAGCGGTTGACTCGGGGCTCAGGCGACCCCGTGCTCGTTTGCCGGGCGGTCCTCTGCTACACCGGCGGGGCCGCCGGGTGCCGACCCGCTCTCGCGCCGCGCCCCGCCCGCCTCCAACGGGAGCTCCTGCTGGTAGCGCCGCATCTCCACCTGGGCCCGGCGAGCGTCCAGATCCTTGAGCTCCTCGTAGAACTCGGTGAGGTCCTGGAAGTTGCGATAGACGGAGGCGAAGCGGACGTAGGCGATGTGGTCCCTCGCCTTGAGCCGCTCCATCACCATCTCGCCCAGCTGCCGGCTCTCGACCTCCGCGGCGTCCGAGCGGTCGAGCTCGTGCTCGATCTCCTCGACCAGGTCGTCCACCTCCTGCCCGGAGATGGGGCGCTTGACCGCCGCGAGCTCGATGCTGTGCAGCAGCTTCCGGCGGTCGTAGGGCTCCACCTCGCCGCCGCGCTTGACCACGCGCAGCGGCCGCTCCTCGATGTACTCGTAGGTGGTGTAGCGCCGCCCACAGCCCAGGCACTCGCGCCGCCGCCGCACCGCGCGGCCCTCGCGGCTGGCGCGCGAGTCCACGACGCGATCCTCCGCGTGATGGCAGAAGGGGCAGCGCATCGGCCTATCTCTTCTTCAGCTTCGCCAGCTCGTCCTTCGCCTTCGGGGCCTCGGCGCTCTTGGGGTACGCCGTGAGCAGCTGCTCGAGCTTCGAGCGCGCGCTCGTGGTGCGGTCGCGGCCCACCTCGACCATGGCCGAGCGGTAGAGCGCCGTCGGCGCACTCGGCGAGTTGGGATAGAGCTGGAGCACCTGCTGGTAGGCGTCGAGCGCCTTCTCCGGCTCGTTCGTCTTCTCGTACGTCTGGCCGATGCCCAGCTGCGCCTCGGCCGCGCGCGGGTTCTGCGGGAACGAGCGGATGAACTCCTGGTACGCCGCCCGCGCCGTTGCGTAGGAGCCGCGCTGCATCGCCCCCTTCGCCGTCCCCAGCACGTCGTCCGGGTTGCCGGCGGGCGGCACGGCGGCCGCCGCGCTCGTATCCGCCGGCCCCCCCGATCCGCTCGCCATCGACGAGCGGATCGCCGCCTCCTGGTTCCGGAGCTGCTCGCGCAGTCCCGACAGCGTCTGCTGCCCCTGTCCCGTCAACTCCTGGATCTGGACGAGCTGCCGTTGGATCTGTACCAGCTGGTTCGACAGGTCTCCCCGCAGCCGCGTGTCCTTCACCCGGATCGTGTCCAGGATCGTCGCATTCTGCTGCTGGAGCTGCTTCATCGCCTGCGCCTGCTGGTCGCGCAGAACCTCCACCTCGGTGCGAAGGTCGCGCAGATCGCGCTTCGTGGCGCAGCCGCCCAGCACCGACGCCACGAGAGCGAGAACGAGGAGGCGGTACCGCATCACATCCCTCCGCCCGGCAGGTTGGTGATGTCACCGCCGGTCACGGCGAACTCGTCGCGGCGGTTCTGCGAGTAGGCCTCCTCCGTCGTGCCCTCCGCCACCGGCCGCTCCTCGCCGTAGCTGATCGTCGTGATCCGGTCGCCGGAGACGCCGTACTGGGTGATGAAGGTCTTCGCGGACTCCGCACGCCGCTGGCCCAGCGCCAGGTTGTACTCCGCCGTGCCACGCTGGTCGGCGTTCCCCTCGACGCGAATCGTCAGCGACGGGTTGGCCTGCAGGATCTCCGCCTTCGCCCGCAGCTTGTCCTGCGCCTCCTGCGACAGCTGCTCGCTGTCGTAGTCGAAGTAGACCGGGCTGCCGAGCTCCTGGCGGACCCGGGCCATCGCGGCGGCCCTCTGGCGAGCAGCCTCCTCCTGGGCCGCGCGCTGGGCGGCGGCGATCGAGTCTGCGCGGGCCTGCTGCTGAGCACGGATCGCCGCGCTGTCGACCGGCGCTGCCGGCGTCGGCGCGACGGGCGGCTGCTTCTTCTTACACGCGCCGAAGGCCACGGCGACCAGAGCGAGCACGGCAACGTTGCGGAGCTTCATCGTCCCTCCTGAGGGTGAGTTGAATTGTCGCTCCCGCTCCGGGAGCGGTCCTACACGTCGTCCTGCAACTACTTGCCTGGGAGCTGGTAGAGCACGCCGGACCAGGCTGGAAGCGCATAGCCGCTTCCCCGCAGCAGTGGCCGGATGCGGCCACTCACGGAATCGAGCACGAAGAGGCCACCCCCGTCGCGGTCGCGCGAGGAGAAGACCACGTGCCGCCCATCCGGGGCCCAGCTCGGGTCCTCGTTGTTCCCCTCGTTCGTCAGCAGCCGCCTCGTTCCCTTGTCGAGATCCTGCAGCAGGATCTGGTGCTGGCCCCGGATCCGGGAGCTGTAGACGAGCTGCGGGCCCCGGGGAGACCAGTCGGGCGCCGTATTGTAGCCGTTCGTGGCGTACTCCGAAACGAGCTGCGGCTCGCCGCCCAGGGGCATCACGTAGATCTGCGGCATGCCCAACCGATTGGAGACGAAGGCGAACCTCGACCCGTCCGGCGAGAACGACGGCGAGAGCGAGTCGAAGGCGCGGCCGTGCGTCTGCTGCGCCAGGCAGCAGCTGCGCGCCCTGTCGTACGTCGCCACCTCAGTGTTGCCCGCCACCGTGGTGCCGAAGGCGATCAGCCGCCCGTCGGGCGAGTACGCCGGCGTGATGTTCAGTCCCTGGCGATCCGAGATCAACCGGTCGCGGCCCGTCTGCAGGTCGCGCTCATAGAGCATCGGTCGGCCGGAGCGATAGGACGTATACGCCAGGTGCCTCCCGTCCGGCGCCCACGCGGGCGAGAGCGCGAGCGACCCGTCGCTGGTGATGCGCTGGACGTTCTCGCCGTCGGAGTCCACCAGGTAGATCTCCTTTGAGCCGCGCCCCTGCAGCACGAAGGCGATGCGCGTGGCGGCCATGCCCGGGTCGCCCGTCACCCAGCGGATCACCCGGTCCGAGAGGGCGTGCACCGCCATGCGGAAGCCCGGGTCGCCGACGGGCGGCAGATCGAAAGTCTCGTCAGCTTTCGTCGTTCCGTACACCGCGTCGTGCAATACCACGTGCAGGGCGAGGCCGCCGGGGCGCGGGGCGAGCGCTCCGTCGAGCACCCAGTCGGCGCCACGGGTCTTCCAGAGCGCCACGTTCACGGGCTGCCCCGCCACGGCGCCCGTCGCCTCGTGCACCTTCACCCGGTCGCTGTAGTCCAGGTCCTGCCGGATGATCCCGGGCACCATCCCCGCCGCCCGCTCCGCGCCGGCGGTCGCCGAGAAGGGGAGGACCACGAAGCCGGGCTCGTACTCCGGCTGGTAGAGCAGCCCCAGCCGCACCCCCTCCGGCTCCTGCGCGCTTGCCAGGCGCGGGAGGAGGACGAGGGCCAGGAGGGCGAGCGGGCGGACTACGCGCATGGAATCGAACCGCATCCTCAATCTGTGGTGCGCGCCCTAGCGTGCCGGGCGGAAGAAGAACTGTACCGGGAGCTGATCCAGCTGGAACTCCCTCGGTAGACGGCCGAATGCCTTGTGCAGCCCCGCCTGCTCCACCGCCTCCAGGGCGGCGGCCGTGAAGCTGAAGGCGCCCACGCTGTGGACCACCTTCATGTCCGAGACCGAGCCGTCGGCGTTGATCCGGAAGAAGACCTCGGCGGCGTCGGTCGTGGCACCGGCCGGCGGCCGGAAGTAGCGATAGAGCTGCTCGACGATGTTCGCGCAGTAGTCGGGGCTCGGACACTGCACCCCCTTGAGGTGCACGTCCAGTCCCGAGCCGCCCGGTGAGCTCGCGTCCGGCCTGGCGCCCTTCGAGGGCGTGCTCTTACCGGTGCCCGTCTCCGACTTGCTCGGCTTCTCGCTCGTCTTGGACGACGACTTCTGCGTGGCCGGCTTCGGCGCGGGCTTGGCCGGCGCCGGCTTCTCGGCCGGCTTCTCAGTAGCCTTGGGCGCCGGCGAAGGTTCCTTCGCGGGAGCCGGCGGCGGGGGGGGCGTCGTCGGCTTCGGCTCGGGCGGCGTCACCGGCTCGGCGGGCTTCGTCTCGACCGGTGCGGGTGCCGGACCTCCGGGCAGCGGGTCGTACTCTCCCGCGGCCTGCGGCGGAGGCGAAACGATGTCCACCGCGTAGACGCGCATCTTCGGCAACCGCTCCCCCGACTGCGTCGTCGCGGCCAGCAGGAGCGCGATGACCCCGCCGTGCAGGAGGACCGAGGTGACGATCGCCCAGCGCAGCGGCCTCCCCTGCGGCCTCCGCTCGCGAGCGTTCACCCACCGCCTCCCGCCGAGGCGGGCTCCGGCTCCGCCACCAGGCCCACCGAGCCGATGTCCAGCGACTTCATCTCGCCCAGCACGCGCAGCACCTGCCCGTACGGCACGGTCTCGTCCGCCTTCAGGTAGAGGCTGTGCGTCTGCCTCTCGCGCACCACGTCGGTGAGCGCGGCCGGGAACTCGCCCCAGGTCGCCGGCGCATCGCCGATGTAGAGTCGCCCCTCGCGCGTCAGCGTTACGATCACCCCGTCGGGCGTGGAGATCGACTCCGACTGCGCCTTCGGGACCTTCACCTCCACGCCGCCCTGGAGAATGGGCGCGGTGATGATGAAGATCACCAGCAGCGTGAACGCCACGTCCACCAGCGAGGTGACGTTGATGTCCGCGCTGAGATTGAAATCCGAGCCCCGGGCGCGCCGGCGCGGCATCAGACCTTGCCCTCGCGCGCCAGCGTCCCGATGAACTCGCTGGAGAAGCCCTCGAGCTCGCCCATGAAGAGCTGGAGACGCGCGGCGAAGTAGTTGTAACCCATCGCGGCCGGAATCGCCACCACCAGGCCGGCCACGGTGGTGACGAGCGCCTCCGCGACGCCCGGCGCGACGGCGCCGATGTTCGACGAGCCGGCCGCCGCCACGCCGACGAAGGCGTTCATGACCCCGAGCACGGTCCCGAGCAGCCCGAGGAGCGGGGAGACGGAGGCGATGATCGCGAGCCAGTTCAGGCCGTGACCGAGCTCGTCGCGCTCCTCGCCCTCCTCCTTCTCCAGTACCAGCCGGAGGACTTCGAGCTGGGCGGTGCTCAGGCTCACCACCGGCGCACCCTCGCGCAGGGCACCGGGGCGCAGCTCGGAGAAGAACGTGACGCCGCGCCGGAAGACGCGCGAAAAGGGCGACTCGGGCAGCGCGAGCACGCCCCGGTAGGCCTCCTCCAGGCGCGGCGCTCGCTCGATGTGGTCGAAGAAGCGCGCGCCCTGTCTCCAGAGGCTCCGGAACTGGAAGTACTTCCAGAAGATGAGGCCCCACGAGGCGAGCGAGAACACCGCCAGGATGATGATGATGACCTTCGTGGAGATCGTGCCGTGCACGATCATGTTCCACGAGTTCACCGCCTCACCGGGCTGGAGCTGAACGAGTACGAGCGCTGGGATGGCGGGCAACGTCACGGTACGTTCCTTCGAGGGTGGATTGCAGCGGGCCCGTCAGAGCGGCTCCCGTGGCGGGGCGTCCTCGGCGGGCGCCCCGTGATCGAGTTCGTACAGGTAGCGGACGAGGTCGAGCACGGCCGTGCCGCGCCCGTTGCCGGCGGCCTCGCGCAGACGCACCGTCGGCGCGTGGAGGAGCTTGTTCAGCAGCGCCCGGGTGAGCGCCTCGACGGCGGCCCGGTCCTCCGGCGCGAGGTGGGCGAGGCGGCGCAGCGCCTTCTCCAGCTCTTCCTGGCGCAGGGCCTCGCCGTGGTCGCGCAGCGCGCGGATCGTCGGGACCACCGCGAGGCTCGCGTACCAGCTCCAGAACTCGTCGAGCCCCTCTGCGATCAGCGCCTCCGCGCGCGGCAGCTCGTCGCGGCGGCGGCCGAGGTTGGTGTCGACGATGCTCTGCAGGTCGTCGATGTTGTAGAGGAAGACGTTCGGCTCCCGGCCGACTTCCGGCTCCACGTCACGCGGGATGGCGATGTCGACGATGCACAGCGGCCGCCGCGCGCCGCCGGGCAGCGCGGCGCGCACCTGCTCGCCGCGCAGCACCGGCCGGGGCGCGGCCGTGGAGCAGACGACGATGTCCACGCGCGCGAGCGCGGCCCCGATCCCGTCCCACTCGATCGGCTGACCGCCCACGCGCTCCGCCAGCTCCTTCGCCCGGGCCTCCGTCCGGTTCGCCACCAGACACCGGCGCACGCCCTCGCGCTTCAGGCAGTCGACGGTGATCTCGCTCATCTCGCCCGCGCCGACGACCAGCGCGTTCCGCCCCTGGAGCGACCCGAAGATCTTCTTCGCCAGCTCCACCGCAGCGGACGACACCGAAGCCGCGCCGAGCCCGAGCTCCGTCTCGCTCCGCACCCGGCCGCCGGCACGAAGGGCCGACTGGAAGAGCCGGTTCAGCACCGTACCCACCACGGGCCCGGCGGAGGAGCGGGTCGCCAGCGCGAGCTGATACGCCTCCTTCACCTGCCCCTGGATCTGCGGCTCGCCCAGGATCATCGAGTCGACGCCGGCGGTCACGCGGAAGAGGTGCTCCACCGCCGCCCGGTCGCGGTGAACGTAGAGGTGGCGGCCCATCTCCGCGGGCGCGAGCCCCGCGCGCCCCGCGAGGAGCGCCCGCCCGGCGGCCTCGCCCGCGGCCGTGTCCTCCAGCGCGAGGTAGAACTCCGTGCGATTGCACGTCGACAGCAGCACCGCCTCCGCGGCGAGCCCCGGCGCCACCAGCTCCGCGAGTGCCGCCGGCACCTCCGACCGGCCGAAGGCGAGCTGCTCCCGCAGGTCGACGGGCGCGGTCCGATGGTTGAGACCGACGACTACGATCGACATGCGCTCCAAGCCCCGACCGGGCGTGACGGGACAGCCGGGGCCCTCACAGGAAGACCCCGCCGTGAGAACTCTGCACCCGTAGCACCAGATAGAACACCACCACGATCACGAACCCGGCCACGCTCGCCACCGCGCCGCGGTGCCCGCGTCGGCCTCCACCCGTCCGCGCCAGCAGCGCCGCGATGAAGACACACCACGAGAGGAAGACCCACACCAGCTTCGGGTTGCCCGGAGCCGTCACGCCCTGGAAGCGGGTGGTCCACGCCCAGCCGACGAGTACGGCCAGCGTCAGGAACGGGAACCCGATCAGGATCCCGCTCCGACCGAGGTGGTCCAGCGTCTCCAGCGGCGGGAAGAACCGAAAGATGGCACCGAATCGCTTGCTCTTCAACTCCCGGAACTGCAACAGATACATGAGACCCGCCGCGAACGCCACCGTCAGCCCCACGTAGCCGACGAATGCGAAGACCACGTGCAGGACGAACCAGACGCTCTGGAAGGCGGCCGCCTCACCGGCCGGGAAGAGGCCCTCCGCGGCGGAAACGCCCACGAGCACGACGACGACCGGGAGCAGTACCAGCCCCACCGTTCGCGCGTGACCCACCGTCGCGGCGATCAGCGTCCCCAGCCCCACCAGGTACGCGAGCGTGGAGAGCGAGGGCCCGAGCCCCACCAGCGGTAGCTCGCGCCAGCGGGCGGTGAAGAGCGCCAGCGCCACCGTGTGCACGACGAGCGCCGCCGCGAGCAGCAGCGACGCGGCGGTGGACAGCCGCTCCGCTCCGCGCGCGAAGGAGATCCACATCAGTACCGCGGCCGCCCCGTAGAGGACCAGCGCCGCCAGGTGAAGCCATCCGATCATCGGACTCCGATCCGCATTGCGAGGCAAACAAGCCGACGCCCTCCCAGACTGCGGAAGGGCGTCGCGTGCCGCCAGCCGGGGGTCACCGCGAGCGTCACGGCATCCGGGCCACTCGGCGCACGGGGAGCCCGGCACGCAGCGCGGGCTGCTCCAGCTGGGTCACGCGCACCGTCGACGTCTGCTCCGCCACCCGCACCACCTGCAGGCGAGCGATCACCACCTCGGGCCGCACTCCCCAGCTCTCCTGCTCGGGCGGGAGCACCACCGCGAACTCGTCGCCCTCTTGTACGCCGGCACTCCGCCCGAGGTCCACGAAGCCGAGATCCTGTACCGTCGCTACCGGCGTCGGCCGCTCCAGCGCCACCAGGTGCCCGGCCAGATCCGACGCGGGCCGCGGCGCTCCCGTCGCCACGGCGAAACGGTCGAGCGGGACGAGCAGGTCGCCCGGCATCACCCGGTCGAACATCCGGTCCACCACGACCGTGGCCACTCCGGCGTCCACGGCGCTCACGCTCGCCTCGCCGGTCGAGAGGTAGATCCGGCCGAGCGTCCCGATCCGACGGTCCGGACGCAGCAGCAGGTAGCGGTCGCCGACGCGCACGCCGGCCGCCGACAGCTGCGCGAAGACCTTGTCGTACGGCTGGATCTGCGGCTGGATCTGCATCGGCACCACGCTCGGGGAGACCACCTGCACCAGGTGGCCCACGGCGCTCACCGCGCTCTCCGGCACCAGCCGGCCCGCGCGGTAGAAGTCCCCCGCCGTCACCACCCGCGGCTGGACCTCGCTCTCCGCCATGATCCCACCGCTGGACTGTACACGCTGGACTCCGTAGAAGACCGTGTGCTCGGGCACCGCGGCCTGCGCCGCCGCCGCGGCCGCCGGCGGGGCCGACGCCGGCGCCGCGGGGTTCCGCGCCAGCAGCCCGGGAATCCGCAGCCGCTCCGCGGGATAGATCAGGTCCGGATCGTGGATCGGGGGTCGGTTCTGCTGGAAGATCCGCGGCCACTGGAAGGGGTCGCCCAGGTACTGCTGCGAGATCCCCCACAGGGTGTCGCCCGGGCGGACCACGTGCACCTGTGAGCTGTCGGTCGGTGCAGGCTGCTGCGCCGCCGCCGGCGCGGCCATCAGGAGCCCGGCGCTGAGGAGTGCGAGACGTTTCATTCGAGTCCCGTCGCTGCGGTTCGGATGGGTGCTCGGGGCTCCGGCGCGCGGCCGGAGGGCGGAGGGGCCGACCGGCCCGGCATACCACCGGGTCCGGGCAATTCGCCCGCCAGCGCCACCGCCCCGTCCGGTGGCCCGGCCATACGCCCCCATCCGAGTATCGGCACCCGCGCGCCGGGACGACAGCTGGACGCAGGTGCTGGGTGCTGGGTGCGCCGGGGCCCGGGCATCGGTGCGATGCCCGGGCCCCGCGGGCCCTCACCCGGCGCGCCGAGACGCGCCACCCTCTCCCGCAAGCAGGCGAGGGGACTTAAGGCTCCGGTGCAGAGCGAGGCAGGCGCGCGCGGGAGAGTTCCGCTTCGATGCGCCGCAGCACGGCTCTCGGATTCTCCAGGACCTCTTCGTTGCGCACGCGCAGCACGCGGATGCCGAGCGCCGCCAGCGCGTCACTCCGCGCGCGGTCCCGCTCCTGCTGATCCGCCTCGTCGTGAACGCCGCCATCCACCTCCACGCAGAGGCGAGCGGACGGGCAGTAGAAGTCCAGGACGAAACGCTCCAGCGCGTGCTGCCGACGGAACGGGCCGAGCCCCCACCCGCGCAGCCCGGTCCAGAGCTGCCGCTCCGCGGGCGTCATCTCACGCCGCAGCGCCCGCGCCCTGCTCCCCAGCTCTTTCGAGACCCCGCGCATCCGCCGCCCCCGCATGCGCCTCCTCCGCTGGTCCCTCCCCCGCACGCCCGATCCGTCGGTCCGCTCCGCAGCCCCAGTCCCCTCGCCCGCTTGCGGGAGAGGGTGGCGGCTCTAAGGCCGCCGGGTGAGGGCCCGCGCGCAGGGGCCCGGGCATCGCGCCGATGCCCGGGCCCCATCCAGACCATCCAGACCGTCCAGACCGTCCACACCATCCAGCCCGGGGGCGGTTGACCCGAAGTGTACGCCCTGGCGAGCGCGGAGCGTCAGAACGGCAGGTCGTCGTCCTCCGGGAAGGGCTCGGGCTCGAAGCCCTCGTAGCCGCCCGACTTCTTCGCGGCCGGCGCGGCGCTGCGCTGTGGCCGCGAGGACTGCCGCTCGGCCGCCGGGCCGCCGCCGTACGAGCCGCCGCCGCTCTCGCGGCCCGAGAGCATGATCATCTCCGAGGCGCGGATCTCGGTGATGTACTTCGTCACGCCCTCCTTGTCCTCGTACGAGCGGTACTCGATCGCGCCCTCGACGTACACCCGGTCCCCCTTCTTGAGGAAGCGCTCCGCCACCCCGGCGAGACCGTCCTTCTCCGCGTTGTACCCCCACGCGACGATCCGATGCCACTCCGTTTTCTCCTGCTGCTGGCCGTCGCGGCCCGTCCACTGCCGACTCGTCGCGACCGAGAACTCGGCCACCTTGGTTCCGCTGCTGACGGTGCGCACCTCGGGGTCGTTCCCCAGGTTGCCGATCAGCATGACCTTGTTGAGGCTGCGTGCCACGATTCCTCCCGTGCTGGAGATTCCGATGCCCTGCCCATAACGCAATATGTCCGAAGAGGAACCGAACGTCAACCGAAGGAGTTGCCGTACCGGTCACAGCCGCGCGCGCATCACCAGCGCGTCCTCCACCGGCCGCGAATAGTAGTGGGGGCGCCGCCCGACCGTCTCGAATCCGAGGGCATCGTAGAGCGCCTGAGCCGCCCGGTTGGAGGGGCGGACCTCCAGGAAGCATTCGACCGCGCCGCGCTTTCGCGCGCCCTGCAGCGCGTTCTCCACCAGGCGGCGGCCGATGCCGCGGCCGCGCAGCGCCGGCGCGACAGCGACGTTCCCGAGCTCCGCCTGGTCGATGATCGTCCAGGAGAAGGAGTAGCCCACGACGCGGTCGTCCACGACGGCGGCGACCGCGTCGGTGTCCGTGCGATCGAGGAGGCCCTCGAAGGTACTGCTGCGCCAGGGCGTGGTGAAGGAGGCGCGCTCGATCTCGAGCACGGCGTCGAGGTCCGCCGGTGTGAGGGTGCGCAGGCGGAGCGCAGGCCCGGGCTCCGTGCTCACGCGCCCCCGCCCGATCTACGCTCGGCGGCGATCCGCTCCGCCCCCGAGGCGCGGACGTACTCGGGCTCCCACGTCGCCGCATCGGCCACCGCGCCGAGCTCGGGAGCGCGCGTCGCGAGCCACAGGAGCGCGGACGCGCGCGGCAATCCCAGGTGTGGCGGCATCACGCGCGCGCCGAGCTCACGCTCCAGCTCCTCCCGGTGCAGCACCGCCCCCTCCCCGGCGAAGAGCGGCGGCTCGTCACCGCGCCAGCGCTCGATCACCTCATCCACGGAGAGAGCGGTCGGCGGGAGCAGGACCTCCACGGCCCCCTCGACGGCACCGCCCGGGACGTCGGTCCCCGTAGGATCGGCATCGGTGCGCTCCCGACCGATGACCGACGACCGACGACCGACGACGCTGTAACACGCCGCGTACACGTCCCGCCGGCGCGCGTCGAAGAGGGCGCAGACCGGGCGGTCGGCGCCCCATCCGCTGCACGCGGCGGCGAGAAGGCCGGAGTAGGCGAAGAGGGGAATCCCGAGCGCCTGGACGACGCCCTTCGCGGTGGCGGCGGCGATGCGCAGCCCGGTGAAGGAGCCGGGCCCCGCGCCCACCACGACGGCGGTGAGCTCGCGCGGGGAGAGGCCGGCGGCGCGCATCGCCTCCTCGGCGGCGGGCAGCAACCCGGAGGAGTGCCCGGCCGCGACGTTGCGGACGGTCTCGGCGAAGAGCCCCGACGCGTCACCCACCGCGACGGAGCCGACGTTCGTGGAAGAATCGAGCGCCAGGATCGGCCCCCGCGGCGCGGCGCTCATGCGCCGCCACCCGGGCCCGGGAGCGGCGGCGGCGAGCCGACCGGCCACGCCTCGACGGCCCGGCGCTCGCCCCCGGCGCTCTCGGCCAGGGAGACCTCCCAGCGGGGCTCGGGGAGCAGCGACTCCGCCCGCTCCGGCCACTCGACGAGCACCAGCTCGTTCGGCTCCGGCAGATCCGCCCATCCCAGCTCCCACACCTCGTCCGGATCGGTGAGCCGGTAGAGGTCCAGGTGAACGACCGCGACCCCGTCCCGCGCCGGATAGCGGAAGAGGAGGTTGAAGGTCGGCGAGGGCATCGCCCCCTCCACCCCCGCCCCCCGCGCCACCGCCCGCGCGAGCGTCGACTTCCCCGCCCCCAGGTCGCCCCGCAGCGCCAGCACCAGCGGCGGCCTCGCGGCACGGCCGATCGCTTCTCCCCAGCGCTCCAGCTCGGGCTCGGTCAGTTCGGCGGTGATCGGGTCCATGGGCGGGAATGTAGCGCAGGCCCCGCATCCCTTCCACCCCGAAGCAGCTATCGGCTATCGGCTATCAGCTATCAGCCACGGCTGTCGGTTCCGATAGCCGATAGCCGATAGCTTCGGTTACGCCCTCGCCCTCACGTTCCGCACCGCCGCGCGGCCGCCCTTCGCGCCGTCCATCTCCGCGCGCAGCTCCAGGAGCTCGTCGCGAAGGAGGGCCGCGCGCTCGAAGTCGAGCTTCGCGGCCGCGTCGCGCATCTCCCGCTCCAGCTCCTTCAGCAGCTCCTCCGGGTCCTTGCCGGCGCGCTCCGGGCCGTAGGCCGCCCGCCCCTCCGCCACCTTCGCCAGCTCCTTCGGCGTACGGGCGTCGGCCACGCGGGTGGAGAGCTCGATCTCGCTCACCGATTTGATGATCGTCTGCGGGATGACGCCGTGCTCGCGGTTGTACTCCATCTGGATCGCGCGCCGGCGCTCGGTCTCCTCCATCATCCGCTGCATGGAGCCGGTGATCCGGTCGGCGTAGAGGATGGCCTTCCCCGCCGAGTTCCGCGCCGCGCGACCTACCGTCTGGATCAGCGAGCGGTCGGAGCGCAGGAAGCCCTCCTTGTCGGCGTCGAGGATCGCCACGAGCGACACCTCGGGCAGGTCGAGGCCCTCGCGCAGCAGGTTGATCCCGATCAGCACGTCGAACTTCCCCAGCCGCAGGTCGCGCAGGATCTCCACCCTCTCGAGCGCGTCGATGTCGGAGTGCAGGTAGCGCACGCGCACGCCCACGCCCTGGAAGAAGTCCGTGAGGTCCTCCGCCATGCGCTTCGTGAGCGTGGTGACCAGGACGCGCTCCCCCTTCTCCACCCGCTCGCGGATCTCGGCGAGGAGATCGTCCACCTGGCCCTTCACCGGCCGCACCTCCACCTCCGGGTCGAGCAACCCCGTGGGTCGGATGATCTGCTCGACCACCACGCCGCCGCTCTTCGCCAGCTCGTAATCGCCCGGAGTGGCCGAGACGAAGATCGCCTTCGGCACCATCGTCTCCCACTCCTCGAATTTCAACGGCCGGTTGTCGAGGGCCGAGGGAAGCCGGAAGCCGTGCTCCACCAGCGTCAGCTTCCGCGCGCGGTCGCCGTTGTACATCCCCCCCACCTGCGGCACGGTGACGTGGCTCTCGTCCACGATCACCAGGAAGTCCTCGGGGAAGTAGTCCAGCAGGCACGCCGGGCGCTCCCCCGCGCTTCGTCCGGAGATCGGGGCGGAGTAGTTCTCGATGCCCGGGCAGACGCCGATCTCGAGCATCATCTCGATGTCGAAGTTCGTCCGGCTCTCCAGCCGCTGCGCCTCCAGCAGCTTGTTCTGCCCCAGCAGCTCCTTCAGCCGCTCGTCCAGTTCGCGGCGGATGCGCACCACCGCCCGCTCCAGCGTCGCCTTCTGCGTCACGAAGTGCGTCGCGGGGTAGATCGCCGCCTTCTTCATGGAGACGATCGTGTCGCCCGTGAGCGGGTCGAAGCGCGAGATCCGCTCGATCTCGTCGCCCCACAGCTCCACGCGCACCCCCTGCTCGTCGTAGGCGGGGTAGACCTCCACCGTGTCGCCGCGCACGCGGAAGGTGCCGCGCTCGAAGGAGGCGTCGTTGCGCGTGTACTGGATGTTGACCAGCCCCTCCAGGATCTGCTTCCGCCGGATCTGCTGCCCCAGCTCCAGCGTGAGCATCTGCTGACGATACTCCTGCGGGTCGCCCAGGCCGTAGATGGCGGAGACGGACGAGACGATGATCACATCCTCCCGCT
>DASSTO010000062.1:0-30815 GCA_035707865.1 Longimicrobiaceae bacterium | reverse complement strand
CGCGTCCGGCCGCCGACCCCCGGCCGGGCCTCGAAGACCACCACCGACGCGCCCGCGAGCTGCAGCCGCCGCGCGGCGGTCAGGCCGGCGGGGCCCGCACCCACGACCGCGATCCTTCGATCCCGTAGCGTCATGGTCGCTCATCCTGCAACGCCCGGACCCCGTACGCAAGCGATCCGGCCGGTGGTGCGCATTTCGCACCACCGGCCGGATCGTAACGGGCTCCCTTTTCCGGGCTACGCCGCCGTCTTCACCGCCACCTTCCAGCGGCCGTACGGAAGCGTCGGCGCGCGCCGCGTCTTCCCTCCCCACACGAACGCCACCGCGCGGGGACGGCGCTCCTCGTGCGGCCCGCGCTGTACCACGATCCCCACCGCGTCCTCCGCGGCGGTCCGCGCTCCGGCCCGATCGTCTCTATCCATGCGAACCTGCTGTCTGTCTCGGGGCGATTTCCGCGGCGGGACCGCCGCGGTCGGCCTTTCCATAGCACGGGCCGTACCCGCCGGCACCGTCATCGTAAACGGCCGCCACACAACGACATACAACAGAACGCCCGGCGCGGTCCCTGCGCCGGGCGTGTCATCCTGAGGTCACATTGCGTGTCAGACCGACACGGCGCCGGGCGCGGGAGCGAGCGCTTCGGCGGGACGCTCCCGCGCGCCCGACCAGGTGCGGTAGTCGGGGAGCTTCAGCATGCGGAAGATGTGGCGATCCACCGCCTCGCAGAGGAGCACCTCGGTGAGCTGGTACTGGCCCTGGCGGTTCACGCGGAGCTGATCGACGACCCCGTCCGCCAGCGAGAGGAGCTCCGTCCGCGGGATGGACTCCTTGTACTGCTCGATCTGGTTCTCGACCCATTCAAGGTAAGAGCGGCGGAGCGAGCGGCTTCGGGGCGAGGGCTGCATCGTGAGCCGGATCGGGGTAAAGCCGGGGAAACCTTCCACGTGCGGAAGCGGAGCCGAAGGCTGCGCGAGGGAGGGAAGGTAATGGCGGCGGGAGCCCCGATCAAGGGTGGAGCGCACGGGTTAGCCGGGCCGCGCAGCCGGAGCAGAATTCGGTTTTTTTTCGGTCTACGTCGCCCACGCTGGCGGCGAATGCCATGGCACAGGCGGGATTGTCGCAGTGGTCGAGGCCGGCGAGGTGGCCGAACTCATGGAGAACTTCGCGGAGCAGGCGCGCGCGAAGGAGCGGCTCGTCGGGCGGGGCGGAGAGGAGGCGCGCGGTGCTGACGACGGCCCAGAAGCCGCCGTGGGTCGCCTCGCCGAAGACGAAGTCGCGCCCGTCGGCGAAGAGGTCCACGGACGCGAGACCGAGCGTCCATCCCGGCGGGGGAAAGCGGGCGACCAGCGCATCCACGATGGGGCTCGACGGCACCCGCGAGGGCGGGTCGGCGCGCCAGCGGGGCGGGATGGCGAGCGGGAGTGCGAAGCCGACGTGCGCGCCGAAGCGGCGCCTCAGCTCACCGGCCAGCCACGCGACGAGCTCCGTATCGGGATGCGGGGGCCCGACGGAAACGAGGCGGACGGGTGGGAGCCTCACTCCGAGAGCCCGTAGCGGAGGAGCTTGCGGTAGAGTGTGGAGGGGTCGATCCCGAGCACCTCCGCCGCGCGCGTCTTGTTCCCGCCCTCGGACTCCAGCACCCAGTGGATGTAGGCGCGCTCGATGATCTCCAGCGACGGGTTGGGCGGAAGCCGGTCGGAGACGAGGGGAGCGGCCTTCTGCGAGACGATCCGCGCGGGGAGCAGCTCCGGCCCGATCTCGTCCTTCTGGCAGAGAACGGCCGCGCGCTCGATCGCGTTCTCGAGCTCGCGCACGTTGCCGGGCCAGTCGTACCGCTGGAGAGCGGCCAGCGCCTCGGGGGAGAGTCGCAGCCCCGGGCGCTCGCGCGTGGCGGCGAAGCGGGCCAGGAAGTGCTCCGCCAGGATGGGGATGTCGTCGGCCCGGCCGTGGAGCGGCGGCATGTGCAGGGTGATGACGTTGAGGCGGTAGTAGAGATCGCTGCGGAAGGTGCCGCGCCGGATCTCCTCCTCGAGGTCGCGGTTCGTCGCCGCGACGATGCGTACGTCCACCGGCACGGCCTCGGTGGCACCCACCGGGATGACCTCGCGCTCCTGCAGGACGCGCAGGAGCTTCACCTGGGTGGCGGGCGACATCTCGCCGACCTCGTCCAGGAAGAAGGTCCCGCCGCCCGCCGCCACGAAGAGCCCCTGCTTGTCCCGGACGGCGCCGGTGAAGGAGCCCTTGGTGTGGCCGAAGAGCTCCGACTCCAGGAGGCTCTCGGGCAGCGCGCCGCAGTTGATGGAGAGGAAGGGACCGGAGGCGCGCTCCGAGAGCGCGTGCACGTAGCGCGCGAGGACCTCCTTCCCCGTGCCGGACTCGCCCGAGATGAGCACCGTGGAGTCGGTCGGCGCGACGGTCTCGGCGAGGCGCAGGACCTCGACGATCGGCCGGCTGCGGCCCACCGGCCGGACGGCGTCGGAGGCGTCGCGGCGGCGGATCTCGCTCTTGAGCGCCTGATTCTCCTGCTTCAACTGCCGCGACTCCAGCGCCCGGCGGCAGATGACGAGGAGGTCGTCGTTCGAGAAGGGCTTCTGGATGTAGTGGAAGGCGCCCTGGTTGACCGCCTGGATCGCCGTCTGGAGCGACGCCTGCGCGGTCATCAGGATGACGGGCAGCGTCGGGTCGAGCTCGCGGGCGGCGTTGAGGATCTCGATGCCGCCCACGCCGGGCATGCGGATGTCGCTCAGCACGAAGTCCGGCCGGACCTCCGGCAGCGCGTCGAGGCCCTGCTGGCCACCGACGGCGGTGTGAACCTCCATCCCCTCTCGCTTCAGGAGGATGCGCAGGGTGTCGAGGATGGACGTCTCGTCGTCGACGATGAGGGCTCTGGGCGTGGCGCTCACGGCATGCTGGACTGAAGGGGTTCGGCGACCTCCGCCACGGCCTCTTCGGGCAGCGACGGCAGGTAGAGCGTGAAGGTGGCGCCGAGGCCGCTGCCGGGCGCCGCGTTGTCCACGAAGATGGCGCCACCGTGCGCCTCGACGGCGCGCTGCACGAGAGCCAGGCCGAGACCGGTGCCGCCCGGGCGGCGGGTGAAGAACGGATCGAAGATCTGCTCTGCGATCTCCGGCGGCACGCCGGGGCCGCTGTCCGTCACCGTCAGGCGCACGAGGCCGAAGGCGCCGAGCGCGGGAGAGAGGAGGTCCGAGAAGACCTCGTCGACGCTGACGGTGACGAGCCCACCCTCGCCCGCCCACTGCACGGCGTTGAGCACGAGGTTCAGGACCGCGCGATGGAGGAGGTCCTCCGCCCCGCGGATGCAGAGCGGGCCGTCCTTCGACGGGAGCTCCAGCTGCACGGAACGATCGCCGGCGTCCGGGTGGGCGCGCACCAGCGTGACGACCTGCCGGACCAGCGACAGCACGTCCACCGGCTGCGGGGCGGTCACCTTCACGCGGGCGAAGTCGATGAACTCACCGAGGAGCCGGCTCAGCCGGTCGGACTCACGCACCACGAGCGCGCGGAGCGTCGCCGCGTCCTCCTCGTCCACCCCGCCGCCCGCGACCTGCTCGACCGCGCTCCGGATGGAAGCGAGCGGGTTCTTGATCTCGTGGGCGAGCGAGGCGCTGAGCTCGGCCACCGCTTCGAGGCGCTCCGCCCGGCGACGCAGCGCCTCCACGCGCATCTTCTCGGTGATGTCCTGGAAGATGGCCGTGACGGCCGGCGTCTCTCCCGACGTCCGGTCCACGAGCGTCGTGCTGACGCCGAGGATCGCCGTTCCGCCGTGCGCCGGCCGGGTCTCCGAGCGCCGGATCGCGATCCGCTCCCGGGCCGAGCGGGAGATCACCTCGCCGAGGCCCGGCGCGATCTCGTCCAGCCGCTCCAGGACCGGACGGCCGGTCCACTCGCGGGCCGAGATCCCGAGCAGCTCCTCGGCAGCGGGGTTGAGGTAGCCGAGACACCCCGCGCCGTCGACCGTGATCACGCCGCTGTTGACGGTGTGCAGGATGTCGCCGGTGTCCAGCCGCAGCTGGAGCAGCTCCGTCTCCACCTCCCCGAGCGCCGCGCCCGCCACGCGCAGCCGCTCGGCGAGGTAGCTCGTCACCAGGATGACGATCCCGAAGAGGACGAGCTGCAGGAGCAGCGGGCTCGTGATGGTGCCGCCGGTCGCCGCGACGCTCGCGGCGTAGAGGGCGATGCAGACCGAGCCGGCGGCGACGCCCTCGACGGCGGGCAGGAGCAGCGCCGCCGCGCCGATCACCAGGATGTAGAGCGGCGCGAAGATGCTGCCGTCGCCGCCGGTGAGGAGCACCGCGAGGGTGAGGAAGCACGCGTCGGCGATCAGCTGCACCCACACCATCTGCCGATCGACCGGCTGATCGCGCCGGTGCGTGCGGTGATAGGAGGTGAGGGTGAGCAGCGCGAGGAGAAAGACGACCGCACCGGCGATGAGCCGCGCGCGGATGGGGGTCGTGCTCCAGGGGACGAGCAGGAGGAGACCGGCTGCGAGGAAGACGCGCCACGTGTACATCCACCCCAGCACGCGGCGGGGCGCCGGCGGCTGCGAGGTGAGGCCGCGGCCGCCGCCGGGCGAATGCTCTGGATCGGGGTGGAGGGGCGACTGCTGCATGCTCTGGTTCATGGGGTGGTGCGGCGAACGGACTCTCTCGGAAGCGGCAGCCGCGCCACCCGGGCGGCATGTCTCAGCCGCCGTGGCGCGGCGAATCCGCGGCCCACCGCCAGCGCATGCGACCGCTCCAGCCGCAACGGCCGCACTCCGAGTACGAGGTGGCCGTGAACGTCGGGAGCAGCCGCAGCCAGATGACGTCGCAGGCGATCTCGCGCGTGACGGCGCGACAGCACGGGCAGAGCGGCGCCTCCGGGAGATGCTGCACGTACAGCGTGATCGCCCGCAGGCCGAGGACCAGGGCCAGCACGACACCGGCGCTGAGAAGCTCGACACTCATTGGACTCCCTCCTTCCCCGGCGCCCACCCGGCGCCGCTCGCGTTCCCCTTGCCGTACCGTCACTTACAACGGTCGCTCGTGCAGGTTCCACGCCGCCGGATACCGGCTCGTCACAGGCGGGGCGACCCGTCGCTCACGGCGCGGTAACCGACGAGGAGGACGAGCGCCATCGCGGCGATCAGGAGCACTCCGTACACCGCCGCCCCGCCGAAGTCGAAAGCGCGAAGCTCGGAGAGGATCGCGATCGAGATCGGCCGGTCGCGCGGCGTGTACAGCAGGATGGACGCGACGAACTCGCCGAGCGCCGTGACGAAGCCGAGGAGCGCGCCCGCGGCCAGCCCCGGCAGGACGAGGGGGATGACCACCCTGCGCAGCGCCGTGAAGCGCGAGGCGCCGAGCACGGAGGCTGCCTCTTCGAGTGTCGGATCGAGCTGCCGGAAGCTGGAGAGCGCCGCCCGCGTCACCAGGGGTACGTTGCGGATGAAGTACGCGAGGGGCAGGATCGCGAAGGTGCCGACGAGGACGAAGCGCCCGGCGAGCGGCTGGTGCACGCTGAAGGTGCTCGCGAGGGCGATGGCGAGGACCGTTCCGGGCAGCGCCCAGGGAAGTACGACGAGGGCGCCGAGAAGGCCGCGGCCGCGGAACGACCGGCGGGCGAGGAGCCTCGCCGCCGCGACGGCGAGGACGAGGTTCGCCGCCGTCGCGAGCGTCGCCATCTGGAGCGAGTTCAGGAGCGGCTCGGCCACGCTGGGGTCGGAGAAGAGGCTCCGGTAGTTCGCGAGCGAGTAGACGGGCGGAAAGAGCTGCGTGGTCCACGTCCCCTCGGGGACGAGCGAGACGAGGAGGACCGTGGCGTGCGGCAGGAGCAGGAAGCCGACGAGCACCCAGGCGAGGGCGGAGAGCGCGATGCGGCGGCCGCGGCTGCGCAGCGGCCGGGGCGGAGCGGCGGTGGTGCCCTTCGAAGCGCCGGTGTACGTGCGCGCCGACTCGTAGCGTTGCAGGAGCGCCAGGAAGAGCAGCGACACGGCCGCGAGGACCGCCGTCTCGACGGCCGCCATCGCGAGGTCGCCGTTCAGCTTGCTCGCGTAGATCTGCGTGGTGAGGACCCGGAAGCCGCCTCCGAAGATGTACGGGGCGCTGAACGACCCCATCGCGGTCATGAAGACCAGCAGGGCCGCGCCGACGAGGGCGGGGCCGAGGAGCGGCAGCGTGACCCGGCGCAGGACTCTCGCACGCGAGGCGCCGAGCGCCGCGCCGGCCTCCGCGTACGCCGGGTCCAGCCGGGCGAGCCCCGCGCTCGCGAACATGAAGAAGTACACGTACATCGTGTAGGCGTGGACGACCAGGATCGCCCACGCCCCGGTGAAGCGCCACGGGGGCGAGTCGAGCCCGAAGAGAGCCTGGATGCCGCGCGCCAGGAAGCCGGCCTCGCCGTAGAGGAAGTCGAAGGCGATGACCCCGACGAGCGGCGGCAGGAGCACGGGGAGCGCGGCGAGGCCGCCCAGGAGCCGGCGGCCGGGGAAGTCGAAGCGCGTGAAGAGGAAGGCGAGCGGCACGCCGACGAGCGCGGCCCCCAGCACGCTCGCGGCGCTCAGCCAGACGCTGTTCCAGAGCGCCTCCCGCTCGGACGCGCTGCCGAGGAAGCGGGCGTAGTGCCCCAGGGTCCACCCCCGCTCCCCCGCGAGCGACTCGCGCAGGAGGAAGGCGTTCGGGTAGACGACGAGCCAGAAGAGCACGAGGATGATCGGCGCCGCCGTCCACCACACCCCGCGCGGGACCCGGAGCTTCACGGCGCCTCGGGGAATGCGTGCACGACGGCACCATCGGCGAGCCGGACCACGACCTCACCCTCCACGTGCGGCGCGGCGCCGGGCGTGGCCACGACCAGCTCCCACCCCTGCCCGGTACGAAGCCGGTAGTGTGACGAGGCGCCGGCGAAACGTCTGTCCACCACGCGCGCGCCCAGCCCGTCACCGCGCTCCTCCGGCGGGCCGAGCCGCAGATCCTCCGGGCGGACCATCAGCCGCACCGGCCCCGGCGCGATGCCCGTCGTGAGGCGCACCGGCCAGCGGACCCCCTCCGCCACCTCCGCCTCATCCCCTCCCCCCGGGCCGTTCGACAGGCGGCCCGGCAGGAAGTTCGCGTGCCCCACGAACGAGGCGACGAAGGCGTTGGCCGGCTCGTGGTAGAGCTCCTCCGGGGTGCCGAGCTGCTGCAGCCTGCCGTGGTCGAGCACCGCGATCCGGTCGGAGAGGTCGAAGGCCTCTTCCTGGTCGTGCGTGACGAAGACGGCCGTGATCCCCACCTCGCGCAGCAGGGCGCGCAGCTGGGCGCGGGTGCGCTCGCGCAGCGCCGCGTCGAGGTTCGAGAGCGGCTCGTCGAGCACGAGGAGGGGCGGCTCGGGCGCGAGCGCGCGGGCGAGTGCGACGCGCTGCTGCTGGCCGCCGGAGAGCGCCTGGACGGAGCGCTTCTCGTAGCCCGCCAGATCGACCCGTTCCAGCGCCGCCGCCACCCGGCCCGCGACCTCGCGCGCCGGCGCGCCGCGGGCGCGCAGGCCGAACGCCACGTTCTCGAAGACGTCGAGATGAGGGAAGAGCGCGTAGCTCTGAAAGACCATCCCGACGCCGCGCCGCTGCGGCGGGAGCGCGGTGACGTCGCGGCCCGCGAGGAGAACCCGGCCGCTCGTCGGCGTCTCGAAGCCGGCGATCATCCGGAGCGTCGTCGTCTTCCCGCACCCGCTCGGACCGAGGAGGCTGAGGAGCTCCCCCTCGCGGACTTCGAGGGAGAGGTCGGAGACGGCCCTGGTATCGTCGAAGCGCTTGGAGAGAGAATCGAGCCGCAGCATCAGCCCTGGCCGCGCACGTGCTCGTCCCAGTAGCGCATCCACTCCGCGCCACGCTCCTGCAGGAGCTGCCAGTCCATCGGCTCGGGCCGGATCTCCCGGCGCGCGCGCCGGAGCACCGGCGGGAGCGAGTCGGCGGGGAAGTCGGAGCGCACCGGCAGGCGGTAGAACTCGCGCGCCGCGAGCGAGAGCGCGGCCGCGCCGCCGACGAAGTCGATGAACTTCTTCGCGAGATCCGGGTGTGGCGCGCCCCGCACCAACGCGATGCCGTCGACGACCATCGGAGTGCCGCTCGTCGGGAACCGGTAGGCCACGGGATACTCGCTCCGCGATCGCAGCAGCTCGATGTCCGGCATGTCCCAGACGGTCACCAGCCCCTCGCGGCGCGCGAGCTTCTGGTAGAGCATCGTCGGGTTCAGCACGTACTCGCGCGTCTGGCCGTCGAGCCGGCGCAACCAGGCGAAGCCCTGCGCGGTGTCGCCCGTCTGCTTCAGCGAGCGCTCGATGATCATCCCGAAGATCGTGCGCATCGTGCCGCTGGCGATCGGGTCGCGGATGATCACCTTCCCCTTCCAGCGGGGATCCAGGAGATCCGACCAGTCGCGCGGCGCACTCGCCGAGTCGACGGCCGCGCTGTTGTAGGCGATCACCTCGGGCGTGTAGTAGATGCCGTGGTAGCGGCCCTGCGGGTCGCTCTCTCCGCTCACCGCCGTGGCCCAGGCGGGCGAGTAGGCGTCGAGGAGCCCCTGCTGCGCTGCGCGCTCGAAGAGCGGACCGGGCGCGCCGAACCAGACGTCGGCCTGGGGGTTCGCGCGCTCCGAGCGGATACGGTCGAGGACCTCCTGCGAGCCCATGTCCACCCACTGCACGTCCACACCGGGGTTCGCCGCCTCGAAGCGCTGTTCCATCGCCGTGAGCATCTCCGGCCCGTGCGTGGAGTAGACCACGAGCGGGGTGCGGCCGTCACCGCCCGCGCAGGCGGTGAAAGCGATGGCGGCGAGCAGGAGCGGAAGACGGATGCCCCAGCCCCTCCCCCGGCGACCGAAGTCGCTGCGAGAGCAGCACGAAGTCCGCCTTCGCGGACCGGGAGCCCGGGCATCGCGCCGATGCCCGGGCCCACGGGCACTTGGCACCTGGCCCTTGGCCCTTGGCCTTCTCATTTCGCCGCCCCGAGCGAGACGAGGTTCGCGAGGATCCGGTACGCGCCGGGCACGCCCGCGGGGAGCTGCCGGAAGAGCGCGAGGCCCGTGTAGACGTAGTTGCCCTTCCCGTACTTCGCCACGAGCAGCCCCCCGCGCAGCGGCGCCTCGCCCGGATCCGCCATCTCCAGGAGCGGAGTGAAGTGCTCGTCCCAGGTGTGGAGGAAGTAGAGGCCGCGGTCCTGGATCCAGCCCTGGAAATCCGCGGGGCCGATCCGGTTCGGCCACGAGAGGAGCGGGTTCTCGGGATGGAGGAGCGTGACCGCCGCGTTCTCGTCGGTGACGCGGTCGTGCGGCCGCGCCATGGTGACCGGGTACGGCGCGATGCCCGGCCGGGTATACTCGTACTTGTTGTACTCCACCACGAGCGTGCCACCGTTGCGGACGTAGCCCAGCAGCCGGTCGTTGTGGGCGACGAGGTCGGGGCGGACCTCATAGGCGCGGATGCCGGTGACGATCGCCTCGAAGCGCGAGAGGTCGCCCTCCGCCAGGTCGGTGGCGGAGAGGGCCTCGACCTGCACACCCATCTGGCGCAGTGCCTCTTCCGTGTCGTCGCCCGCGCCGGCGACGTAGCCGACCCGCAGCCCCGGCGCGACGTGGACCTCGAAGGCGCGCAGCCGTGACTCGGCCGGGCGGTAGAGGGCCCGCGGCTGGATGTGCGGGTAGTCGACGAGCGTATAGCCCTGATCGAAGCGGCGCCCGTCGGCGGTGACGAAGACCGCGCCGACGCTGTCCTCCCCGGCCGTGAGCGAAGGCGGCGGTCGCAGCGTGAACTCGGCGACGCGCTCCTCGCCGGGGCGGGTGAAGCGGATGGGCAGCGAGTCCGGCTGGGCGCTCCAGCCGCGCGGCAGCCGAAGCCGCAGCGTGCCGCTGACGCCCGTCGGCGCGTCGGAGCGCAGATGCACCGCGAACCGGAGCGGCTGGCCCGCGGCCGAGGTTCCGATCGGCACGACGGCCAGCTGGGGGTCGAGCAGCACCGAGACGGCGGGCACGACGCGTACCGGACGCCGGATCTCGCCCCGCCACTTGTCGACGGTGCGGAAGTCCGCGTCGCGCGACGCATCGACGGGTACGCCGTCGATCACGACGCGCGACGCCGCCCGCACCTGCGCCGGCTCGAACGGCACGCCTACCCGGACCCCGGCCGGCCAGCGATAGAGATCGCCGTCGCGGGGCCGTAACAGGAAGTAGGGCCGGGTGAGATCGGCGGGTGCGGGGACCCGCACCCGGAACCTCCGGGTGATCATCTCGTCGGGCGCGAGGCTGGCGGGCAGCGGGTCGAGCGGCTCGGCCGACCAGCCGTCCGGGAGCCGCGGCTCCAGCCGCTGGGGCGTGACGGCTTCACTGCCGCCGTTCCAGAGACTCAGCGTGAGCGTGAACGACTCGCCGGGCGTCACCGTCTCGTCGTCGGAGACGGCGTCGAGGACCAGGCCCGAGGCGCGCATGAGGGCGTCCTCCGCCCGCTCGCGGCGGTTCTGGAGGTAGAAGCGCAGGTCGGCGACCGTGTCGCCCGCGAGCGCGGAGTCGGCGCGGCCGAGCGCACGGAGCGCGGAGACGAGATCGGGAACGAGCCCGGCGGGCGAGAGCGGGTCGAACTCCGACGCGGCGCTCGTCGCGGTGCGCTGGAAGTCGAGCAGGAGCGCCGCCGCGCGAGCGTTCTTCACTCCGGACGACGAGAGCCGCGCGGCGAGCGTGGTGTCGACGCCCGCGAAGAGACCCGGCGCGGCGATGGGCGCACCGTGCACCTTGAGCAGCCCGAGCGCGCTCGTCTGAGGGCCCGGGGTGAGGATCCGCCCCATGTCCTGCGACCGGTGCTGGCTCCGGCTCTCCATCGCCACCTGGTAATAGGAGAGGCCGATGAGCGGATCGTACGCGCCGGTGGAGAGCTGCACCTGTGCGTCCGGGGCCGAGCGCCAGTAGGCCTGGTAGAGCTTTCGCGGGGTGAACGGACGAAGCCCCGCGGCGACCTGCGCCGGGAAACGCGCCGGATCGCCCGCGGCGTCGAAGGCCTCGCGCGCGAGGATCCCGGAGACCTGGTGCTGCCCGTGCCCATCGGCCGGCGTGCCGGTGAAGACCGCGATCACGACGTCCGGCCGGAAGGAGCGGATCGTGGCCACCACGTCCGCGAGGACCGTGTCCCTCGGCCAGTGGCGGAAGGACTCGGCCGACGTCTTGGAGAAGCCGAAGTCGTAGGCGCGACTGAAGAACTGGTGCGCGCCGTCCACGCCGCGCGCCGCGAGGAGCTCCTCGGTGCGCAGCAGGCCCAGGCCCTCGCCCAGCTCGAGGCCGATGCCGTTCTGCCCGCCCTCCCCGCGGGTGAGCGAGAGATACGCCACCTCGGCGCCCCGGCCGAGTGCGAGGGTGCTGAGCACCTGCGTGGTCTCGTCGTCCGGGTGCGCGCCGATCATCAGGACACGCTTGGTGCTGGCGAGGCCCCGGAGGTCGAAGCCGAGGGCGGCGGCGCCGTCGTAGCGGCCCTGCTGCGCGGGCGCGGGGACCGGGCCGCCCGCCAGGACGAGCGCGGCGGCGAGCGCGAGGGGCGCGATGCGGGATCGTTTCATGGCGGTGAAGCTACCCCGCCGCGCCGAGCACGCAAGATCCGGCCGCGCAGCTCAGCTCTTCGGATAGAGCTCGTCGGTGCGCGCCGCCATCACGAAGTCGTTCCGGTGAAGCCCTCCGATCTTGTGCGTCCACCAGCTGACCGTGACGCGGCCCCACTCCGTGAGCAGCGCCGGATGGTGCCCGGCCTCCTCCGCCGCCTCGCCGACGAGGTTCGTGAAGGCGAGCGCGGAGCGGAAGTCGGGGAAGGAGAATTCGCGCACGAGCCGCTCCTCGCCGTCCTCGACGGCGATCCGCCAGTCCGGCACCTGCGGCAGGAGTTCGCGCTTCTCCTCGTCCGTGACCGTGGGCGCGCCACGCTGGCACGCCGCGCACTGCATCGATGCGAGGGACGGCATATCTTCCTCCGGGCGGGGGTGAACGGGCAGCCGCGGCTCGGCGCTGCCCCCGAGGTGTAACCAGGACGACGGTGGCCGCGCACGAACCCTGCCTGAACGAGGAGACGACGAGTGGATCCGGAGACGATCCTGCACGAGAGATTCGCCCTGCCCGGCTTCCGGCCGGGCCAGCGCGAGGTGATCCGCGCGCTCGACGAGAAGGGCGCCGCACTGGCGGTCTTCCCGACGGGTGGCGGGAAGTCGCTCTGCTACCAGCTCCCCGCGCTCGGCTACGAGGGTGTGACGGTGGTGATCTCGCCGCTGATCGCGCTGATGAAGGACCAGATCGACTTCCTCCGCTCCCGTGGCATCGCGGCCGCCCGGCTGGACAGCTCGCTGACGGCCGAGGAGGTGCGCGGGGTCTCCCACGGGCTGCGCACGGGCGAGCTGAAGCTGCTCTACGTCGCGCCGGAGCGTTTCAACAACGAGCGCTTCCTGGAGCAGCTCGGCCGTACCCGGATCTCGCTCTTCGCCGTCGACGAGGCCCACTGCATCTCCGCATGGGGGCACAACTTCCGCCCGGACTACCTGAAGCTCGCCGAAACGGCGCGCGCCCTGGGCGTCGAGCGCGTGCTCGCGCTCACCGCGACGGCGACGCCGACGGTCGTGGGCGACATCTGCCGCAGCTTCGGCATCCCTCCCGACGCGGCGGTCGTGACGGGATTCCACCGCCCGAACCTCCGCCTGCTCGCCTCGCCGACGGCCGCGCGCGAGCGGGACGCGACGCTGCGGGAGCGGATCCGCTCGCGCCCGCCCGGCTCCTCGATCGTCTACGTCACCCTCCAGGCGACGGCCGAGCGCGTGGCGGAGACGCTCGCCGCGGCCGGCGTACCGGCGCGGGCGTACCACGCGGGGATGGGCGATGAAGCGCGCACGCAGGTTCAGGAGTGGTGGCGGGACTCGGATCGGGCCGTGGTCGTGGCGACGATCGCCTTCGGGATGGGGATCGACAAGGCCGACGTGCGCTATGTCTACCACTACAACCTGCCGAAGGGGCTGGAGAGCTACTCGCAGGAGATCGGCCGCGCCGGGCGCGACGGCCTGCCGTCGATCGTCGAGGTCCTCGGCGCGCAGGACGACGTGGCCGCGCTCGAGAACTTCGCGTACGGCGACACGCCCACGCGCGAGTCCCTGCGGAGCCTCGTCGCGGAACTCCTGGGCGGCGAGCGCGAGTTCGACGTGAGCCTCTACACGCTCGGGAACACGCACGACATCCGGCCGCTCGTCCTGCGCACCGCGCTGACCTATCTGGAGCTGCTCGGCGTCCTCCGCCAGGGCACGCCCTTCTACGCAGGCTACCGCGTGAAGCCGCTCCTCCCGGTGCCGGAGATCTGCGACCGCTTCGGCGAGGAGCGCGCGCGGTTCCTCTCGGGGGTGTTCAAGGCCGCGACATTCGGCAGGACGTGGTACACGCTCGACCCCGAGGCGGCGGCAGAGAAGCTCGGAGAGCCGCGCGAGCGGATCGTCGCCGCGCTCGACTATCTGGAGGAGCAGGGCTGGGTGGAGCTTCAGCCGGCCGACCCGCGGCAGCGATTCACGCGCCTGACGGAGAGCGTGGACGGCGAAACGGTCGTCGAGGAGCTCGCCGGCCGCTTCGAGCAGAAGGAGGCGCAGGAGGTCGAGCGCGTCGGACACATGCTCTCGCTCATCACCCACGACGGCTGCCAGACGAACTTCCTCCTGCGCTATTTCGGCGACGAGCGCGAGGAGCCGTGCGGCCACTGCTCGTGGTGCGAGACCGGCACGCCAGCGGTTCTCCCGCCGCTGCCCGAGGCGCCCCCCATCGACGCGATCGTGGCGCGCCCGGCGCTGGAAGAGCTGGCCCGCGCGCACCCGGCGGCGCTCGGCGCCCGCCGCCAGCGCGCCCGCTTCCTCTGCGGTCTCTCCAGCCCCGCCCTCACCCGCGCCCGGCTCGGCCGCCACCCGCTCCGCGGCGTCCTGGAGGGGCAGCGCTTCGCGGAGGTGCTCGAATGGGTATAGAGAAGGGGTTACGAGTTGACGGTTGGCCTGTAGCTCAACTCGTAACTCGTACTTCGTAACTCGTAACTCCCCGCCCTACATCGTCAGCACCACCTTCCCCTTGTGCTCGCCGCCCATGACGGCCTCGTGGGCGCGGGGCGCCTCGGCGAGGGGGAACTCCTCGGCGATGACCGGCCGCACCGTGCCGTTCTCCAGGCCGGCGAAGAGGGCGGCGTGGGTCTCGCGGATCTCCTCGGGTGTGTCATTGAAGAGGGTGATCCCGCGGACGTCCGCGTCGCGGCCCATGAGATTGCGCGCGTCGATCTCCACCGCGCCGCGGCTGCCGACGACGACCACGCGACCGCGCTTCGCCAGGACGCCGAGGTCGCGCCCCAGGTTCACGTTCGCGAGCATCTCGAGGATGAGGTCGACGCCGCGGCCGTCCGTCAGCTCCATCAGCCGGTCCAGGTAGCCGGGCTCGTGGTGGTCGAGAACGTGCTGCGCGCCCTGGCGCAGGACCTCCTGCCGCCCCTCTTCGCTGCCGCCGGTGCCGACGACGACGAGCCCGGTCGCGCGCGCGAGCTGGACGGCCGCGGTTCCCACCCCGCCGGTCGCGCCGTGCACGAGCACGCTCTCGGCGGCGCGCGCTCCGCCGCGCAGGAAGAGCGCCCGGTAGGCCGTCGCGTAGGGGACGCCCAGCGCGGCACCCTCCGCGAAGCTGGCCGACCCGGGGAGCGGGTGCGCGTGGTCGCTCGCACAGACGAGATACTCGGCGTACGCCCCGGTGGCACGGTGATCGGTGTAGACGCGGTCCCCGGCGCGGAACCGCGTCACTCCCTCGCCTGCGGCCGCCACTACCCCGGCCGCGTCCGAACCTGGCGTGTAGGGAAGCTCCGGCAGCGTGCCGTACCGACCCGACCGCTTGTAGGCGTCCACCGGGTTCACGCCCGCGGCGTGCACGCGGAGGAGGAGCTCGCCCGGACCGGGCCGCGGGTCGGGCACCTCCTCCACCCGCATCACCCCGGGACCGCCCGTCTCGGCCACTCGAATCGCCTTCATCGCTCTTCCCTCCTGATCGTGATTTTCCCCCGCGGCAACGGCCGGGCGGGCCCATTTACAGCCGCGCCGGACGTCGGTATGATTCGTGCCCGCCAGCCCCGAGCGGACCCCATCGCACCGTGGGGTGTATCCTCCGGACGGACCCTGCTCACCCCACGTAAGGAGTTGTCTGTGAAGTATTTACCCGCACAGATGCGGCCCGATCGCGCGCGCCCGGCCGTCGTGGTGGCGCTCCTCCTGACCGTCGGTTCGCTCTCGCTCGCCGGTTGCGCCGATGATCGCGTCCACAAGCTCGACGCGCAGACCTCGCCGCAGGCAGTGGAGAGCGGCGCCGAGCAGGGCGGCAGCACCGCGCCCCAGGCTCCCGCCATCGCCCCGGCGGACACGGCCACGCGCCTCGTCGGTGACGCGCTCTCCTCCGCGCCGGACTCCGCCAAGGCGGACAGCATCGCCAGGGCGGACAGCGTCAAGGTCGACTACCGGCACGGCGAGGATCCGGCATTCGCGCGTGAGATGGGCTGGCCGGTGAAGTACCCTGCCCCGCTCCCGGGCGCGCTGCTCCCGGCGCATCGCATCGTGGCGTACTACGGCAATACGCACTCCACGAAGATGGGGGTCCTGGGCGAGTATCCCAAAGCCGAGATGCTCCAGAAGCTGAAGGACCAGGTGGCGAAGTGGAACGAGGCCGACCCGGACCATCCGGTGGTGCCGGCGCTCCAGCTGATCGTCTCCGTCGCGCAGGGAGCACCCGGCTCGACCGGGAACTACCGGAGCATCATGTGGGATTCCGCGGTCGACAACGTCCACCAGTGGGCGAAGGACATCAACGGAGTCTTCTTCATCGACATCCAGACGGGGCACTCGACGATCGAGCAGATGCTGCCGAAGTTCGAGCACTTCCTGAAGCAGCCGGACGTGCACCTCGCGGTGGACCCGGAGTTCATGATGGTCTACAGCGGCGGCGCGGTGCCGGGGACGAAGATCGGTAGCATCAAGGTCTCCGACATCAACTGGATCACCGACCAGGTCGCGCGGATCGTGCGGGAGAATCATCTACCGCCCAAGGTCGTGGTCATCCACCGCTTCACGCGCAACATGGTGCTCGGCGACACCAAGGACATCGTCCTGCACCCGGAAGTACAGCTGGTGATGAACATGGACGGATGGGGCGCACCGTGGCTCAAGCGCGACAGCTACCGCGACTACATCGTGCGCCACCCGGTGGAGTTCACCGGCTTCAAGCTCTTCTACCACAACGACACCAAGAAGGGCGACGCGCTGATGCAGCCCGCGGAGGTGCTGAAGCTGCGGCCGCAACCGCTATACATCCAGTACCAGTAATCCTGCCACTCTCCTGAAGAGAGCGCCGCCCCTCCCGGCACGAGAAGGGGCGGCGCTCTCTCGTACGCCGGGCGCAGCCTTCCTACCGCGCCGGCGCGGCACCGGCGTTCTCCGCGAGCTCGCCGCGTTCCACCGACTGGTGGTGCGCGGTGGTCTTGCCGTCCTCGAGGAGCGACTTCAGGCGCAGCAGGTCGTCGTTCATCATCTGCCTCGGATTCGACCCGAAGAGCGAGGCGACCGCGTGGCCGAGGGCGCCGGCGGGCGGGTTGTAGACGAGGTGGACGTCGACCCGGGTGCGGCCGCCGCCCTCGTCCTGGAAGCGAACGGTCCCCGCGTTCTCCACGGGCGAGCCGTCGATGCTCCGCCAGCGGATGAGCTCGTCGTCGCGCCGCTCGGTGACGACGGCGTCCCACGAGAGCGCCACGCCGCCGGGCCCGGTCGCCACCCAGTGCGACCGGTCATCGCCGAGGTCGCGGACCTCCCGGAGGTGCGACATGAAGCGTGGAAAGTTCTCGAAGTCGCTCCAGAAGGCGAAGACCTCGTCGACAGGCGCGTCGATGGTGATCATCTTCTGCACGTCGACGGCGCGCCGGCCCGCGCTCACGCCGGTGAGCCGGCGGGCGTCGAGGTCGGTCAGCGCGCGGACGACGAGGCCGAAGCCGACCAGCCCGGCGAGCGAGTCGAGTGCCCCGTCGCCGCGGAGGCCGCGGAGCGCGAGGCCGGTTCCCGCCACCCCGGCGAGCAGCCGCGTGCCCGGGGGCCAGCGCTGCTGCATCGCGCCGCCGCGTCGGCGGGTGACGCCGCCCTGCAGGCTCGCCACGTCGCCGGGCTCGTCGTGGACGCTAAGGTCGTTCACGACCTCGCGCACGCCGTGGACCGCCGCGACCCCGCGGCGGAGCCGATCGTGCTCCCGCACCAGGACGTCGCCGCTCAGCGTGACCTCACCGTCGCGCGCCGTGACCGTGATGGCGCCCGGATGCGACACCAGCCGACCGAGCGCCGAGCGTACGCGAGCCTCCAGCACGCCGTCCGGCACCGGCCCGCGGCGGAAGCGCGCGCGCGTCTCGGCCGCGGCGCCCCACGTACGGTTCCTCAGGTCGCGCCCGGCGGCGTCGAGGCCGTCGCCGGCTTCGCGCGAGAGGTGGAAGAACCGGTCGCGCACCACCGCGCGACGGCGTCTCCCCTTGTCGGGATCGAGGAAGTACATCAGCCCGGCCCCGAGTAGCATCCCTCGCATCATCTCGCTGTCGCGGTTCATCGTCACTCCCGTCCTTCCTGGTTGGCGCTCCGTGCCCGACCGCCCGCCCGGCGGCCGGCCCCCGGGCGGGCGTGGCCGGCTCGGATCGTCACCGGTTGTCTTGTTCCCCCGAGCGTTTCGTCTGCGGCGCCGGCCGCGAGGTCGGAGAGGTCCGGCCCGTCTCCCCGCGCTCGGCGGCCTCGATCTGCTCCTTCGAGAAGTGCAGCTCGGAGCTGCCCGAGTCCTCGTAGCCAGCCGCGCCGCGATCTCCCTGCCCCCACGTGTTCTGGGTCCTGATCTGGGAATCGCTCGGCGCGCTGCCCGCCGACGCCGGGTAGACGCCCGAGCCTCCCACCTCGTCGCGGCGGCCCGCGCCGCCGCCCGGCTCGCCCGGGTCGTTCTCCTGTCGAGTGGTCTGCGTCCGTTTCACGTTCCGGTCGTCGTTCGAGTTCGCCATCGTCCTGCCTCCGTTTCGGGTAATGCGCCCCGGCGTCAGATCCCGCTCGGGAAGGTGTCGGGCGCGCGTCCTTCGCCTGCGTGCCACTCTCGGGTGGGCTCGAGCGGCACCACCGCGGTGGTCTCGTCGATGTGGATCACCGCGTCGAACTGCTCGGAGAGACTCGCGTTGAAGTAGTGGCTCAGCCGCTCGGTCTCCGGCCGGTAGATCACGCCGATCGCCCGCTCCAGCCGGGCGGCGCGCAGTGCGTCCGCGAGCTCCTCCTCCGCGCGAATGGGCAGGAGGAAATTGGGGAGCTCCGCGCCGTGGAAGAGCGTCTCGTAACTCCCCGCGAGGCCGGGCCGCACCTGCTTGCGACGCGCGGGCGCGTCCCAGTCGTCCGCGGCGGTCACGGTGCCGGAGAAGGTGCTGAAGCCGACGAGCACCGCGTCGCCGCCGAAGCGCTCTCGTGCGAGCTGGCCCACGGTCCACTCGCCCTGGTCGCCCATCTCCGTCGCCCGCGCGTCTCCGACGTGCGAGTTGTGCTCCCACACGACGACGCGGGTCCTCTCGCCGCCGCGCTCACCGTCGAAGTGGTCCACGAGCGCGCCGAGCGTCTCCGCCATGTGCGCGTCACGAAGGTTCCACGAGGCATCCCGCCGGCGGAACATGCTGCGGTAGTACTCCTCCGCGTTCTTCACCAGCCGCGCGTTCTGCTCTGCGTAGAAGTGCTCGTCCTCCGGGACGCCCCCGTCGCGGAAGGCGTACTCCCCGGCGCGCAGCCGGAGCTCCTGCAACTGCTGGACGGCCTCGTCCTCGCACGACCTCGTCGCGCCGACCTCCGCGGCGAAACCGTAGGCCTGCGCATCCTCGCCGAAGTGGTCGAAGCAGGCGTAGCGGTACCGTGCACGTCTCGCCGCCTCGGGGTCGACTCGCTCCAGATAGTCGACTACCGCGTGCATCGAGGCGTAGAGGCTGTAGAGGTCGAGGCCGTAGAAGCCCACCCGTGGTCGGCCCTCGGCGAGCGAGTCGTTGTAGCCCCGCAGCCAGTCGACGAAGGTGAGGACGTCCACGTTCCGCCACATCCAGGCGGGGAAGCGCTGGAAGTCCGAGAGCGCCGCGTCCGCGCTGGCGTCCGGGCCGTGCCCGCGGACGAAGCGGTTCACGCGGTAGCAGTCGGGCCAGTCGCCCTCTACCGCCACGACGCTGAACCCCTTCTCCTCGATCAGGCGGCGGGTGATGCGGGCGCGCTCGTGGAAGAACTCATGCGTCCCGTGGCTCGCCTCGCCGATCAGCACGACGCGCGCGTCGCCGATCAGCTCCATCAGGTCGTCGTAGTCCTCCTGGTGCCCCGTGAGCGGCCGCGCCGCGTCTCGGACGACGTCCGCGAGGGTGGTGGTGATCGTAGCCAACTCGGTACTCCGGGCGAGGTTACACCGGCAATGCGTGGAGAGGGGTACGGCTGCAAGAAGCGCTCCGGGAACCGGAGGCGTGGCGAGGCGGGTTGGTGTGGCGACCCGGCAGGGAGTCCACGTGGGGAAGATTCCCACACGCACTGCCGGCACTTCCCCCTACCCCCACCGGGCATCACGGGTAGATTGCGCATCATGCCGTTCCGCCGCTCGCACCGGGGTTTCAGCCGCACTCGCCGGCTGTATCACCTCCTCTGGGCGCTCTTCGTCCTCGTGACGGGAGCGACGCAGGAGGGCTTCGGGCTGCGTCCGTGCTGCATGCACCGGGCGATGGACGGCGGCATGCCGACGCACGACATGCACGCGATGCATGGGATGCGCGGCATGGCCGGGATGACGCACGGAGCATCCGATCCCGGTGGTCGTTCTAGATCGGATGCGCCGTCGGGCAACCGGTGCGTCTGCCTGGGCACCTGCCAGGCCGGCGGGAGCAGCATCGCGCTGCCCTCGGGAGTCACGGTCGCGCAGGCGGCGAGCGTGGAGAGCTGGACCGAGGGTCCGTCCCTCGGGCAGGCGTGGCTCCCTCGTCGCATTCCTTTCCTCATCCCCTTCCCGCACGCCCCTCCGCACCTCGGCTGATCCGTTCTGCTCTCCTGCCGGGCTCCTCCGGGCGCCCGGCGAGCGGTCGCGTACAGTCGAGGAGACCTCATGACGAAGAGATGGATGACGACGGGGCGCGTGACGCACCCTGTCGCGGCGGTCGCATGGCTGGCGGCGGTCCTCGCGGCCGTCCCCGCTGTCGCACAGGGCCCGGCGAGCATCGCCGGCACGGTGACCGCGGCAGGCGCCACGCCGATCGCGGATGCGCAGGTGCTCCTGCCGGCGCTGGATCGGGTGGTCCAGACCGGGGCGGACGGCACCTTCCGCATCCGCGGCGTGCCGGCGGGGACGACCACCGTGCGCGCCGAGCGCCTCGGCTACGCGCCGGTGGAGAGGAGCGTCGTCGTCCCGGCCGGCGGAGAGGTTCGCGTCGACCTGGCGCTGCCCGAGCAGCCGGTGCAGCTCGCGGGGCTGGTGGTGAGCGTGACGCGAGAGGCGCAGCGGCTGAACGAGACCGCGGCCGCGGTCGGCGCCATCTCGGGGAAGGAGCTCCAGGCGACGCGGCCGACGCATCCGGCGGAAGTGATGAGCCAGATCCCCGGAGTGCGGGTGAACGTCACCAGCGGCGAGGGGCACATGATGTCGATCCGGATGCCGATGACGACCGATCCGGTCTACCTCTACCTGGAGAACGGCGTCCCCATCCGTTCGACGGGCTTCTTCAACCACAACGCGCTCTACGAGGTCGACCTCCCGCAGGCAGCGCGCATCGAGGTGCTCAAGGGCCCCGCGAGCGCGCTGTACGGAAGCGACGCGATCGGCGGCGTGATCGACGTCGAGACGCGAGGGCCCACGGAGTCGCCGACCGCGTCGGCGTACGCCGAGGGCGGGGACTTCGGGTACGCGCGACTCCTCCTCTCCGGGAGCGACACCTGGGGCCGGGACGGCCTCCGGACCGACGTCGATCTCACCCGCACCGGCGGCTGGCGCGAGGGGACGGGCTACTCTCGCCAGAGCGCGACCCTCCGCTGGGACCGGGAGCTCGCGGGCGGCACGTCCATGCGCACCGTGCTCTCCGCCGCGCGCATAGACCAGCAGACGGCGGGGGCCTCCGCGCTCCTGCGAGAGGACTACCTGGACGACCCGGCGCTCAATTACACGCCGATCTCGTACCGCGACGTGCGGACGGTGCGACTCTCCAGCGCCATCGAGAAGCACGCCGGCGCATCGCTGTTCAGCGTCACGCCGTACGTCCGCTGGAACGAGATGGAGATCCTTCCCAACTGGTCGCTCACCTACGACCCGACGGTCTACACGACGGGGAACAGCTCCGCCGGGGTGCTGGCGAAGGTCCGGCGGGATCTCGACCCGCTCCGCGCACGCGTGATCGCCGGAGTGGACGTCGATTACAGTCCGGGCGGCCACCGGGAGAACCGGATCGTACCGACGAAGGACGGGCAGGTGTTCACCGCGTACGCCACGAGCGATCTGATCTACGACTACGACGTGACCTTCCACTCGGTCTCGCCGTACGTACAGGCCGAGGCGAGCCCGACGGACCGCCTGCACCTGAGCGCGGGCCTGCGTTACGATCGGATGGGCTTCGCCTATGACGACAAGCTCGAGCCGCTGCAGACCGGTCGCTGGCGCCGGCCCGCGGACACGGACGTCTCGTACCGGCACCTGAGCCCGAAGCTCGGCGCGGCGTACGAGTTCGGGGACGCCCTGAACGTCTACGCGAACTACGACCAGGGCTTCCGGACGCCGAGCGAGAGCCAGCTCTTCCGCCAGGGCCCCGCCCTGAACACGGTGGACCTGACGCCCGTGACCGCGGACAGCTACGAGGCGGGGCTGCGCGGGCAGGCGCTCGACCGGCTCAGCTACACGCTGGCCGCGTACCACATGACGGTCGCGAACGATATCGTCACCTACATCCGACCCGACGGGCAGCGCGAGACGCAGAACGCGGGAGAGACGCTTCACCGGGGGATCGAGCTCGGCCTCGGCATGGCGTGGAGCGGCGCCCTCCGTACCGACGTGAGCTACTCGTACGCGAAGCACACGTACGAGCACTGGAGCCCCGCGGCGGGAGTCGACTACGCCGGCAACGAGGAGGAGGCCGCGCCCAACGTGACGCTCGACGCTCGCCTCGGCTACACGCCGTCGTTCCTCCGGGGCGGCCGCGTGGCGCTGGAGTGGAACCGGGTGGGGAGCTACTGGATGGACGCCGGGAACACGCACCGCTACGGCGGCTACGATCTCTTCAACCTCCACGCGAACGTCCCGCTGGGCTCGAAGGTGGAGGTGGTCGGCCGCGTGTTGAACGTGCTGGACGCGCGCTACGCCGAGACGGCCCAGTACACCCAGGCCCGCGGCGAGGAGCTCGCCCCGGGCGCGCCGCGCTCGTTCGACGTGGCCGTCCAGTACCGCTGGCAGCGATAGGAGGGTGGAGATGACGAGGAAGAGATCGACGGCACGTCTGGCACGCTGGCTCCCGGTCTTCACCGGGCTCGCACTCTCCGCGGGCTGCGCGGCGAGCGAGGGGGCGACCCTGAGTGCGCCCGTCACCGTTACGGACTCGGCCGAGGGCAATCCGACCGTCGCGCAGGCCGGGCAGGCGCCGGGCGCGTACGTCACGTGGGTGGCGGAGACGAACGGCGTCTCCAACGTCTACCTCGCGCGCACGGGGCCCGACGGAGCGCCCGTCGGCACGCCCGTCCGGGTGAACGCGACCCCGGGGGATGCATCGACCCACGACCAGGCGCCGCCGCAGGTGGCGGTGGGGCCGCGGGGCGCGGTGTACGTCGTCTGGCAGAAGAGCACGCCCGTCGCGGGGCGGACGTACGACGCGAGCAACCTTCGCTTCGCGGCCTCCGCCGACGCAGGCCGCACCTTCGGCCCGACCCTCACCGTGAACGACGACGCGGGCGGGCCGCCGTCCTCGCACACTTTCCACGACGTGGTGGTGGGACCCGACGGAACGGTGTACGTCGCCTGGCTCGACGGGCGGGTGCGCGACAGGGCTCGCGCCGCGGCGGAGGCGGCGGGCAACGCCCGGCCGGCCGCGGCGCAGCCGGCCGAGGCGCGAGCGTCGCGGACCGGGGCCACGCACCCCGTGGGCGGGTCGGGTGGCATGCCGGGCATGGGCGAGAGCGATGCGGGGATCCCGGGCTCCGAGATCCGGCTTGCGACGTGGCGGCCCGGGGCGCGGAGCTTCACCCCGAGCGTGGTGGTCGACCGCGACGTCTGTCCGTGCTGCCGCGCCGCCCTCGCGATGGGCCCGGACGGGACGCTCTTCATCTCCTGGCGAAAGATCTATCCGGGAAACGTGCGCGACGTCGTCGTCGCCCGGTCCAGCGACGGCGGCCGGAGCGTCTCCGCGCCGGTCGAGGTGCACCACGACGGCTGGGTCTTCGCCGGCTGCCCGCACGCGGGCCCGTCGGTCGCCGTGGACGGGAAGGGCCGCGTCTACGCGGCGTGGTACACCGGGAAACCGGGCGCGGAGGGCCTCTACTTCGCCGAGTCGGACGACGGCGGAAAGCACTTCGGATCCCCCACCGCCCTCGAGGCGGGCGGATGGGTGCCGCCGGCGCAGGTGAAGCTCGCCGCGTCCGACGATCACGTCTGGATCGCGTGGGACGATCGGCGGCAGGCGCAGAAGGTGGTGCACTTCGGGCGGATCGAGGGTACACAGCTCACGGAAGTGGGCGATCCGGCGCCGGGGCACTCGCCCGCGGTGTCGGCCGAGGGAACGCAGGGGACCGTCGCCTGGCTGGACGGCGAGGCGGTGCGGCTCCGCAAGCTGGGAGGAGCTCGGTGAAGCGAATTCGGAGAGGGATCGGAGCGGGCGCGCTGCTGCTCACCGCGGGCGTGCTCGCGGGCTGCGCCGGGAAGCCCCGGAGCGAGGCGCCGGAGGTGGGCGCGCGCGTACCCGCGTACGCCGCCGCGAACCTGGCGGGCGACTCCGTCCGCCTCGGCGACCTGAAGGGCGAGCCGGTCCTGCTGAACGTCTGGGCGACGTGGTGCCCTCCGTGCCGCGAGGAGATGCCGGCGCTGGAGCAGCTCTCGAAGGACTACGCGCCCCGCGGCCTCCGCGTCGTCGGAGTGAGCGTCGACGCGGCGAGTGACGACGCCGCCGTCCAGGACTTCGTCAGGGAGAACGGGATCACCTTCACGATCCTGCGTGATCGCGACGAGTCCGTGATCCGGCTCTTCCGGGCGCCGGGCGTGCCGGCGACGTTCCTGATCGGGCCCGACGGCGTGCTGCGCCAGCAGTGGATCGGCAGGATCGACCCGGACTCCCCGGCGGTGCGCGGCGCGGTGGACCGGGTCCTGGCGGGACAGAGCTGATGGAGGCGCAGACGCTGGGCCTCACGGTCGCCTTCCTCGCCGGGCTCTTCTCCTTCCTCTCGCCGTGCGTCCTGCCGCTCATCCCGAGCTACGCCACCTTCATCACCGGGATGAGCCTGGACGAGCTGACGACCGAAGGCGCCACCCGCGGCCGCCGGACGGTGCTCGTGCACGGGCTGCTCTTCGTGCTCGGCTTCACGCTCGTCTTCCTCGCGCTCGGCGCGTCGGCGACCTTCATCGGGGCGCTGCTGCGGGTCTACGGCGGCGTGGTCGGCCAGGTGGGCGGTGTACTGCTCATCCTGTTCGGGCTCTATCTCCTCGGCGCGCTCCGGCTGCCTGGAGCGGGGCGCGAGTGGCGCGTCCATCTCTCCGACAAGCCGGTCGGCTATCTCGGGACGGTGCTGGTGGGCGTGGCCTTCGGAGCGGGGTGGACGCCGTGCATCGGGCCGGTGCTCGGCGGCATCCTCACCCTCGCCGCCACGCGCGGGTCGCTCGCCGAGGGAATGGGGCTGCTCGCCGTCTACTCGGCCGGCCTGGCCATCCCCTTCCTCCTCGCCACTCTGCTGCTGGAGCGCTTCCTCGGCTTCTTCCAGCGCTTCCGGCGGCTGCTGCCCTGGGTGAGCCGCGCGAGCGGGGTGCTCCTCGTCCTGGTGGGGATCCTGCTGGTCACGGGCTCCTTCTCGACGCTCTCCGGGACGCTGGCGCGCTTCACCCCGGAATCGCTCCTGAACCGGATGTGAGGGCCCGCCGTGCTGCCACGGCTGCACGGCGCGACTCCGGGCGCCGCGACAAACGGCCCCGCCCCCTGCTTCGGGGCGGGGCCGGTCGTCCACGCGCAGCTATCTACACGATCTCGGATCCGTAGGCGCGGGCGATCTCCGCGAGCCGTGCCCGGTCCGGCGCCCCGGGCGCGGCGAAGACCTCGGCGCTCTCCTCGAAGAAGCGGGCGAAGTCGCCCGCGAGGTTGAGCACCCAGTGCCGCGCGATGGAATCGCCGGCGTTCCGGAAGGCATGGACGCAGCCCCGGGGGTGGTAGACGACGGCACCCGGCCCGACCTCCGTCCAGCGGCCCTCGGTCATCACCTCGTAGCGCCCCTCGACGATGATGAAGAGCTCGTCCGCCGCCTCGCGGTGCGGTGGCGGCCCCACCCCCGGCGGCACCATCGCGAGCCCCACCGTCAGCTGCCCCGCCGAGTCCTCCCCGGTGATCTTGAAGAGGATCTGGCTGCCGTAGGCCCCCACCACGTGTCCCTCGCCCGCGTGCAGGATGGCGGGACCAGCGACGGCCATCGACTCCTGAAGCATACGTTCCTCCGTGGATCGGTGTTCGTGTGGCGACGGACGTGTCGCCGGAGAGAACGATGGTGCGTGGGACGGCTACGCGCCTCGGGGACGCACCCGATCCTGTCTCCCGATCTCTCCACGTGCGGGCCGGCGATTCCCTAGGGAGGTCCGGGCGGGGCGAGGTCGTGCCGCTGCGCGTACCCCGCGGCCTCGTGGCGCGAGCGGACGTTCAACTTCGCGTAGATGGCCCGGAGGTGGGCATCGACGGTACGGGGACTGATGAAGAGCTTCTTCCCCATCTCCGCGTAACTCAGCCCCTGAGGCAGGAGGCGAAGCACGTCCATCTCGCGGGCGGTGAGGGAGCCGTGAGGCAACGGCTCTTCAGAGTGGGGGACGGAAGTCGTCCGGACGGTCGCAGGAGCGGGGAGATCGCTCGATTCGAGAATGGCCAGGAGCTCGTCGAGCGGCGTGAGACGCCCCTGGTCCAGGGCTTCCGCGAAGGATACGGCGCCGAGACGGGCGCGGCTTCGCGCCAGCGCCTCGTCCCGGTCCGCCGCATCCGCCGGCTGCAGGACCTCCGCGCGGTCCGCGAGCACGAGGTCCGCGGCGGCGAGGAGACGCACGGCGCGGGCGTCGTCTCCCTCGGCGCTGCGGACGCAGCCGAGCCCGAGGGCGCACGCTGCGACGCCGCCGCGCTGGCCGATGCGTCGAAAGGTCCGCAAGCTCTCCAGCAGCGCCTCCCGCGCCGTCGGCAGATCGCCGAGGTGGAGAGCGACGTGCGCCAGCTTGCGGAGCCCGTAGGCGGTGTGGACCGGGTTCCGGATCTCGCCGTACAGCGTCAGGGCCCGTTCGAGGTGGGGGCGTGCACTCCGGTAGTCGCCCTGCTGCCGGGCGATCTCCCCGAGCCCCACGAGTGCGCGGGCCTCCCACTCGACGTATCCGGTGGCGCGCGCGAGCTCCATCGCTTCCATCCGCAACGAACGGGCGCGCTCCGGGTCGGCCCGCGCAAGGGCGAGCCGGGAGCGCGCGTGGAGCGCCTGGAGCCTACCCCACGCATCGCCGTCCTTCCGCCAGAGCCGCCACGCGTCGGAGAGCTGCGCCTCCGCCGCATCCACGTCTCCCAGGAGCGCCGATGCGAGGCCGAGCTCCGTGAGCGCCTCCGCGCGCGTGCGCTGCTGGTCCAGCTCTCCCGCCAGCCGCGCCGCCTCGCCCAGCCATTCCCGGGCAAGCGACAGCTCGCCCTGCAGCCGCGCGAGCGCTCCGGCGCCGGCGAGGCTCCTCGCGCGGTCGCCGTCCGGCCCGCCGGGGAGCCGGAGCGCCCGGTCGATCCAGGCACGGCCGTCGGCGAGGAGCCCGCGCATCCGCCAGTAATCCGGCAGCGACGCGCAGAAGCCGAGCGCCACCTCCGCATCACCCACATCGAGGCTCCAGGAGATGGCCGCACGCAGGTTGTCGCGGTCCACGTCGAGCCGCGCGAGCGCCGCCTCGGCCCGGGGGCCGCGAAGCGCAGGCCCCATCCGCCGGGCCAGGTCGAGGCAGTAGAGCGCGTGGCGCCGTGCGGCCTCGCGGGCACGGAGGGGGCCTTCCTCCTCCAGCCGCGCACGCGCGAAGTCCCGCAGCATCTCCAGCATCCGGAACCGCGGCGCCCCGACCGGCGCGGCGGGACCCTGGACGAGACAGTGATCGACCAGCGACTCCAGCGCTTCCGTCGGGTCCGCGGCCGCCCCCCCGGTCCACACCGCTTCCGCGGCGTCCAGTCCCCAGCCGCCCACGAAGACGGAGAGAGAGGCGAAGAGCCGCCGCTCCTGGACGGACAGGAGATCGTAGCTCCACGCGATGGCCGCCTCCAGGGTGCGCTGACGGGCCGGGAGGTCGCGGGCGCCGCCGCGCAGGGCGCCGAGGCGGTCGCCGAGCCGCTCCAGCAGCCCGTGCACGCCGAGGTACTTGGTGCGAGCGGCAGCCAGCTCGATTGCGAGCGGAATGCCCTCCAGCCGGCGGCAGAGCTCGGCGACGGCCGCCGCGTTCCCGGCGGTGAGCTCGAAATCGGGCACCGTGGCCCGGACGCGAGCGATGAACAGCGCGGCCGAGGGGCTGGCGACCGGCTCCCCGGCGTGCTCCGCCGTCGCTGGGCCCGGCACACCGAGCGGCCGAACCTCGAACTCGTGCTCGGCGGAGACGTGCAGCGGGACGCGGCTCGTGGCGAGCACGGTGAGACCCGGCGCGCCCGCGAGAAGCCTCGCCACGAGCAGGCCGACGCCCGGGATGTGTTCGAGGTTGTCGAGCAGCAGGAGGCAGTCACGCGCCCGCAGGAACTCGCTCAGCACCGCCGCGGCCGGCCGGTTCCGATCGGGCTGCAGATCCAGCGCCTCCAGGATGGCGGTCGGTGCGTGCTCGGCCGAGTCGACCGGGGCGAGGGAGACGAAGAAGACACCGTCGCGGAAGCGATCGACCAGCTCTCCGGCGAGCTCGGTCGCGAGCCGGGTCTTGCCGACACCGGGCGCGCCCGTGAGGGTCAGCAGGCGCACGTCGGGCCGCGGCAGCCGCTCGCGGAGGGCGGCGAGCTCGCCGCCCCTCCCGAGCAATGGCGTCGCCGGCGTTGGAAGCATGGGTGGAGATCCGGAAATGACGGGTCGCCCAGCACGCACGGTAGCGCCGGTCGGCGCGCGTGCAGACCTACTCGTCGGCCACGCGACGGAGAGCCTCCACGTCTCCCGACACGATCGACGCCAGGTGCTCCGTGATCTCTTCCACCGGCCAGTCCCACCACGCCAGCGACTCCAGAGAAGCGACGACGTCGGGCTCGAAGCGTTGCTTGATCGGCCGGGCGGGATTGCCGCCGACGACGGTGTACGCGGGAACGTCGGATACCACGACCGAGCGCGAGGCCACGATGGCGCCGTTTCCGATCGTGACGCCCGGCATGATCAGCGCCTCGTAGCCGATCCACACGTCGTTGCCGACCACGGTGTCGCCCTTGAAGGGCAGGTCGCCGGGCGCCGGCATGACCTTCTCCCAGCCATTACCGAAGATCTGGAACGGATAGGTCGAGATGCCCGAGAGCTTGTGATTGGCGCCGTTCATGACGAACCTGGCGCCCCGCGCGATCGCGCAGAATTTTCCGATCACCAGCTTGTCCCCGATGAACGGGTAATGGTAGAGCACGTTGCGCTCGAAGTTCTCGGAATCCTCCGGATCGTCGTAGTAGGTGTAGTCGCCGATGACGATGTTCGGGTTGCTCACGGTGTTCTTGATGAAGCACACCTGCGGAAAGCCCTCCATCGGGTGCTTCTCGTCCGGACTGGGACCTGGCAAGACTTCCTCCTCTGCTGGCGGAGAGGCGTCGGGGGGGCGAAAGCGCTCGGCTACGCCGCGTCTCGCGGAGCGCGGACCTCCACGGGGATCGCGTCGGGGCCGATGCACACGAAGTAGAGGTTCGGCCCGCCGACCGTGAGATCCGCCTTCATCTGCACCCCCGCCCGCGCGAGCCGCTGATACTGCTCTCTCACCTGTGCCTCCGTCTCGAGGATGAAGCCGACGTGGAAGTCGGGCGGGTACACCGGTGCCGGGGAGTGGAACAGATTGCTGACACCCAGCGAGAGCCCCGCCTCGTCCTCCAGCATGGCCAGCTCGTCGCGCCGTTGAAAGACGCAGCGGAGGCCGAAGTGACGCTCGAAGAACTCGCGGGCGCGGTCGACGTCCGACACCTGCAGATCGACGTGGTTGAGCCTCATCGCGCCTCTCGTGCTCGCTGCTGTTCCCGGACCCGGAGCGTCGCCCGACGGTGCTTCGCGCGGCCGGGCTGGTCCAAGATGGAGGATGGGCGGCTTCGCGGGCAAGCGCACGGCCGCTCCCGGCGCAGGAGCCCACGGGCGGTCGGGGGCGAACGGCGGCCGCCCATCAGGGGTCAGCGGTCGTGCGTCCCTCCTCCGCGAGCGCCTCACGGGCGCGAGAGAGGAGGACGGAGCAGGCCTCGCCACACGGGACTCCGTCCGCCTCCCCACGCCGCCCCGCCCACACCGGCGCGCGGAGACATGGCCCGCAGCAGTCGCGCACCACCGCGGCGAGCGCTTCCCCCGTCAGCTCTCCGACCCGGGCGTACATTCCCGTCTGCCGCGCGGCGGTCTCCGAGAATGGCACCACGCGGAGCGTCCCCGAGCGTCGTTCGTACCAGCGGAGCACCGCGGCGGGGTAGAGACGATCGAGCGCCGTGCACAGCTCGTCGGGCCCCAGGTCCGCCAGCACCCAGCGCCGCCTGAGATCCGCCGTGGTGCGCAGCGGCCGATAGCGGCCCGCGTCGTCGAAGCGACCCACCTCCTGCGCCGCGTCCGGCCCGTCGATGATCGCGAGCGCGTCGCGCGGCTGGCCGACGTCGGCGACGTGGCGCAGCTCGTAGCGCGCCGCACCCGTCGGCCGGATGCACGTCTGCAGGAAGGCGCGGCCCGCCTCTCCCGCGCCCTCCACCCATGCGAGGAAGGCCGCCCGGGCGCGCTCCGGTGTGCTCGGCCCGGCGCCCGGAGCGCCAGCCACCCCACCCGAGCCCGCTTCGCGCGCCAGCTCCATCACCACCTCCGCGAGCTCGGGCAGCGTGCCCACCGCCGGCGTGTACCAGATCTGGCGGCCGTCGCGGCGGTTCAGTCCGCCGTCCAGCCCGAGATCGCGCGGGATGGTGGTGCGCGAGTGCCAACCTTCGGCAACGAAGAAGGGGACCATCACGACCCGTCGGTGCGGCACGCCGGCCAGGACGTCCTCGATCCGGGGATCCTCGTCGAGGAAGCCGCACTCGACCGCGCCGAAGCCGCTCTCCTCGCGCAGGCGCTCCGTGAGTCGATAGACCGTATCGCCCGAGGTGGCGTTGCGGTCGGTGCCGTGACCGATGACGATCAGCGCCGCGTCCCGCTGTTCGGCCGGGGAGAGGCCGCACGTCTCGACGGCGCGGCGGAGGATGAGCTCGGCCATCCGGGGGTGGACGCCGACGGGCGGGCAGTAGCGCACGCGCATCCCGGCGGGAGGCCGGTCGAGCCCCAGCTCGCGGGGGACGACCTCGCGGGTGAAGTAGCCCTCGGCGAGGAAGAGCGGCACGACGACGACCTCGTCGCTCTCCATGAGCGCGAGGGCGTCGCGCAGCGAGGGCTC
>DASSTO010000061.1:0-13299 GCA_035707865.1 Longimicrobiaceae bacterium | reverse complement strand
GCTGTCCCCCGCCGTCCGGATGGGGCTCCGCTACGTCCGCGGGCTGAGTACGCGGGCGAGAGAGCGGCTGCGGCGCGCGCGGGAGGGTGGGCGCTTCCACTCGCTGGCGGAAGCGGTGGCGCGGCTCTCCAGGGCGGGGTTGGGGGAAACGGAGCTTCGCGCGCTCGTGGCGGCGGGGGCCTTCGGGAGCTGGGTTCCGGAGCGTCGCGAGGCGCTCTGGGCGGTACTGGGGGAGCTTCGCCTGCAGCGCACGGGCGGTCCGCTCGCCCCGCCCGCCCCCGCCCCCGTGCGACTTCCCACCATGAGCGCGGTGGAGGGCACGCTCGCGGACCACCGCGCCACCGGCTTCACTCTCCACGGCCACCCCATGCGCCACCTGCGCGAGTGGCTGGCGGAGCGCGGCGTGGAGACCGTGGGCGAGCTGAAGGCGCCGGGCCGGCGCGCGGGAGAGCGGGTGCGCGCCGCGGGCGTGGTGATCGTCCGCCAGCGGCCGCAGACGGCCAAGGGCTTCGTCTTCGTGGGGCTGGAGGACGAGACGGGACGGCTGGACGTGATCGTGAATCCGAAGCTCCACGCCACGGAGCGCGACATCATCGACGGGAGCGGCCTGCTGGCGGTGGCGGGGCGGCTGGGGGTGGAGGATGGGGTGGTCAACGTGAAGGCGGAGCGTTTCTATCCGCTCCGCCTCGAAGACGCCGGCTCGATCGTGAGCTCGCACGACTACCACTGAACGGCCCGCTACGCCACCTCCAGCCGATTGAGCATCGGCGCCGCCACGACCCGCACGTCCTCCTGCTCGAGCAGGTACTGGAAGATGTGGAAGAGCCTCGGGTCCAGGATCCGACCCACATCGCCCTCCATGGTCGCGAGCGCCTCGTTCTGCGAGAGCGCCGCCCGGTAGCTGCGCGTGGTCGTGAGTGCGTCGTAGATGTCGGCCACGGAGAGGATGCGCGCCGTGAGCGGAATCTCCTCCCCCTTCAGCCCGTCCGGGTAGCCGCTTCCGTCCCAGCGCTCGTGGTGGCTGCGCACGATGGGGCGGATGTCCCAGGGGAACTTCAGCTCGCTCACGATCGCGTCGCCCTCGGTCGTGTGGCTCTGCATCAGCTTCCATTCCTCGGGCGTGAGCTTACCGGGCTTGTTGAGCACCTCCGGGGGAACCGCGATCTTGCCCACGTCGTGCAGGTATCCGCCCATCCGGAACCAGACGAGGTCGCGGCCCGCGAAGCCCACCGCCTCGGCGAGCATGCAGGCGTAGTTCGCCACCCGCTCGCAGTGGCCCGCGGTGTAGCCGTCCTTCGCTTCGATCGACTCGGCCCAGTTCCGCACGACTCGAAGGTAGCTGCCCTCCAGCTGGTCCAGGCGCCGGTCCAGGTCGAGCAGGTCCAGACTCGCGTGCAGTTCCGAGAAGATCCCGTGCGCCTGATTGAGGCTGCGCAGCGCATCGGCGCTGCGATCCCGGTCCAGGTGGACCAGCGCCCACTCGCTGAGGATCTCCGCCTCCAGGAGCCGGTCGTGCGCGCGACGCGCCAGCTCGTGCGCCGTGCGCAGCTCGCGATCGGCCCGGTCCAGCGCTCCCGTCTCCCGGTAGAGCGCGCCCGAGAACTTCGAGGCCTCCGCTACGCCCGCGTCGGAGCCGAGGCGTCGGAAGACCGCGGCGGCCCGATCGCAGCAATCCCGCGCCCGCGCGAGATCGCCCTGCTTGAGCTGGCATTCCGCACGGTTCACCTCGATACTGCCGAGCGTCATCACGTCGCCCGCCCGCTCCGCCAGCGCGAAGGCCCGGGCGAAGCACCGATCCGCCTCCGCCCACTGACCCAGGTCCACCCGCGCCATTCCCACGTTGTTGAGTACCAGCGCGACCGCCTGCTCGTCTCCCAGCTCCTCGTACTGCCGCACCGCCGACTCGTAATAGCCGAGCGCGCCCGCCACGTCACCCCGCACGTTGGCGAGCACGCCCAGGTTCTGATTGACCATCGCCCCCAGGCGAACGTCCCCGAGGGCCAGCGTGAGCTTCCGAACCCGCTGGTAGACCGCCTCCGCGGCGTCCACGCGCCCGCACATCTGATCGATCCCCGCGACGCAGATCAGCGCCGCGGCGATCCGGTCGGTCATCTCGTGGGCCTCAGCCGCGGCCAGGCTCGCCTCGAAGCTCTCCAGCGCCAGCTCGTGGTGCCCACGGTCCCGATGAACCAGGCCGATGCGCCGCAGGATGTCCACCGCTTCGGGCGCGTTCCGGTCGCGCGCGGCGAGACGGAGCGCCGACTCGTATTCGGCCAGCGCCTCGTCCCATCGCCCCGCGGACCGCGCCTCGAGGGCGGCGGAAACCCGGCTGGCAAGTTCGGCCATCTCCGCAGTACTGTGTCCGGGTGGCTCAGTTCGGCGACGCGAGCAGGTAGCGCGAGAAGTGCGGGAGCTGCGCCGTGACCGTCTTGTGCTCCACGTCCACCGTGCTCGGGATCGGCTCCAGGTCGCTGTAGCCCAGGAGACCCGGCGCGTAGACGACCGTCAGCTTCGCCGGGTCGGTGACGTTCGTCGCGCGAGCGTAGCTGAGTGTCAGGCTCACCGGCCGCGCGAACGTCTCCTGCTGACTTCCACCGAGCAGGCCCCCCAGCAGCGTCTGGACCGTCGCGCTGAGATCCACCTCCACGTGCCCCGTCGGAAGCACGGCCAGGGTGAAGAGCGTCGGAGAATCGACGGCCCCGGGCGGAACGATCAGCGTCGCACCCAGCAGCGAGATCTGCCCACCGTCCACCCCGATGAGCTGCGAGAGCTTCAGATCACCGAGGACGCCCAGCAGCGGCTGGTTCAGCAGCGTGTACGACTGGGATGCGCTCCCGCCGAAGAGCGAGCCACTCCACTGGCTGGGAGCCTCCGGCGCCAGCGAGTTGCTGCTGTGGTCACAGGCACCCGTGATTGCCACGGCGGCAAGGAGCGGGACGAGTGCGAGCAGGCGAAGTCGACGCATGGTGGTCTCACGTACGCGCGGGTGGACGGAACGCGCCCGGCCGGTCCGGGCGCTCTCTCTCGGCTCCTGAGTGTCGGCAGCACGCGCGCGGAAGTTGAGCGCGGACTCTTCACGCCGGCGGAAGATAGCCGCGGCAGCGCAGGACCGGCAGTCGCGGGTAGCGCGGAAAGGAGGGATCGACGGCCGAAAGCCGGCAGAGATGGAAGCGGCTCCCGGTCCGCGTCTCGATCACGCGGGCGTGGTCGCAGGCGCCACACAGGCCGGGGTCGGGCATCGCCGCCGCACGGGAGCCGTCTCGTGGGTCGCGGGCCGGCATCAGGAGGAGGACGGCCGCAGGCTCCCCGACTTTCGGCGCCCGGTGAGGTTCTGCTCGGCGATCTTCCGTTGGATCTCCAGCTGCTCCCTCAGCAGCTGGATCGCCTGCTCCGGCGGAGCGATCGCGGACTCCCGCTTCAGCTCCTCCAGCCGTGCATCGTAGGCGCGCAGAAGGATGCTGCGCAGGCTCTCCAGGTAGAACTCCTCGGCCGGGTTGAGCGATTCCGCCTCCGGATCGCCGCGGAGGTCCTCGACGAGGGGGATCAGCTCGCGCGGAAAGGCCTCCAGCCACCGGCCCTCCGGGTCGCGCTGCAGGTGGAGCAGCTCCTCGAAGATCGTCCGGAACTCCGGGACGGTGAAGTGCTCGGGGCTGAGGTCCATGGCGGCGCGCTCGAGCAGCGACTCGTCGCGCAGGAGAAGGAGGAGGAGGATGCGCTCGGGGCGCGTCTCGGCCTTCGGCGCGCGCTGCGCGAAGTCCTCCGCGCGCCGGCCGGTGGAGCGTTGCCGCCGGTCCGCCGCGCCCGTGGGGCGGGTGTCGCGGCCGGCCGCCTCGGCGACCTCGTGCTCCAGGGTCTCGCGCGGGATGCCCGTCCGCTCCGCGATCCGGGCGACGTAGAGGCCGCGCACCACCTCGTCCGATGCGGCACGAACGGTGGGCAGCAGAGCGTCGATCGCCTGGCGCGTGCCCTTCAGCGAGCCGAAGTAGTCGCGTCGCTCCAGGATCTGGATCTTCCGCTCCAGCACGTCCACCGCGTCCTTGAGGTAGTGCTGGAGCGCGGCGGCGCCCCGGGCGCGCACGAGCGAGTCCGGGTCCTCGCCCTCCGGGAGCGTGGCGACGAGGACCTCGACGCCGGCGCGCAGGAGCTCGTCCCCGCTCCGGAAGGTCGCCTTCAGCCCCGCGGTGTCGCTGTCGTAGAGCAGGATCGCCTGCGGCGCGTAGCGGGCGATGAGATCCGCCTGCTCGGCCGTCAGCGCGGTACCGAGCGGCGCGACGACGTTCTCGACGCCATGCGCGGCGAGCGAGACGTAGTCCATGTAGCCCTCGACCACGAGCGCCGACTCCGCGCGGCGGATGGCACCGCGGCTCCAGCCCAGCCCGTAGAGCATCCTGCCCTTGTGGTAGACGGGCGACTCGGGCGAGTTGAGGTACTTCGGCACGTGCTCCTCGACCGCGCCGATCACCCGTCCCCCGAACGCCACCACCCGGCCGCCCACGTCCTCGATCGGGAAGATCAGCCGCCCGCGGAAGGTGTCGTACGGCTCGCGACCGCCCTTCTGCGGCTCCTTCGCCAGGCCGAGCGCGAGGAGCATCTCGTTGGTGATCCCGTGCTTGCGCGCCGCGTCGCCGAGCGCGTTCCACGCTTCCGGCGCCCAGCCCAGGCCGAAGCGCTCGACCGCCGCCTCACCGATTCCGCGCCGCTGGAGATACTCCCGCGCTCCCCGCCCGGCGTCCTCGCGGAGCTGGCGACGGAACCAGTCGGCGGCGAAGGCGTTCACCTCGTGGAAGGGAGCGTTCGGGTCGGGCGCGTCGTCGCGCCGCTCGCGCGGGTCGGGGATCTCGATGCCCACCCGCGCCGCCACGTCGCGTACCGCCTCGGGGAAGCTCATCCCCAGGTGCTTCTGCAGGAAGGTGAAAACGCTGCCGCCCTCGCCGCAGACGAAGCATTTGTAGAAGCCCTTCCCCGGGTCCACGGAGAAGTTCGGTCCCTCTCCCCCGTGCAGGGGGCACGGACCGCGGAAGGTGCGGCCCGAGCGCTTGAGCCGCGTGTGCTCGGAGATGATCTCGACGATGTCCGCCCGCTGGCGGACCTCCTCGATCAGCTCGTCGGGGATGCTCATGCGAACTCCGCCACCGTGACGCCGGTGCCGCCCTCGAAGCGCTCGCCGGGGCGGAAGGAGAGAATCCTGGGATCCGCGCGGAGGAGCTCCTGCGCCTGCGCGCGCAGCGCTCCCGTGCCCTTGCCGTGGATGATGCGGAGGTTCGGCAGCCCCGCCATGATCGCCGAGTCGATGGCGCGCCCCATCCGCAGCTCCAGCTCGTCGACGCGCAGGCCGCGCAGGTCGATCTCGTGGCTCGCGGCGGTGTCGACGGCGACGAAGCTTCCCGCTCGCGGGCGCGGCTTCTCCGCCTTGCCGCCCTGGTCGCCGGCCGGGAGAGGGGTGAGGTCGGTGCGGGGAAGCTGCAGCTTGAGGCCGCCGGTCTCCACCATCGCCCTGCCGTCTCGCAGCTCGAGCACCGTGCCGGTTCGGCCGAGCGATTCGATCCGCACGCGGACGCCGGCTTCGAGGTCGACCCCGGCGCGGCGCGCGGGGGCCCGTTCGGAGGGTTCCTTCGGCGTCCGCTCCCGCTGGCGCTGCGCCGCCTCCTCGACACGCCGCCGCGCCGCGCGCGCGACCCCCTCGAGCGCCTCGGCGTCCGCCGCTCCGCGCACCTGCGCGATCGCCGCCTCCACCTCCTGGCGCGAGCGCAGCAGGAGGTCGCGCGCCTGCTGGCGCGCCCGCCGCTCCGCGTCCTTCTCGCGACGCGCCATCTCGCGCTCGCGGGCCTCCAGCCGCTCGCGCAGCCGCTCCGTCTCCGCGAGCCGCGCCGTCAACCGCAGGTCCAGGTCGCTCACGCGCTTCTCCTCGGCCTCCAGCTCGAGGAGCAGCTTCGCCACGTCCCGCTCACCCTGCGGCAGCACGGCCTCCGCGTCCGCGAGCACCGGCGCGGGCATCCCCAGCCGCCGCGCGATCGCGAGCCCGTACGAGCGGCCCGGCAGCCCCTTCACCAGCCGATACGTCGGCTCCAGCCGCTCGGCGTCGAACTGCAGCGAGGCGTTGACCACGCGCGCATCGACCGTCGGGAGCAGCTTCAGCTGACCCAGGTGCGTCGTCGCCACGGTGAAGGCGCTGCGGCGCGTCAGCTCCAGCAGGATCGCCCGCGCGAGCGCCCCGCCCTCCACCGGGTCGGTTCCGCTGCCGATCTCGTCGATCAGTACGAGCGACTCGAAATCCGCCCCGGCGAGGGTCTCTCGCAGGTTCTTCAGGTGCGCGGAGAAGGTGGAGAGCGAGGCCTCGATCGACTGCTCGTCCCCGATGTCGGCGAAGATCGCCCGGAAGACGGGCAGCCTGGTCCCCGGTCCCACGGGCGGGACGACGCCGCTCTGCGCGAGCAGGGAGAGCAGGCCGATCGCCTTCAACAGCACCGTCTTGCCGCCGGTGTTGGGACCCGAGATGAGGAGCGTGCGCTCCCCGCGGTCCATCCGCAGGTCGAAGGGCACGACGGCATCACCGCGGGCGAGGAGGATGGGGTGGCGGCCCTGGACGACCTCGTACTCCTCCGTCCCGGCCGGGAGCACCTCCGGGGGAGTCGCCTGTGTGCGCGCCGCGTAGCGCGCACGCGCCTGCAGGCCGTCGATGCGCACCAGGATCTCCAGTGAGAGGACGAGCGGCTCCTGGTGCGGGCGCACGACCGCGGTCAGCTCGCGCAGGATACGCTGGACCTCCCGCGCCTCCCCGGCCTCCAGCTCCCGCAGCCGGTTCATCATCTCGATGGCGACGGGCGGCTCCACGAAGAGCGTCGCCCCCGTGCCCGACTCGTCGTGGACGATCCCTCCGACCTCGCCCCGCCCCTCGCGCCGCACCGGGATCACGTAGCGACCCTCGCGCAGCGTCACCGAGGCATCGGGCACCTGGTAGTGCGCCGGCAGGGACGCGGCGTAGGCGGAGAGCCGCTGGACGATTCGCGCCCGCGCCCCGCCGATCTCGCGCCGCAGCCGCGCCAGCTCCGGCGACGCGTCGTCGCGGACGTCGCCCTGCTCGTCGACGACGCGCTCGATCTGCGCCAGCAGTTGCGGCAGGTCCGCCAGCCCGTCCGCCTCCGCCGCGAGCCGCGGCATCGCGCCGGCCTGGGGCACCAGCGAGCGGCGCACCGACCGGCTGGATGCCACCAGGACGGCGATCTCCCGCATCACCGCCGCGTCGAGCACCGAGCCCTCGACGCGCAGCCGCTTCAGCGCCTCCCGCACGTCGGGGATCGCAGGCAGACCCCAGCGCTCGTCGCGCTGCAGCAGCGCCATCAGCTCCGCGACCGTGCGAAGCTCGCCGGCGATCCAACGCTCGTCGGCGGAGGGGCGCAGCGCGCGCACGGCGGCCGCGCCGAGGCCCGAGGCGGCCAGGCGCGCGACGCGATCGAGCGCGTCGTGGTATTCGAGAACGTCCAGTGCGTGCGAGTTCATCGACGTGCGAAGGAGACTGCGCGGGCCCGGCGCGGTAGCGCATCCGACGCGTGGAGTACACCCCGCCGGTGCCGCGGTTCTACTTGACGCCGCGCCCCCGAGCGGCCACGCTACCGGGGTTCGAATCGCGCACACCGGCCGAGCCACGCATGTACTCACCCGTCGTCGAGGACTACCTCAAGGCCATCTGGATGCTGCAGCAGGCGGAGTCGCCCGTCTCCACCTCGCGCATCGCGGAGCACCTCGGCCTGAGCGCCGCGGCGGTGACGGCGATGGTGAAGCGCCTCGCGGAGCAGAAGCTCCTGCGCCACGAGCCCTACTACGGCGCGCGCCTCACCCCGGCCGGCGAGCTGGCGAGCCTGCGCATCATCCGGCGGCACCGCGTGCTCGAGCTCTTCCTCACCGAGGTCCTCGGATACGAGTGGGACCGCGTGCACGACGAGGCGGAGCGGCTGGAGCACGCGGCGAGCGACGAATTGATCGAACGCCTCGCCCGCCTCCTCGGCGAGCCCGAGCGCGACCCGCACGGCAGCGCCATCCCGACGGCGGAGGGGAGGCTCGAAGAGGTCACCTACCCGACGCTCGCGGAGGTGGAGGCGGGTCGCGAGGCGCGCGTCGTCGAGGTGCGCGTCCAGGAGCCGGACCAGCTCCGCTACCTGGGCTCCCTCGGCCTCTATCCCGATGTGCGCGTGGAGGTGCTGGAGCGCGCGCCGTTCGACGGGCCGCTCTCCCTGCGCGTCGACGGCGAGACGCGGGTCCTCTCCCGCGCGCTCGCCGAGCGCCTCTACGTGGACGTGGGCGGCGGTGAGTAGTGCCGAGCCCACTCGTGGCAGGCCTCTTGCTCACGACGCGAGCGGCCCTCAACCCCAACCGACCGGACGATGAGACTCTGGAAGCTGGCCTTCGCGGGTGCGGCGCTGGCACTGATCGCCGCCGCCTTCCGCGACTTCGAGAACGATACCTGGCTCGCCCCGGCAGGCCTGGGTGCCGCTGGACGGGTCGAGGAGGAGAACGAGGCGGAGGAGCCTGTCCTCGGCTACGACGGGATGGACGTCGATACGCTACTCGACTGGCTCGACGACGCGAACCTGGACGAGGAGACTCTGCTCCGCATGCACGATTACGAGGAGCGCCATCTCGCCCGCGAGCCCATCCTCGCGGCGATCGACGAGCAGGTCGGGGACCGGCGGTAGACCAGGGTACAGGGAACAGCCAACCACGGCGGGGCCCGAGCACTTGCGTCGATGCTCGGGCCCCGTTTCCCTGTTCCCTAGCCGCCCAGCTCCTCCCGGACGATCCGGTTGAGCTCTCTGCCCTCGAAGCGTCCCTTCACCTGCGGCATCACCGCCTTCATCACGGAGCCGAGGTCCTTCGCTCCGCCCTCCACGGCGGCCCGGACGAGCTGCCGGACCTCCGTCTCCCCGAGCTGCGGTGGAAGGTACGCCTGCAGCAGCAGCGCCTCCCGGTCCTCCTTCTCCGCCAGCTCCGGGCGCCCCCCGGCGCGCATCTGATCGGCCGCCTCCCGCCGCCGCTTGATCGCCGTCGTGAGCAGGCCCTGTACGTCTTCGTCCTTCAGCTCGCGGCCCAGCTCGATCTCGCGGTTGCGGATCTCCGCCAGGAAGGTGGTCAGCGTGGTGGTGCGCAGCTTGTCGCGCTCCCGGCGCGCCGCGTTCAGGTCGGCGCGGACCTGGTCCTTCAGTGCTGTATCGGCCATCAGAGATCGTCCGGGTTGGAGGAGAGGCCTACCGTCACGCAGCCACGGCTGCACAAACTAGGCGCACCGCCAGCGCCGCTCAAGCACCACCGCCGAACCCGCCTGCGCCCCGCATGGCACCCGCCGCTCCTGCAACCGCGGGGTTGCGTATCGCCGCCACGCACGGTACAATGCGCAATCGGACGGTTGCACATTCCTTCAGCGCGCGGAGGTGACCCGATGGCGACGGAGACGGATCGAATCGAGAAGCGGGTCCTGCTGCACGCTCCGATCGGGCGGGTGTGGGGCGCCGTGAGCGATGCGGAGGAGTTCGGCTGTTGGTTCGGGGTGCGGTTCGATGGGCCGTTCGTCGCCGGGAAACGGCTGGCCGGCCGGATCGTCCCCACGAGCGTGGATGAGGAGGTCGCGGAGATGCAGGGGCCGCTCGAGGGGACGCCGATGGAGATCTTCGTGGAGCGAATCGAGCCGACGCGGCTGTTCTCCTTCCGCTGGCACCCGGGGCCGGCGGAGCCGGGCGTCGACTACTCGAAGGAGCCGGCGACGCTCGTGACCTTCGAGCTGGAGGAGGTCTCCGGCGGAACGATGTTGACGATCGTGGAGTCGGGGTTCGACTCCATCCCGCTCGAGCGCAGGGCCGCGGCCTTAGCGGGGAACGAAGAGGGGTGGGCGCACCAGGCGAGGCTCATCGAGAAGTACTTGCGGCTGCCCGTATGAACGGAGGTGGTACCGGGGGAGGGCGCGCGCCCGTCGGGTCGAAGCTCTCGCGGGCGGCGCCGGTGTTCGCGGCGCTGGGCGACGAGACGCGCCTCGCGATCGTGGCCCGACTCTGCGCCGGGGGGCCGCAGTCCATCGCGCGGCTGGCGGGGGGCGTGGCGGTGTCGCGGCAGGCGGTGGCGAAGCACCTTCGGGCACTCGAGGTAGCCGGACTGGCGAGGGGCCGGCGTTCGGGACGGGAGCACATCTGGGAGCTCGAGGCGGCCAGCCTCGCGCGCGTGCAGGACTACCTGGAAGAGATCTCGCTCCAGTGGGACGCCGCGCTCGGCCGCCTGCGCGCGCTCGTGGAGGAGCGGGAGTAGACGCCAGCCAGCAGGGTAGGAGCCGGCTGGCAACGGGGATGATACGGAACGGGCGCGCGGGGGGAGAGTCCCCCCGCGCGCCCGTTCCGTCGTGAGCGGATGCGCTCAGCTGCTCTCGCTCACGTCCAGGTCCTCACCCTCCGTCTCCATGCCGCCGTGCGGCTTCAGCGGCACGTCCGCGTTCTCCAGGATGAGGTGCTCCCCGCTCTTCAGGCCCTGCCCGACGCGACGCGAGGGGTTGAGGTCCTGCGGCGGCTCGTCGAGCGTGTGGGTCCCGTGCTTCCCGTGCGGGTCCTGGTTGTCCAGCTCGTCCTGCGGGAAGTGGGCCCGGTACGGGTCCTGAACGGTCGGGCGCGCGGAATCCACGGAGTTGCTGTGCGCGTAACCCGCTTCCTGCCACTGCTCCCGGTCGGCGTGGTCGAGCGCCTCGTCGGTCATGCGACGGGAGTCGTCCGGCCGGTCCGGATCGGTCGCGCGACTCTGCCGCCGCCGGCCCATCCCGCTGCCCAGCGGACCGGTGTGTTGCAGTGCGTCCACTCCGCCCTCCTCCCGACCCAGGCGCCGCTGCGTCGCAGGCGGCCGCCGCGCGGCCTCCTCCGTCGCCATCCGGTTGACGACGGTCTTCACGCCGGGCACCGCGCTCGCCGTGGCGACGGCGTGCTCCGCCTCCGCTTCCGTGCGGACGGAGCCGGAAAGCTCGACGATGCCGGCGCTGATCCCCCCGACGTCGATTCCGCGCTCGCTCAGCACGTCGTCGGCCAGGAACGCGTCGAGGACCGCGTCCTCCATTCGCGTGAGCTCGTCCTGTTCGATGGTCATGCGCCGCAGGCGCGCCGGGCGGAGGCGTCGCGAGACCGTCCGCGCCCGGTCGCGGAGCTCGTTCCCCAGCCGCTCGGCTCGCTCCGGGATCGGCCTCCGCGAGACGATCATCCCTACGGCCAGCCCCCCCAGCGCGCCCACCGCGAAGGCCAGCGCATCCTTGCCGAAGCCCGGCTCCTCTTCCGGCTCGCGAAATACCCGCATGATTTCCCTCTGGCGGTTGGACGTGGGTGGTGAGCGGCGAGTCCGTTCGGCCGAAAGTGCCCGCCGCGCGGGCACTCCTGCCTCCTCACCGGCCTGCTCTGACGCCGCCCAGCGGGTGCAAGTCGCGTTCCAGGGTCAACTTCCGGACGAGGCCGAATCGGCCGCCGCCCCGCCGCCCTCACGCCCGCGCTCCGCGTCCTTCCGCTCCCGGATCGCCTTGATCCGCTCCTTCTGCGTGTCCCGGATGTCACCCGCCTCCGCCTGACGCTGGATCTCCTCGCGCTGCTTCTCCTCCGTCCTCTGCTCTTCCTGCTTCTGGAGGCTGCCCGTCGAGGGGACCGGGATGAGATAGCGCGGAATGGTCACCTTGCCGAGGTGAATGCCGTCCGGCGCGATTCCCCAGCGGTTGCCGTTGCCGTCCCTCTTCGTCCAGTCGGTGTTCGGGTGCGGCGTGGCCGCGTAGGCGCTGTCGTTCACCGCGTCGATACGATCCTTGAGGTGCTGCCGGTAGCGCTCGATCTTCGACTGCTTCGGATCCGGCCCCGTGATCGCGCCGGGGTCGACGTAGAGGCGGGAATCGCTGAAGCCGGGGCGGAGCACTCCAGACGCACCGCTCGGTCCGCTCGCGGCGCCTCCCGTGCCCGTTTCGCCTGCGTTCGCGGGCACCCCTCCCCCCGCCGCGGGCGCGGGTGAGATGCCGGAGGGAACGCTCCGCGGGAAGTTCAGCTCCTGAGGCCGGGCCGCCGGCTCCCGCGCCCGCTGCCGCGCCGTAGGCTCGGTGCTCGGCGCGGCGCCCCGCTCGCTCGCCGCCGGTGCGGCAGCACCCGCCGATGCGGTCGAACCCTGCGTGGGCCACGACAGCTCAAAGTACTGAACCGTTTCCCCGGGCTGCGGGCGCGGCGTCGATATACCCGTGGATGGGCCGAACCGCAGGAGGAGGACGCAGAGGACGAGGAAGACCGCGTGAACCGCGAGGGAGAACCACAGGGAGGGGCCCGCGCGGTACCGCCGGACGCGCGGGCTGCTGATGACCGGCCTCGCTCGCGCCCGCACGCGCACCGCGGCCGGTTCGGCACGGTACGTCTCGGGCGGAGGGACGAGGCTGGTGGTTGGCATGCTGAGTCTTACTCTCCCTGCTGCACCGGAGTTCCTGCGCGGCGGGGTACCCGCGGGTGCGCCCGAGGGCTTCCGTGACGTGTGGAGTCACGCGCCGCGGCACGCAGCTTCCGCACCGCCGCGACCGCGGCTCACTCCGGGTCGACGGCGGGAAGCGGCTCGATGGCGGTCTCGGAGAAGATCATGCGCGCGGCGAGCAGAAGCCCGCCGATCGTGATCGCCGCGTCCGCCAGATTGAAGACGAAGGGGAAGAAGCTGATGAGGACGAAGTCGGTGACGTGGCCGTTCAGCAGACGGTCGCCCAGGTTGCCGATCGCGCCGCCTATCACGGCGGCGGCCGCGAGCCGGACGACGCCGTCGCTGCTGTCGCGCACGATCCGCGCGAAGAGCACCACCCCGACCAGGCTGATCAGCCCGAGCACCGGGGTCCGAATGGCGGAAGGCAGGTCCGCGAAGAGACTGAAGGCGACGCCCGGGTTCTCCCGGTGGACGAGGTAGAGCCAGCCGCTCACCAGCGAGCGGCTCTCACCGAGCGCCATCTGCCCGCTGATCCAGAGCTTGCTCAGCCAGTCGGCGCAGACGAGCAGCGTCACCGTGCCGGCGAGGGTCGGATCGAGGAACCGCTTCATCGTGAATCCACAGGGTTACGCAGGGTGCCGACGCCCGGAATCTCCACCTCCACCACGTCGCCCGGCCGCAGCGGTCCCACGCCGGCGGGGGTGCCGGTCGCGATCACGTCGCCGGGCTCCAGCGTCATCACCGCCGAGATGTACTCGATCAGGACCGGGACCGAGAACGCCATCTCGGACGCCCGGCCGCGCTGGCGAACCTCCCCATTGACCCTGCAGATCACTTCCAGTTCCGCGGGGTCCG
>DASSTO010000060.1:0-6245 GCA_035707865.1 Longimicrobiaceae bacterium | reverse complement strand
AGAGAAAGCCGTGGCGGCCGCGCGCATGCGGTCCCACCACCGGCTCCCACCCGAGCGCGCGCACCCGCTCCTCCGCGCGCGGAAGCGCATCCGCCGCCAGCGGGCCCGCGGGGGCCACCAGCGCCACGCGGGCACCGGGCCGGAGCGCAGGAGGGCGGGTCATCGTCTCATTCGGGAAGGGATGTGGGCCGTACGTTGCGAAAGTACTAAGATAAGCCGCCTTTCGCCGGCCCACAACGCGCCCGCCCCCGTTCCGCGCGCCTGCGGCATTCCTTATCTTGCCCGCCGTCACCGTCGAATGTTGCCGCTGGAGGGGAGAATGCCGGAATCACGGATCGAGACGTTGCAGAAGATGCTGGAGGCCCGCCCCGACGACCCGCGGGCGCGCTTCGGGCTCGCGCTCGAGTTGGAGCGGCTCGGTCGCTGGGAGGAGGTCGTCGAGCAGCTACGGGCCTACCTGCGGGCCACTGACGACCAGGGGAACGCCTACGGCCGCCTCGCCCGCGCCCTCCGTGAGCTCGGCCGCGACGACGAGGCCCGCGACGCCTACCGCCAGGGCGTCGCCGCCGCCAATCTCCACGGGCACCCCAGCATGGCCGCGGAGTTCGAGGAGGAGCTGGAGGATCTATAAGGTGAGGATGCCCCTCGTCCTCACCGTCTGCTCCAGCTCGAAGGCCAGCTCCTCCGCGGAGCGGACGTTTGCGGGAAGACGGGCGTCGGCGAGGCGGAAGAGGGGCTCGCGCTCGTTCAGCATCTCGATGATCCGCGGCAGGGGGTCGCGAACGTCCTTCAGCGGGCGGTCGATCGGGTCGGTGCGCAGCCGCCGCAGCGTCTCCTCGGGCGACACGTCGAGCCAAGCGGAGAAGGTGCCTGGGCGGATGGCGTCGAGCAGCTCGGGCCGGGTGATCCACCCGCCGCCGGGCGCCGCCACCAGCCGCGGCTCGTGCGCGATCTCCTCCGTCAGCGCCGCCTCGGCCGCGCGGAAATAGTCCTCGCCCTCGGCCTCGATGACGTCGTGCACGGAGCGCCCCTCGCGCCGCTCGATCTCCACGTCGAAATCGAGGAAGCGCCACTCCAGGCGGCGAGCCAGCGCCTCGCCCACGCTGCTCTTCCCGGAGCACATGTAGCCCAGGAGCACCACGCGCTCGATGGGTCTCGGGCCGGCCGCTGGCGGGCTCTCGGATGACGGCGTCACGGCGTTCCTTTCGCGGCGGGTCGTTTCACTTTCTCCCGCCCTCCGTGCAGGATGCGGACCCGGTAAAATCCCGAAGAAAGGGCGAACCGGGCCGACCGTCGGGGGTACCATTCCCCGGGCGCGTCGACCGCGGCGCGCCCACCTGTTTTGCTCGCGGAACCGAACGAAAGAGAGAGCAGTGGCGAATCAGAGAGACCGGGTCGTGCTCCGGATGATCGAGGACGAGATGAAGCAGTCGTTCCTCGACTACTCGATGAGTGTGATCGTGCAGCGGGCGTTGCCGGACGTGCGAGACGGGCTGAAGCCGGTGCACCGGCGCATTCTCTACAGCATGCACGAGACGGGGCTCTCTCCGAACCGGCCCTTCCGCAAGTCGGCCACGGTGGTGGGAGACGTCCTGGGCAAGTACCACCCGCACGGGGATGCCTCGGTCTACGACGCACTCGTGCGCATGGTGCAGGACTTCAGCTTGAGATACCCGCTCGTGGCGGGGCAGGGGAACTTCGGCTCGATCGACGGAGACAGTGCGGCGGCCTACCGCTACACGGAGGCGAAGCTGGCACCGATCGCCACGGAGCTGCTCTCGGACATCGAGAAGGAGACGGTGGACTTCACGGCCAACTTCGACGACCGGCTCATGGAGCCGAGCGTCTTGCCGAGCAAGCTGCCCAACCTGCTGGTCAACGGCAGCAGCGGCATCGCCGTCGGGATGGCGACCAACATCCCGCCGCACAACCTGCGCGAGGTGGTGGCCGCCTGCGTCCACCTCATCGATCACCCGAGCGCCACCGTCGAGGACCTGCGCGCCTTCGTGCGCGGTCCGGACTTCCCCACCGGCGGCTACATCTACGGCAAGGAGGGAATCCGCGACGCGTACGAGAGCGGCCGCGGCCGCGTCGTGATGCGCGCGAAGGCGGAGATCGAGGAGCGCGACGACGGCCGCGAGTGGATCGTCATCAGCGAGATCCCCTTCATGGTGAACAAGACGCGCCTCATCGAGCAGATCGCCGAGCTGGTGCGCGACAAGAAGATCGAGGGGATCAGCAACCTGCGCGACGAGTCCGACCGCGAGGGGATGCGCATCGTCGTGGAGGTCAAGCGCGACGCCATCCCGCAGGTGGTGCTCAACCAGCTCTACAAGCACACGCAGATGCAGAGCACCTTCGGCGTGATCATGCTCGCGCTGGTGAACGGGCAGCCGAAGGTGCTGAGCCTGCGGGAGATGCTGAGCCACTTCATCGACCACCGCCACGAGGTGGTGGTGCGCCGCACGCAGTTCGAGCTGCGCAAGGCGGAGGAGCGCGAGCACATCCTCGAAGGGCTGAAGATCGCCGTCGACAACATCGACGAGGTGATCGTCATCATCCGCGGCTCGGAGACGACGGACGAGGCGGGGGCGCGGCTGCGCGAGCGCTTCTCGCTCTCGGAGCGCCAGACCGACGCCATCCTCAACATGCGGCTCGCCAAGCTGACGGGCCTGGAGATCGAGCAGCTCGAGGCCGAGCTGGCGGAGGTGCGCGCGACGATCGCCGACCTGCGCGAGATCCTCGAGAGCCCGGCGCGCCGCTACCGGATCATCAAGGACGAGCTCACCGAGGTCGCCGACAAGTACGGTGACGAGCGGCGCACCGAGATCCTCGGCGAGACGGGCGACCTCTCCATCGAGGACCTGATCGCCGACGAGGAGATGGTCATCACCGTCTCCCACCAGGGCTACGTCAAGCGGATGCCGATCGACACCTACCGCAAGCAGGGGCGCGGCGGCCGTGGCATCAGCGGCATGGGGACGAAGGAGGAGGACTGGGTGGAGCACCTCTTCGTCGCCAGCACCCACGACTACGTGATGTTCTTCACCCGCCAGGGCCAGTGCTACTGGCTCAAGGTCTACGACATCCCGCAGGGCTCGCGGAACAGCCGCGGCAAGCCGATCGTCAACCTGCTCAACTTCCAGCCCGGCGACCAGCTGGCCTCGCTCGTGCCGGTGCGCGAGTTCGCGAGCGACCGCTGGCTCATGTTCGCCACGCGCAACGGCACGGTGAAGAAGACGGTGCTCTCGGCCTTCGGGAACCCGCGGGTGACGGGCATCAACGCCATCAACGTCCTGGAGGGCGACGAGCTCATCGACGTGCAGCTGACCGACGGCACCAGCGACGTGGTGCTCGCCACGCGCGGAGGGCTGGCGATCCGCTTCAGCGAGCGCGACGTGCGCGAGATGGGCCGGGCCACGACCGGCGTGCGCGGCATCGGCCTGCTGGAGGGCGACCGGGTGATCGGGATGGTCGTGCTGAAGGGCGGTACCACCCTGCTGGTGGTGACGGAGAACGGGATGGGCAAGCGCACGGAGATCGACGAGTACCGGCTGCAGCGACGCGGCGGGAAGGGCGTGATCAACGTCCGCACGACCGACAAGACCGGCCGGGTCGTGGCAATCAAGCCGGTCGTCCCCGGCGACGAGCTGATGGTGATCACCCGCAACGGCATCGTGAACCGGCAGGCGATCGACGGCATCCGCGTCATCGGGCGCAACACCCAGGGCGTGCGGCTGATCAACCTCGACAACGGCGACACCGTGATGGACGTCGCGTGCGTGGTGCGCGAGGAGGAGATCGAGGAGGCCGCCGAGCGCGCCGAGCACGAGCGGCCCGGGGGTGTGGAGACCGTGGGTGAGGGCGAGACGATGGAGGCGTAAGGGGCGAGGGGCTTCGCCGCGGCCCGAGCCGCCGCGAGAACCACGCAGAGTGCGCCCTTTCGGACCGGGGCCCGAGCATCGCGTCGATGCTCGGGCCCCTCGTACGTTCCGATAGCCGATAGCCGATAGCCGATAGCCGATAGCCGATAGCCGCTACATGATCACGTCGAACCACTCGATCTCGTCGAGCACGAAGCTGCGGTCGTCGCCCGTGTTGGTCGTGGCGACGAGCACGTCCCTCGTCCCCTGCGCGCGGACCTCCAGGGGAACGACGACGTACTCCGTTCCCCTGCGGAGCAGCCGCACGCGGTCGCCGTCGACGATCGCGCGCTCGAGCCGGTCCACGTCGTCCGGTGACCACCTCACGGCGCACCGCCCGGGTTCTCGAGCGCGCGCGGGCGCACGGAGACGTAGAAGGTCTTGATGAAGAGCGAGTCCACCCGCTGGAACGCCGGGTCCGGCAGGTCACCGAACTTGCGGCCGGGCGGTGGCCGGGGCAGGGAGACCCCGAGAGTGTCCATCCAGACATCGAACTCCTCCCGGCTGACCCGGGAGAGGTATCCATCCAGGCTCACGGCGGCGCCGGGAAAGAAGCGTCGGAGCTCGCCCGCCGCGGGGGGCGGCTCGAAGCGAACCAGGATCCGGTAGTCGCCGGGGGTGCGCACCAGCAGCGCGTTTCCGCGCGAGGCCGTCTCCGCCGTGCCGCTCACGTGGATCAGCCGGCCCAGGTCGCGGGTGCGCGGGGGGGCGATCGCCTGGAAGGGGACCGCCTCGGCCGGGATGACGGGAGCGCGCTGGTCCCCGGCGCCGATCTTGTCTCCGACCCCGGGCGGCCGCTTGGGGTTCGTGGGGTCGCCGAAGACGTACACGCTCGCCCACAGGGCCACGCCGAGGACGACGATGACGCCGATCCACGTCCAGAGCCGGCCGCCGCGTGGTTGGGTGAGACGGATGTCCGCCATGCGTGATCTTCTTCGGGGTACGGGAGAACGGGGCCGCGCGGTGCAAGGAGCATTCCGGGTGCGATCTTGCCGGACTCCGACGTGCGCCCTATCCTACGGGCGCTCTCGCACCGGAAGATACCCCACTCGATCCCATCCGCAATCGGAGCCAAAGCCGTGGCACGTACCCCGCCGCCTCCGCAGCGTAACCCGCTGATCCCGTTCTACGTCATCCTCGGTCTCGTCGCCCTGGTCGGCGTGGGCCTCCTGGCACGGAGTCTCTCGCGGCACCGCGGCGGCACGGCGGCGACGGAGCCCGTGCCGGTCAACGTCAGCCCGGAGGAGATCGCGCGGACGCCGGGCATCCCGATGGGCAGCGCCGACGCACCGGTGACGATCCTGGAGTTCGCCGACTTCCAGTGCCCTCACTGCGCCGAGTGGGCCACCTTCATCGAGCCGCTGATCCGCGAGAAGCTCATCAAGCCGGGCATCGTGCGCTACGTCTACCACGAGTTCCCGCTCGGCGGCGCGTTCCGGCACTCCTTCCTCGCGGCGCGCGCGGGGCGCTGCGCGAACGAGCAGGGGAAGTTCTGGCCGTACCACGACCTCCTCTTCGCGCGCCAGCCGGACTGGACCGGCCTCGACGACCCTACCGACTTCTTCATCGACCTCGCCGGCCAGGCGGGGCTCGACAAGGGCCCCTTCGAGCAGTGCCTCGAGTCGGACAAGTACGCCGACATCGTCAGCCGGAACCGGGCGCTCGGCGTGCAGCTCGGCGTCCAGGGCACGCCGACGCTCTTCATCAACGGCAAGCGCATCGAGCAGTTGCCGTCCGACTTCACGACGCTCGAGGCCATCGTGATGCGTGAGGCCGGGCGCGCGCCCGCGGCGGACTCCGCGGCCGATTCCGCGAGCGCGCCGGCGGACACGGGCCAGTGAGCCGCCCGGCGCGGGCGGGCGGGAAGCCTCCGGTTGCCCGAATGGTCGTCGCCGTGCTCTCGCTGCTCGGCCTCCTCGTTTCGACGTACCTGACGCTCTACAAGCTCGGCTACGTCGGCAAGCTCCAGTGCGCGATCGGCGGCTGCGAGATCGTCCAGGCGTCGAAGTACGCCTACTTCCTCGGGCTCCCGGTCGCCCTGTGGGGCGTCGGTGCCTACGCGTGCCTTCTCGTCCTCTCCCTCGCCGGTCTGCAGCCCGGCCGGGCTGCAGACCGGCGCATCGCCGTCGCGATCTTCGTGATCTCCGCGATCGGCGTACTCTTCTCGGCCTATCTCACCTCTCTCGAAGCATGGGTGATCCACGCCTGGTGCCAGTGGTGCATGAGCTCCGCGGCGGTGATCGCGCTCATCTTCCTCTTCTCCATCCCCGGCCTGTTTCGTGAACGGGTGAACGGGTGAAGGGGTGAAGGGGTGAACGGAGG
>DASSTO010000059.1:0-2346 GCA_035707865.1 Longimicrobiaceae bacterium | reverse complement strand
CGGTCGCCGGGGCGCTCCGCCCCGGCGACCTCTGCCTCACGCTCGGCGCCGGCGACCTGGACCAGGCCGCCCGCGACCTCGTGGCTCGCCTCGATGGCCGTGAAGCATAAGCTGCTCTGGGGCGCCGCGGGCGCCGCGGCCGTCGTCACCCTCCTGGCGCCGCTGTGGGCCCCGCCGGTCCTCCGCCGCGTCGCGTGGTTCCAGGTGCGCAGCGTGGAGGTCTCCGGGACGCGCTTCCTCACCCCGCAGCGGGTCCTCGCCGACGCGCACGTGCGGCGCGGCCAGAACGTCTGGGACGATCCCGCCGCCTGGGAGAGCGCACTGCTCGCCGATCCCGCCATCGCGGCCGCGACGGTCGAGCGCAGGCTCCCGCACACGCTTCGCATCCGGGTGCGGGAGAAGCAGCCCGTCGCCTACGTCGAGGACGGGACGCTGCGGCTCGTCACCGCCGCCGGGGAGATCCTCCCGCTCGACCCCACGCGCACCATGATCGACCTGCCCGTGATCCGGGGAGAGTGGACGAAGATGGCCGCCGGGGAGCGCTCGGCGCTGCTCGCCGAGGCCGACCGGCTCTCACGGATCGACCCGGCGCTGCTGGCGGGCGTCTCCGAGATTCGCGCCGCCGACAGCACCGCCGCCGTCGTGGTGCTGGAGCACCGCCGGGCCGAGATCGTCCTTCCCGCGGGTGCCGGCGCGGCACGGCTCGCCGAGCTGCGCGCGGTTCTCGAAGACCTCGGCCACCGCGTGCCCGCCGACAGCCCGGCGCCGGCGAGGGTCGATCTCCGCTTCGGCGACCAGATCGTGGTCCGCCTTCCGTCATCCGTGTAAGCGCTCTGATGCATCCTCATATCGTCGCCGGCCTCGACATCGGCTCCAGCAAGACCGCCGTGGTGATCGCGGAGATCGTCGAAGATGCCGCGGACCGGCAGCTGAAGATCCTCGGCGTCGGCCAGGCGCGCACCAGCGGCATCCGCCGCGAGGTCGTCACCGACATCGAGGCGACCACCGACTCGGTCCGCAAGGCGGTGAAGGAGGCCGAGCTGATGGCCGGCGTCACCGTCGAGCAGCTCTATACCGGGATCGCCGGCGAGCACATTCACGGCCGCGCCTCGAACGGAGTGGTGGCGGTGGGCGGGCAGGAGATCACGGCGCGCGACGTCCAGCGGGTGCACGAGGTGGCGCGCGCGGTGGTGATCCCCGCCGACCGCGAGGTGTTGCACGCCATCCCGCAGGAATACGTCGTCGACTCGCAGGGCGGCATCCGCGACCCGGGCGGGATGGCCGGGACGCGGCTCGAGGCCGAGGTCTTCATCCTCACCGGCTCCGCCACCGCCGGGCAGAACATCCGCAAGGCGGTCGACCGCGCGGGCTACAGGGTCGCCGAGCTGGTCTTCGAGCCACTCGCCTCCTCGCTCGCCGTGCTCACGGAGGACGACAAGGAGGTCGGGGTCGCCCTCGTGGAGCTCGGCGGAGGATCCACGGAGCTGGCGATCTTCCACGAGCGCAAGATCCGCCACCTGGCGTCGCTGCCCTGGGGCGGTGGCACCGTGACGAACGACATCGTCAAGGGGCTCTCGCTGCCCTATGCCGAGGCGTCGCGCGTGAAGGAGCGCCACGGCGCGGCGCGCGAGGCGATGGTCGACCCGCGCGAGATCTTCGAGGTCGCCGGGGCCGCCGGGATGCCGCCGCGCCAGATCGCGCGCGAGCTCCTCGCGCACATCATCGAGCAGCGCATGGACGAGATCTTCGGTCTCGTCGCCGAACAGATCGAGCGGAGCGGCTTCGCCGATCGACTCGCCGCCGGCGTCGTCCTCACCGGCGGAGGCGCCGCTCTGGCGGGGATCGCCGAGCTCGCCGAGAACAGTTTCCGCGGTCCGATCCGCGTCGGCGTCCCCGGAGAGGGGCTGGGGGGTCTTGTGGACTCGGTCCGCCGCCCCAAGTTTGCCGCTCCCGTCGGGCTCGCCCTCTACGGCGCCCGGCGCGAAGCACACACCGCCATCGACGGACACGCCGCCAGCGGCACGTCCGTGAACGGAGTCATAAAGTGGATGCGCGATTGGCTGACGGACTTCTTCTGAGGCCGTTGGTTCCATCGCGCCCGAGTTGTTTCACCCGACCGCACCTCCCGACGTGGGTGGAGGAGGGACAGGAATGATGATCTTCGAATACGAGGAGCCGTTGACGCAGAATGCGCGCATGAAGGTAGTGGGCGTGGGCGGAGGGGGGGGCAATGCGGTGAACCGGATGATCGATGAGGATCTGGAGGGGGTGGAGTTCATCTCGGTGAACACCGACGCGCAGGCGCTGAAGTTCAGCAAGAGCGGCGTGAAGATCCAGATCGGCAAG
>DASSTO010000058.1:0-44963 GCA_035707865.1 Longimicrobiaceae bacterium | reverse complement strand
GAGTGCGAGCAGGTGCTCGGCGACGCGCGCGCCGCGGGCTTCCGCCTGGCGCGGGAGGACGGGGAGGACGAGTGGTGGAGCGCGCTGCTGCTGCCGGAGGGGTAGCGGAACCAGCCAGAGGAGAGAGAATGCCGGACGATTGCGTCTTCTGCCGCATCGCCGCCGGAGAGATCCCGGCGGGCATCGTCTACCAGGACGACGCGGTGGTCGCCTTCCGCGACATCCACCCGCAGATGCCGGTGCACGTGCTGGTCGTGCCGCGCCGGCACGTGGGGTCGATCGACGCGCTCACCGACGCTGACCGGGATCTCGCGGGCCGTCTGCTCACCGCCGTTCCCGAGGTCGCGCGCGCGCTGGGTGGTCTGGAGAACGGCTATCGCGTGATCGCCAACAACGGCGCCGACGCCGGCCAGACGGTGCACCACCTGCACCTCCACGTGCTCGGCGGGCGCGCCCTGGGCGAGGGAATGATTCCGTAGATCGGCGTCAGCCGCTCGCGGCCTCGTCCACCTTCGGCGCCTCGTCGGGAGCGGGCGCGTCGGCGTCGGGCGGCACCACCGCCTCGACGACCGTCTCCGCGGCCGCCTCGGCGGCGGGGGGCGGTGCGTTGCCGCGCATCGCGGCGGCGACCGGGTCCGGCGTGGCGACCGTCCCCGTCGGCGCGCGCAGCTCCGGCACGCCGGTGCCGCCCGCGTCGTCGTCCTCTCCACTGAGCGCGCGCTTGAAGTCGCGAATGCCGCGCCCGAGCGATCCCCCGATCTCCGGCAGCTTCCCCGGTCCGAAGAGCAGGAGGAGCATGGAGAAGATGAGGATCGTTTCGCCGAACCCGAGACCGAAGGGCATGGGATCACCCCGTGTGTACGTGAGCCGTCGCGCCCTCACCCCGAACGCGGCCAGGTGAGGGCGACGGTGGAAGATAGCGCGTCGCGGCCCGGCGCGGAATGGCCGGCGGCCGCGCGGGCGGGTCGTTGACGCGACTGCCGCACGCGCGCTATCTTTACGGCAGGACGGGGCGTTAGCTCAGCTGGGAGAGCACCGCCTTTGCAAGGCGGGGGTCGCCGGTTCGAACCCGGCACGCTCCACTACTCCGACGAGGCCGCACAGGGACTTCCCCGTGCGGCCTCGTCGCGCTCACCCCGCGCGTCGGGGCCGTCGCTTGTGGCCGGGCGGCGGGGATCGTACCATTCGTACGTATCGCCGGCCGCCACCCCGCCGGGCCCGGCTCGCTCCCACCCCGTTCCACTCCGGAGAGACGAAGATGCAGAGAAGTCGCCTGGTGGCTCTGACCCTCCCGGCCGGCCTCCTCCTGGCCGCAACGGCGATGTCCGCGCCGCGCTCCACCGCGCCGCTCCGAGCCCGGCCGGCCGCCACGGGTGACGCACCGATCCGCTACGCGGTCGCCGGCACGGGGAACGAAGCGCGCTACCGCCTCCACGAGAAGCTGGTGGGGATGGAGCTCCCCTACGACGCGGTGGGCGCGACGAGCGCCATCACGGGGACCATCGCTTTCGACGCGCAGGGCCGCCTCGTCCCGGCGGAGTCGAAGCTGGTGATCAACGTCACGGGGCTGAAGAGCGACAAGGAGAAGCGCGACGGCTACGTGCAGCGGCGCCTCCTGGACACGGCGGAGTTCCCGACGGTGGAGTTCGCTCCCACCTCGGTGAGGGGCCTCCCCGCACCGCTCCCCACCTCGGGCGAGCGCAGCTTCCAGATGGTCGGCAACCTGACGGTGAAGGGCGTCACCCGCCCGACGACGTGGAACGTCAGGGCCGCCTTCCAGGGCGATCAGGTCACCGGGAACGCCTACACGACCTTCACCTTCGACGATTTCAAGATCGACCAGCCGCACGTCCCGGTGATCCTCAGCCTCGCCGACACCATCCGCCTGGAGTACGACTTCGCGCTACAGCGGGCGAGCGCGGGCACGCCGTGAGGGAGGATGCTGCCGCACTCGCCGCCGCCATCCGTGCGGCCTGCGTCGCCGCGGCGGTGGCGGCGTACGAGGACGCCGGCATCCAGGGGCTCTGCGCGGAAGGGCGGTGGGAGGTGGCGGTGAATGCGATGGAGACGCTGGACCTGGCGCCGGTGATCCGCTCCCTCGCCGACGCGCCCGACGCCGCGGAGGACTGAACCGCGAGCGCCATCCACCCCTCACTCGCCCTTCCCATGGACACGATCGCCGCGCTGCGAGAACAGCTGGGCCGGTTCCTCGCGTGGTCGAGCGCCCACGCCGGCTTCGATGGAGCGGTCGAGGGGATCCCGCCCGCGAAGCGAGGCGTGCGCCCCGCCGGGCTGCCACATTCGCCCTGGGAGCTGCTGGAGCACGTGCGCATCGCGCAGCGCGACATCCTCGCCTTCTGCCGGGACCCCGCGTACAGCGAGCCGGAGTGGCCCGCCGACTACTGGCCCGACTCCCCAGCGCCGCCGGACGCCGAGGCCTGGGAGCGCAGCGTCGCCGCCTTCCGCGCGGATCGGGAGGCGATGCAACGGCTGGCCCGTGACGGCGGCGTGGACCTCTTTGCCGCGGTCCCGAACGGCACGGGGCAGACCTTTCTCCGCGAGATCCTCCTGGTGGCCGACCACACCGCCTACCACGTGGGGCAGCTCGTGCAGGTGCGACGGCTGCTCGGCGCCTGGCCCGCATCGGAGTGAGCCGACATGCCCGACCCGCGACGTCACCGTGTCCCTCTCGCCCCGGCGCTCGCCGCGGCGCTGGCCCTCGGCTCTGCGGGGTGCCGCTCCGCGACGCCCGCGGCACCGCCGTCCGCCGCCGCACCGGCCACCGCGGCGGCCGCGGGTCTCTACCAGCCGGCGCGCGACCTCGGGTCGCTCTACCGGGACGTGGAGCTGGCCAGGATCTTCCCCGACTCCAAGAGCTTCGCCGACGCGCGCCCGCTCCGGGCGCCGGCCACCATCGTGGCCGCGTACGAATCGGCCCGGCAGAACCCCGGCTTCAGCCTCAGCGACTTCGTCGGAAAGCACTTCGAGCCTCCCGAGGCCGTCGGCGCCGCTTTCCAGACGGACACCTCGCAGAGCATGGCCGAGCACATCCGAGCGCTCTGGCCCGTCCTCACGCGCCAGCCCGGACACGACAGCGTCGGCTGGTCGTCGCTGCTGCCACTCCCGCGAGCCTACGTGGTTCCGGGCGGCCGCTTCCGGGAGATCTACTACTGGGATTCGTACTTCACGATGCTGGGGCTGGTGCAGAGCGGGCGGGCGGACCTCGTGCGCGACATGCTCGACAACTTCGCCTACCTGATCCGCACTTACGGCCACATCCCGAACGGCAACCGCACCTACTACCTGAGCCGGAGCCAGCCGCCGTTCTTCGCCGCGATGGTGGGCCTGTACGCCGGGGCCACGGACACGGCGCGGGCGCTGCCCTACCTCGACGCCCTGGAGAAGGAGCACGCCTTCTGGATGGACGGCGCCGAGCGTCTCGCGCCGGGCCAGGCCTACCGGCGCGTGGTCCGGCTGCCCGGGGGCGCGGTGCTGAACCGGTACTGGGACGACCGCGCCGACCCGCGGCCCGAGTCGTACCGAGAGGACTACCAGCTGGCGCAGACGCTCCCCCCGGAGCGGCGCGGGGCGCTCTACCGGAACCTCCGCGCCACCGCCGAGAGCGGATGGGATTTCTCCAGCCGCTGGATGCGCGACCCCTCCGACCTGCGCACCCTCGAGACGACCGCCCTCGCGCCGGTCGATCTGAACAGCCTGCTGTACGACGAGGAGCGCACCATCGCCGCGCTGCGCGCCTTCCGCGGGCAGCCGGGCGATACGGCGGTCGCCGAGCGCTTCGCCCGCGCCGCGGAGACCCGCCGCCAAGCGCTGCTCGCGGCAGCCTACGACTCCACGGACGGCTTCTTCTACGACGTCCGCTGGCGCACCGGGGAGCGCGTCCGCGACCGGCCGACGCTGGCCGCCGCGGCCCCGCTCTACTTCGGTCTCGCCACCGCCGCGCAGGGCCGCGCCGTCGCCGCGCGACTTGAGCGCGACTTCCTGAAGCCCGGCGGCTTCGTGACGACCGGGTTCGACTCGGGCCAGCAGTGGGACGCGCCCAACGGGTGGGCGCCGCTGGAGTGGATGAGCATCCGCGCGGTGCGCCGCTACGGGCGCGGCGACGTCGCCGACACCGCCAGCGACCGCTGGCTCGCCCTCAACCGCCGCGTCTACCGCGCGACCGGCCGGATGACCGAGAAATACGACGTCGTCCACCCGAACCTGGCGGCCGGCGGCGGGGAGTACCCCACGCAGGACGGCTTCGGGTGGACGAACGGCGTCGCCCTCGCCCTTCTCGGCGCGCGGGGCTACTCCGCCATCACCTCCACCTCGCCCGTGTGCGCGGAGCGCTGCAGCAGGAAGACGAGCGGGAAGACGACGACGAAGACCGCGGCGCCCAGGAAGAAGATGTGATTGTAGGCGAGCACCATCGCCTGCCGCGTGATCTTCATGTTGAGCAGCGCGAGCGCACGGTGCTCCGCGGTGATGGCGTCGGTGCCGAGCTGGTGCATGCGCGCGGCGAGCGCGGCGACCCAGTCGCGCGCGATCGGGGTCGCGGTGTCCTCGGCCAGGATGGCGTGGTAGCGGGCCTGGCTGTGGGTCAGGAGCGTGGCGACGACGGCGATCCCGATGCTCCCCATCACCTGGCGCACCACGTTGTAGAGCCCCGTGGCCGCGGTCATCCGCTCGCGCGGGATCGCGGCGAGCGCCGCCGTGCTCAGCGCCGCGAAGAGCAGGCTCGCCCCGATCCCCATGAGCACCTGCGGGAAGACCAGGTCCCACGCGCTCGTCTCGACCGTCAGGTGCGAGAGATCCCAGTAGCCGGCGGCGAGGAAGACGATGCCGCCCGCGGTCAGCAGCCGGGGTCCGGCGCGGTTGTACATCCTCCCCGCGAGCGGCATCATCACCAGCATCGCCAGGCTGCGCGGCATCATCGCCAGGCCCGAGTCCATGGCGTCGTAGCCGAGCAGGTTCTGCAGGAATAGCGGGAGGATGAAGAGCGTTCCGCTCAGCCCCGCGCCCATCACGCCGCCCAGGACGGTGGCCGCGGTGAAGCGAACGTTCTTGAGCAGCGCGATGTCCACCGCCGGCCGCTCGGTCGTCACCTCCCGCCAGACGAAGAGCGCGATGCCCACCGCGGCCAGCACCGCGAGCCGGGTGATGAGCGACGAGTCGAACCAGTTCTCTCGCTCGCCCTCCTCGAGCATCAGCTGGAAGGCGCCGAGGCCCGCGATCATGAAGCCGAGCCCCGCGAGGTCCATCTTCCCTCTGCGGCGCTCCAGGTACGGCGGGTCGTGGATGATCCGCTGCACCATGAAGAGGTTCAGGATGCCGACGGGGACGTTGATGAAGAAGACCCACGGCCACGAGTACTGGTCCGTGAGCCAGCCGCCGAGCGTCGGGCCGATCGCCGGCGCGAGCACGACCCCCATCCCGTACACTCCCATCGCCACGCCCTGCTCCATCGGCGGGAAGCTCTCGCGCAGGATCGCCTGGGGCACCGTCACCAGGACCCCGCCCGCCAGACCCTGCAGCATCCGGAACGCGACCATCTCCTCCAGCGACTTCGCCATCCCGCAGAGCATCGACGCCCCGGTGAAGACGGCGATCGACAGCATGTAGAGGTGCTTGCGGCCGAAGCGCGCGCTCAGCATCCCCACGATCGGCATGATCAGCACGTTCGCGAGGATGTAGCCCGTCACCACCCACGTGATCTCCTCCACGGTGGCGCCCATGTTCCCGGCCATGTTCGGCAACGCCACGTTCACGATGCTCGAATCGAGCACCGCCATGATGTTCCCGATCATGACCGTCCCCGCCACCACCCACTTCCGACTGTAGTCCTCCGCCATCACCTCTCTCCCTCGTCTCCCGGCTCACTCGCGAGCGATACCTCGAAACGCGGGCGTAGCAGCGCCATCGCCTCGGTCACCCGGGCGCATTCCTCCGCCGACAGCTCCTCCAGCCGGCCGGCGATCACCGCGCGCGCCACGGCGAACTGCTCCTCCAGCCGACGCCGGCCCAGCGCCGTGACCCGCAGCGTCTGCCGCCGCCGGTCCTCCGCGTCGCTGCGGCGCGAGACCAGCTTCATCCGCACCAGCTCGTCCACCACCCGCGTGATCGCCGGCCGGCTCAGCATCAGGTACCCCGCCACTTCCGACGGCGCCGAGTCCGGGTAGGCGTTGACCATCGCCAGCGTCCGGTACTGCGCGTCCGTCAGGCTCGCCGAGCGGTGCCGCCACGCCTCGCGCCGCACCACGCGCGAGACGAGCAGACCCACGTTCATCACCGCCTCCGCGCAGCGGCCGAGGGCATCCTCGTGTTCCATATAGTTCACATTGTAAACTGTTTTGACGCGCAAATGTACCCGAGGCGGGCAGTGGAGGCAAGGGGGGAGGGAGGGCGAGCGGCGCTACTGCGCCTTCCACTCGATCGGCATCTTGACGACGATTCGGACCGGCTCGCCGTCGTGGACGGCGGGCTCGAAGCGCATGCGGGCCCTCGGCCTTCGTGGATTAGTATGCATCGACGAATGGGATGGGTCTGACTGGAAACAGTGGGGCTGCGGGTATGTGACGACCTGCTGATGAATTAGGTATCTACGCAGGTTTTTCAGGCGAACTCAACAGGGATCACACCCATGCGAAAAAATGCACTCCCTTTCGTAATGAGCGCGAGCATCGCGCTCTTGGCAGCGTCGCCTCTGGCCGCACAGCAAACGAAGCAGCAGGGGCGGTCGGCTCGCGTCCCTGCGACGATCGTTCTCGCGGACAGCTTCCCATATCCGGGCACGAACGCCGTCATCATTCGGCGTCGCGGGGACGCCACCGATCGCGCGCGGCCCGACATCATTGTGCTGCGAGGGAGCACGGCGACCACGCAGGAACTATCGGATGCCATCGTAAACCTGCTGTCCGTTCGTGGAGGCCTGGGAGACACCGCCTCCTCATCGAGGATTCTGCGCGTACATCCGCACCCCGGCGTCTCCGAGGCGAAGCCCAAAGCGGTGTTGCCCTGGGCTCAGCGAGTGCTCGCGGATCTTCGCATAGCGCCCGAGCGGCAGATTGCGGGCGTCGGACGGGTCCGTGCGGTGGATATCTGGCTCACACCCCAGCGCGGCAGGCACACGGCACAATGGAGGGTTGTCAAGAAGCCATAATCCACGGCACTTCCGCGGACGCCTCGCTACGGGGCGTCCGCGTCCTTCCGGAGACTCGCTCCGCCGCCGCCCCCACGGCCTCCGGCTCGTCAGACATGAGGCGGTTCCGGTAGGTGCAATCTCGGGCGGGTCGGAGACGTCCCCACCTGAACTCACCGCCTGAACGCATACCGAGCGCACACCCTCGTGGGCACGCTGAAGGTGCGGAATTGCTCGCGCCACGGTTTTGACTGGTAAGCGGCTCCAGCATACGGGCACCGCCGTGAGTCCGGCGGTGCTCCTCCCCCTTGCGCGCGGCCGCAGAATCACCAGTTTGCGGTGTGCATGGCGCGTCCCGCCCGTGATCTATTCTTCCGTCCTTCCCCCGTGCCTGTCAACGTATGTCCACACGAACTCGCGGCGCGGTGCTGCTCGCGCTCCTCTCGTCCACCCCGGCGCTCGCGCAGGCGCCGCGGATCACGCCGGCCGGCGACCCCTCGGTGCGCGCCGACACCATCTACCGGCTCGCGGTGGATTCGACGCAGTTCCCCGAGGAGGCCTCCGTCCTGCTGCTGGACGACGGAGTCGTGCGCTACGAGGCGGACGGCACCGGGAGCACCACCTACCGGCAGATCGTGCAGATCCTTAAGGAGAGCGCTGCGACGAACTACCGCGAGTTCTCCTTCTCGTACGAGCCGGCGCACCAGAAGCTGACGCTGAACTGGATCCGCGTGGTGAAGCCGGACGGGGAGGTGATCAGCGACAAGCCGGCGCAGCTCCAGGAATCGGACGTGCCGGCGGCGATGCAGAGCCCGGTCTACACCGATCGGCACGTGATCCGCGCCTCCGTGAGCGGTGTCGAGCCGGGCACGATCGTGGACTACAGCTACACGCTGGAGGAGTTGAAGCCGTACCGCAGCGGCGACTTCCTCGACGGCTGGTTCGTGAACTCGGGCCAGCAGGTGAAGCGCTCGCGCTACATCGTGGACCTGCCCGCCTCGATGCACCCGCGGCTGGTGGAGACGAATCTCGACTTCGCGCGGAAGAGCTACGTGCGGAAGGGCCGGCGCGTCTACGAGTGGATCACGGCGAACGTGCCCCGCGTGCGGCCGGAGCCGCTCGCCGCCGATTCCAACGACGTGCTGATGTCGGTGCGGCTCGCGGGCCCCGGGACGTGGGAGCAGATCGGGAGGTGGTACGCGGGGCTCGCCCGCGACCGGTACGCGGTCACGCCGACCGTGGACGCGAAGCTGAAGGAAGTGGTGGCGAAGGCGACGACGCGCGAGGACACGATCCGGGCCGTCCAGCGGTGGGTCTCGCAGGACATCCGCTACATCTCGATCGACCTGGGCATCGGAGGCTACCAGCCGCGCGCGCCCGAGACGGTGGTGAGCACCGGCTTCGGCGACTGCAAGGACAAGGCGACGCTCTTCGTGGCGTCGCTGAACCACCTGGGGATCCCGGCGTTCCCGGTGCTCCTCTCGTCCACGGGCGGCGTGGACCGTCGGCTGCCGAGCATCGACCAGTTCGACCACGCCATCGCCGCCGTGAAGACGGCGCAGGGCTACACCTTCACCGACCTGACGGCGGACCTGACGCCGTACGGTCAGCTGCCGCCCGCCGAGCAGGGCGGCTTCGCGCTCGTGGTGCACCCCGACGGGGCCACGGAGGAGGTGACGCTGCCGCAGGACTCCATCGGCGCCAACCGGCTCGCCACCGTGATCTCCGGCGAGCTCCTGCCGGACGGCACCTTCCGCGGGAGCTTCGACGAGCGCGCGAGCGGCTCGCAGCAGTACACCCTGCGCAACGCCTTCGCGCAGCCGCTGAGTGAGGAGCAGACCAAGTCGCTGCTCCGCTCCGTCGCCGGGAACCTCTATCCGGGCGCGGTCGGGGACAGTCTGCAGGCGTTCGACGGCAGGGACCCGCTGGCCACCCCGCACGTGAGCATGGGCGTCTCGGGCGGCCAGGCGGCAAAGCACTCCGGCGACACCTGGGTGCTGACGCTGCCCTTCGAGAACATGGCGTCGCTGACGAACGCCATCGCGGAGCTGAAGGCGCACTCGCCGCGCCGCTTCACCATCGACGCCGCCGCGGTGATGGGTCCGCGCGTGACGGTGCACGAGTTCCGGGTACTCCTGCCGCCGGGGTGGAAGGCGCACCTGCCGAAGTCGGTGAACGCGAGCAGTCCCTTCGGCAGCTACTCGTCGGAGTACGTTCAGGAGGGGCGTGAGCTGCGGGTGACGCGCCGGACGGAGGGTGCGCGCGGCGTCTTCGCGCCGGACCGGCTCGGGGAGCTGATCGCCTGGTACCGCGCCATGGCGGAGGACGACGCGCAGTTCATCCTCCTGGACGCGGGGAGCGGGGGGAAGTGAGGCCGGGGTATGCGCCGCGGGCGAGCGGGAAGGAGCGGCCGCCTGAGCGCCCCGCCTACAGGTCCATCACCATCTCCGCCTCCGGGGAGAAGACGGTGCCGGGAACGAAGCGGAAGCCGACACGCTCGTAGGAGCGGATCGCCGCGCGGTTGTGCGGCTCGACGGTGAGCCACAGGCGCTTCAGGCCGTCCGCGGCCGCGCGGGTGACGGCGACGCGGTTGAACTCGGTCCCCACGCCGTGCCCGCGCTGGTCCTGCCGGAGGAAGACCGCGTACTCGGCCACGCCCTCCTCTCCGGTCGGGACGAGGAGGGCGTGGCCGATGAGCGCGCCGTCCCGGAGCGCCAGCAGGTGGATGCCGACGCCCAGGATGCCGTCGAGCCAGCGCGTGATCCGGTCGGCGCCGGTGGGGGGAAGACCCTGCGCGGCCCGCTTCGGCTGGAACGCCTCGTAGAAGGCGAGCAGCGCGGGGCGGTCGCTTCCGTGATAGCTCCGGATGGCGAACGGCTCACCGTACTTGTCGTAGCGGATGAGCAGCGGCCGCGGGTTCGGGTCGGGCGGGGACGGGGGCTGCATGGAGGGAGTGAGCACGTTAGAATCCCATGCTCCAGCCCCGCAGGAGCGGCAGGGCAGAGCGGCGGAGGGAGGCCGCGACCGTCCGGTTGGACGTCTCGATCTCGGCGCGGCGCGGGATCGGCGTCACCGCCTCGGGGTCGTCGCGCAGCCGCTCCGGCAGGAGCACCGGGCTCTCGCCCTGCCAGCGCTCCAGCCACTCGCGGGGGATGGCGTTCGAAGCGGGCTGCCCGGAGAGCGCCGCCCACACCAGCGTCCACGCGCGAGGGACGACCTGCCAGATGGCGTAGCCGCCGCCGCCCGTGGCGATGATCCGGCCCTCGCAGAAGCGGTCCGCCATCTCGACGACCCGCCGCACCGATTCCTCCGAGACGCGGGTGGTACAGCGCAGGTGGGTCAGAGGGTCCAGCGCGTGGGAATCGCAGCCGTTCTGCAGGACGATGACCTCCGGTCGGAAGGCCTCGCACGCGTCCTCCAGGATCGCCGAGAAGCTCTCCAGCCAGGAGCCGTCCTCGGTGAAGGGCTCCATCGGCAGGTTGAGCGAGAAGCCGTAGCCCTCGTCCTCGCCGAGCTCGTCGACGAAGCCCGTGCCCGGAAAGAGGTAGCGGCCGGACTCGTGGATGGAGAGGGTGAGGACCTCGGGATCGGAATAGAAGAGGGCCTGCACGCCGTCGCCGTGGTGCGCGTCGTAGTCCACGTAGAGCACGCGCGCCCCGTGCGCCTCGCGGATCCAGGCGATGGTGGCGGCGAGATCGTTGTAGACGCAGAACCCCGATGCGCGCGCGTGGTGGCCGTGGTGCAGGCCGCCGGCGATGTTGAAGGCGCGCGTCGCCTCTCCCGACATCACCATCTCCGCCGCCCGCAGCGTGCCGCCCACCACCATGGCGGTGGCCTCGTGCATCCCGGGGAAGATGGGGTTGTCGTCGGTGCCGAGGCCCCATGCGCAGCCGTCGTCCGGCGCCGAGGGCCCCTCGCGTCCCAGCCGCTTGACGGCGGCGATGAACTCCGGCGAGTGGACGCGCAGCAGCTCCTCGTCCGTCGCCGGCCGCGGCGGGACGATCACCACGCCCGGCCCGCCGGTGAGCCCCAGCGCCTCGATGAGCGAGACGCTCAGCTCGAGGCGCTTCGGGTTGAACGGGTGGTCCGGCCGGAAGCGGTAGGCGGTGAAGCACTCATCCCAGATGAGGGCCGACTTCATCGATCGCTCTCCGGGGCGCGCAGGTCCGCGTCGAGCGAGGGCCAGCCGACCTGGTAGCCGGCGGCCTCGAGTGCCTCCACCGCCTCGCGCGGGTCGATCGTGCCCAGATGTACGAGCGCGGTCTTCCGCTCCTGCGCGGCGAGCGAGGGGACGACGATGCTGACGATGTTCAGCTTCAGCTCCTCGCCGATCAGCCGGATGACGCGCGCGAGCTCGCCCGGCCGGTCCGGCAGCGCGATCTCGATGCGCGACGCCGGCTCCGAGCCGCCGAGGATCTGGACGAAGGCGTGGAGGATGTCGGTCTCGGTAAGGATTCCCCGGAGCGTGCCGCCGGCGTCGACGACGGGCACGGAGCCGATGCGGTGACGGTAGAGCACCCGGGCCGCCTCCTCGATCGTCTCCGTGGGCGCGACGGTGATCACCTCGCGCGTCATCACCGCGGCCACCGGCGTCTGCTCGAGAAAGCCGGTCCGCTCCTCGTCGGTGACGGTGAGGGGCGACGGCATGGCGAGGCGGATGTCGCGGTCGGAGAGCATCCCCACGATCCCACCCGTGGGCAGCACCACCGGCAGGTGGCGGATCCGCTCGCGGCGCGTCAGCCGCAGCGCGTGCGCGAGGGTATCGTCGGGGGTGACCGTGATCGGGTCGCGGTGCATACGATCTCGAACGAGCATGGGTCGCTGGAGCAGGGGTCGAGAACGGTCGCCGGGACGGCGGCGTGGGGTGGATCCCCACACCCCACAAGGTAGCACCTCGCCTCGCGCGGGCGAAGCCGGTCGTTCGAAGGACGGAGGGGAGGCGCGAACGCAGGGAAGCCGGAGCGGCGAACTGGTTGCCCGCGCCGGCCGCGTCGCGCCGAGGGCCGGGCTAGAGGTTGTCCTGCCGGAGGAGTGAGCCGTCGGCGTTGTAGATGCGCATCACGTCGGCCGACCCGTTGTAGTCCGGGTCGATCACCTGGATGATGACGCCGCCGCGGCGGTAGATGTCGATCATGTCGGCGCGGCCGTCGCCGTTGCGGTCGCTCCAGACGACGACGGGGAGCGGCCCGTTCGTGAAGCGCACCACCTGCATCACGTCGCTGCCGGAGCGCGTTTCGCCGCCGGCCCGCAGACTCGAGTTCGGGACGCCCGAGATGCCGTCGATCCCGCGGAACCAGGCGCCGAGCGGCGCCAGCCAGTTCCCGCGCAGATCCGAAGCACGGGGCATCGCGGGCATCTGCTTCGAGGGCGGCCGCCAGTCGGGTGCCTGCGCGCGGGCCGGCCGGGGCGCGCACAGCGCGAGGGCGAGGGCGAAGGGCGCGAATCGAAGGGCACGCGGCATGGTTCCTCCTGTGAGGGTACAGGGTAGGCGAAGTAACTACCCGTCGACAGCGGCCGGGTTCCGGCCGGCGGGCGTGCGCGCGGGTACGGGGGTTGCACCCTGGAGTCTCGGCAGTTTCTTCTTCCCCGGTCCACGAAGGCGATGGGCGACTCGGGTGTTTCCCGTCCGCGATATCAGGGCCTCGCGGCGGCACGGCGCTGGGCGCACGAGCCCGCGCGCCCGCGTGAGGAGTTCTCGCTCGCGGTCGGTGACCGCGTGGGTGAGTTCACCGTCATCGGCCACCTCGCGCGCGGCCGGGTGACGGAGCTCTACCAGGTGTGGAGCAACGAGCACTGGTCCGCGCTCACCGGCAAGCTCGTCGCGCCGGAGCACCTGGAGGCGGGTGGGGTGCCGACGTCCTTCCGCCGCGAGGAGCGGGTGCTGAAGCGCCTGCGCCACCCCAACATCGTGCGCCTCTTCGGGAGCGGCGTCGCCGACGGCAGGCCCTATCTGCTGCTCGACTACTTCGCCGGCCCCTCGCTCTTCGACGTCCTCGAGTCGTTGCCGCGCCGCCGCCTGCACGTGCCCGACGCCGTTCGGGCGACGATGCACATCGGCGCCGCGATCCACTACCTGCACCGGCAGGGCTTCCTCTATCGTGACCTGAAGCCGGGCAACGTGCTGCTGCGCGAGGGCATCCCCATCCTCGTCGACTTCGACGTCGTACGGAAGATCGACCAGCGGCGCCCCTCGGATCGCCTGGGCACCGCGCCGTACATGGCGCCGGAGCAGGTGCTCCGCGAGCCGCTCACCCCCGCCACCGACGTCTACGGTCTCGGCGCCCTCCTCTACGAGCTCCTCACCGGGCGCTGGCCCACCGAGGAGCCGACCGACGATGAGGAGGACGAGTGGGACGACGAGTGGGACGACGAGCCCGCCATCCGCACGGTTGCGACACCGCCCTCCCGGGAGCAACTTTCACCTGCCCAGCTGGCGCTGCGCTACCCGCAGCTGAACTCCCCGCCGGTGCCCCCGCGCGAGCACCTGGCCCACCTCGACCCGGCCCTGGAGAGGATTCTCCTGCGCTGCCTCGCCTCCGACCCGGCCGACCGCTACCAGACGGTCAGCGGCCTCCTCGCGGCGCTCGCACCCCTCCTCAAGGGCCCTCACCGGCTCTGGCCCAAGGGCGCTCCCATCGAGCGCCGCGCGGACACCAGCAGTCGGTGAACGGAAGTCACGGGTTACGAGTTGAGCGATCCACCAACTCGTAACCCGTTACTCGTAACTCATAGCTCGTAATTCGTAACTCACCACTCCGGAGCCCGCCCCGTGCGCCCATCCCCGTTCCTGTCCCCCATCCTCCCGATGCTGCTCGCGGGGTGCGCGGCTTCCGCGACCCGCCCGGTGGCGCCGGCAACTGCGCCGATGCCGGAGGCCGTATCCGCTCCCGCTCCGGCGTCGTCCGCGTCGCCGGGCTTCGAGGATCCGCGCGTCCGCGAGATCGTGAGCGCGGTCTCACCGGCGCGCGTGGAGCACGACGTCCGTACGCTGGTGGGCTTCGGTACGCGGCACACGCTCTCCGACACCCTCTCGGACACGCGCGGGATCGGCGCGGCGAGGCGGTGGCTCTTCGCGGAGTTCGAGCGGACCTCGCGTGCGTGCGGCGGCTGCCTCGACGTGCGCTACGTCTCGGAGATCGTCCCGGCGGAGGCGGGCTCGCGCATCCCGCGCCCGGTGAAGGTCGTCGACGTGGTGGCGATCCTCCGCGGCCGCTCGGAGCCGGGCCGCCACCTGATCATGCAGGGGCACTACGACTCGCGCCGGACGGACGTCATGGACTCGACGGGCGTCGCGCCCGGCGCGAACGACGATGGCTCGGGGGTGGCGGCCACGCTCGAAGCCGCGCGGGTCCTCTCGCGCTATTCCTTCGACGAGACGATCGTCTTCGCGGCGCTCGCGGGGGAGGAGCAGGGGCTCTACGGGGGGAAGGTGCTCGCGAACTACGCCCACGCGCAGGGGTGGAAGGTCGACGGCGTCTTCAACAACGACATCGTCGGCAACATCCACGGGATCAACGGGGTGGTCGACAACACCACGGTGCGCGTCTTCGCCGCCGGGGTCGCGCCCGACGCCACACCGGCCGAGCTGCGGCGCTATCTCTACGCGGGCGGCGAGCTCGACACGCCCTCGCGCGAGCTCGGCCGCTACACCGCGCGCGTGGCGGAGACGTACGTCCCCAACCTCACCGTCCGCCTGATCTATCGACTGGACCGCTTCCGGCGGGGCGGCGACCAGACGCCGTTCTTCCTGGCCGGCGACCCGGCGATCCGCGTGACCGAATCCGTCGAGGACTACCGCCGCCAGCACCAGGACGTGCGGACCGAGAACGGCGAGGAGTACGGCGACCTGCCCGGCGGTGTGGACTTCCCCTACCTGGCCAAGGTCACGGCGATGAACGCGGCGACGCTCGCTTCGCTCGCCTGGGCGCCGCCCCCGCCGGACAGCGTCTCGGTCGGCGGCGCCCTCACCGCGTCCACGACCCTGGAGTGGACGCCCGTCCGCGCGCCGGACCTCGCCGGCTACCGCGTCTACTGGCGCCGCCCCACCTCCCCCACATGGGACCGCTCGCGCTGGGTCGGCGACACCACCGCCATCACCCTCCAGGACGTCGTCATCGACGACTACTTCTTCGGCATCGCGGCGGTGGACCGGCTCGGGCACGAGAGCATTCCGGTCTTTCCGAACCGATAGAAGCCAGGAGTCAGGATCCGGGATTCAGGGACGGCGCTCCCCCTGATCCCCGACTCCTGACTCCTGAATCCTGAACTGCTTGCTCAGCGTCAGCCCCTGATTCTGGTACGAAGAGCCGATACTCGTTCCATAGAGGCGTTCGGGGACCTCGAGGAGGCGCTCGTAGACGAGTCGCGCGACGATCTGGCCGTCCTCCAGGAGGAAGGGGACCTCGTGCGAGCGCACCTCGAGGACGCCGCGGGTGCCGCGAAGGCCGGGCCCGTAGCCGAAGCCGGGGTCGAAGAAGCCCGCGTAGTGCACGCGGAACTCGCCGATCGGCGGCTCGTACGCCACCATCTCGGCGGCGTAGCTCGGCGGGACGCTGATCTGCTCCTTCGAGACGAGGATGTAGAAGTCGTCGGGGTCGAGGACGATCGTCCCGCGCCTGGAGGGGTGGACGGGCTCCCAGAAGTCGGCCGGGTCGTAGTGGCCGATCCGGGAGAGGTCGATCACGCCGTAGGGCCGCGCGCGATATCCGACGACCTCCGAGTCGCCCTGCCCCTGGAGATCGATGGTGATCCAGAGGCCGTTCGAGATCAGCGCCTCCACCGGCTCGCCGCCGCGGTAGACGAGCGGCTCGTCGCGGTGCAGCCCGGCGAGGCGCTCGTCCGAGAACGCCGGCGTGCCGCGGACGAGGCGCAGCTGGTTGAGCCGCGCCCCCTCCTGAACGATCACGCTGAAGGTGCGCGGCACCATCTCCACGAAGAGCGGGCCGTGGTAGCCCGCGCGCACGTGGTCGAACTCGGTGCCGTGGTCGGTGATCAGCCGGGTGAAGATGTCCAGCCGCCCGGTACTGCTCTTCGGGTTGGCGCGCCCCGCGAGCTCGGGGGGGAGACGCAGCTCCTCCTGCACGGGAACGATGTAGACGCAGCCGCGCTCCAGCATGCAGGGCTTCGTCAGGTCCAGCGCCTCGTGCATCCGCAGCTCCGTGAGCCGCTCCGCGACGGTGGCCCGCTCCCCGGGCAGGAAGCTCGCCGGGACGCGATAGGCCACCGGCCCCAGCCGCAGGTCGAGGCTCGCCGGCTGGATCTGCTCGGGGGCGATCGGGGTGCGCGCCGCGATGACGCCCTCCGCCACCAGCCGCGCGATCTCCTGGTAGGGGAGGAGCCCCGAGGGTGATGTGCCGTCCGTACTGCTGTCCATGTTCGAATGTGTGGGGACGAGGGGTCGGAGTCGGCAGGAATGTGGGGAAGGGGCGGAGGCGGGGCAAGCCGCGGCACATAGCGTGCAGAGCGACGGCGCGGCGTCGTAGCGCCGGATCCCGCTTGCGCACGTATTGGAGGGGCCCTAGCTTCCGAGGTTCCGTCATTTCGCACGCTCGCGAGTGTCGCACGGGGTTCGCGCACTGAAGCCCCGGATCCGCGCGACCGATTCAGAGAAAGTCATGGCGCTTCGCTGGTTCAAATCCGGCTCGTTCATCCCGGTCAACGACATCGCGGTCGACCTCGGCACCGCGAACACGCTCGTCTACGTGAAGGGCGAGGGCATCGTACTGAACGAACCCTCCGTGGTGGCCGTTGAGAAGGCCACGGGGAAGATCAAGGGGATCGGCCTCGAGGCCAAGCGAATGCTGGGGCGCACGCCCGAGGGGGTGGCCGCGGTGCGACCTCTCAAGGACGGGGTGATCGCGGACGTGGACGTGACGGAGATCATGCTCCGCTACTTCCTGGAGACGGTGACCTCGAAGCGCTTCCTGAAGCTGAAGCCGACCATGGTCGTCGGCGTCCCCTCGGGAATCACCGAGCTGGAGCGGCGCGCGGTGCGGTCGAGCGCCCACTCCGCCGGCGCGAAGGAGGTCTACATGGTCGCCGAGCCGATGGCCGCGGCGATCGGCGTGGGCCTGCCGGTGGAGACGCCGACGGGCAACATGGTGATCGACATCGGGGGCGGAACGACGGAGATCGCGGTGATCGCGCTCTCCGGGATCGTCTCGGACACGTCGATCCGGGTGGGCGGCGACGAGATCGACTCCTCGATCGTCACCTTCCTGCGGAAGAACTACAACCTGATGATCGGGGAGCCGACCGCGGAGGCGGTGAAGATCCAGATCGGCTCGGCGTTCAGTACGGGCGAGGAGCGGGAGATGGAGGTGAAGGGGCGCGACCTCGTCTCCGGCATCCCGAAGACGGTACGGGTGCACTCGCAGGAGATCCGGGAGTGCATCCAGGAGCCGATCCAGGCGATCGTGGAGGCGGTACGGCGGGCGCTCGAGATCACCCCGCCCGAGCTGGCTTCGGACATCGTGGATCGCGGCATCGTGATGACGGGCGGCGGCGCGCTCATCCGTGGGCTCGATCAGCTGATCGCCCGGGAGACGAACCTGCCGATCCATGTCGACGAGGACCCGCTGACCTGCGTCGTGCGCGGCGCGGGCCGGGTCCTCGACGACGTGGACAAGTACCGAGGAGTGTTGACGACCTGAGCGCATTCAGACCGTACCTGGGCGAAGGAAGCCGCCGCGGCCGCCGACGGGAGTGGGCGATCGGGGCGCTGTTCTTCCTGCTCGCCGTCGTCCTGTGGGCGCTCCCGGGCCGGTACCGGGAGGGGCTGGCGAAGGGGGTCCGCGGCACGGCGCTGCGGCCGGTGCTCGCGCTGCAGTCGGGGGTGCTGGAGCGCGACACGCGCTTCGACGATCCGACGCGCCTGCGCGCGGAGCGTGACAGCCTGGCGGCCTTCCTGGTCGGTCAGTCGGCCCTGGCCACGGAGAACGAGCAGCTCCGGTCGCTGCTCGGGCTGCGGCAGCGCCTCCCGCCGTCTTTCGTACCCGCCGAGATCATCCGGATTCCCGACCGCGCCGCCGTCGGCTTCTTCGAGCTCTCGGTCGGCAGCGCGGACGGCGTGCGGCCCGGCTCTCCGATCGTGGCGCCCCAGGGGCTGGTGGGGCGCGTTCGGAACGCCGACGCGCGGATCGCCTTCGGGATCGACTGGATGAACCCCGAGTTCGCGGCGAGCGCGATGACGCTCGACGGGCAGGTCTACGGCATCGTCGAACCGCGGCAGGGGCCGGGAGGGGAACCGATGCTGGCCCTCACCGGTACACCGCGCCACGTTCGCCTGCGCAACGGGACGCTGATCGTGACCTCGGGCCACGGCGGCGTCTTCCCGCGCGGCGTTCCGATCGGCCGCATCGCGGGCGTGGAGGGCACGGAGACGAGCTGGCAGCGGAACTACCTGATCGAGCCCTCCGTGAGCCCGTCCGAGATGGACTACGTCATGGTGCTCGGCGCGCCGCAGCAGACGCTCGAAGGGGTGGACATGGCCCCGATCTGGGGCATCGAGCCCACGAAGCCGCTCGCGGTGGATTCGTCGGAGGCGCTGCCGGCCGCGGGCAACGCGAGCGCGACCGAGCCCGCCGCCGGAGGCACGAACGCGGCGCCGGCCACGCCCGCTCCGAACGTGACGAGGCCGGAGCGTCGGGGCCCGCACCTGCTGGGGGTGCCGGTGAAACCTCAGACCACGCCGGGGCAGTGAGCGGGAGGATGAGATGACGCGGTGGGGGTTCTGGGTTTTCATCCTCGTCCTGGTGGTGCTTCACTTCATCCTGCGCATCGGCCTGGGCTATGCACAGCTGGCGCCGGACCTGCTGGTCGTGGCGGTGCTGCTCGCGGCGCGGGAGCTGCGCGCGGGCTTCGGTGCGGGCTTCGGGCTCGCGCTCGGCGTTCTCGACGGGTCGGTGGTGCCGTTCAACCTGGGCGCGAGCGCGCTGGTGCTCACGGTCCTGGGTTTCTTCGGAGCTCGCACGCGCGAGCTCTTTTCGAATGACAACTACGTCTTCCTGGCGCTTTACCTCTTCCTGGGCAAGTGGCTGTACGACATCCTGCTGTACCTCGTGACCGGCAAGCTCTTCCACGCCGGGGCGTCGTACGTCCTGCTGATCTCGCCGCTCGCGGCGCTCTACGCCGCGGCGGCCGGGCTGGTGGCGCTCGCGGTCTACCGCGCCTTCTCCTGAGCCGAGCGGTGCGGTCATGAAGCGCGCGCGCCCACTCTCGCTGGGTGACATCCCCCTCGCCATCGCCGTCCTGATGCTCACCGCGTTCGGCGTGGCGATGGTCTACAGCGCCGGCGTGCTCGACGTCCCCAACCGGCTCGTGGCCGGGCTGTGGCGCTCTCAGCTCCTCTGGTTCATGCTCGCCCTCGTCGGGGCGCCGTTCATCCTCCGCATCCCCGTCATCTGGCTGGAGTGGGCGGCGCAGCCGATGTACGCGCTCGCCCTCGTCCTGCTCGTGCTCACGCTCCTGATCGGCGGTGGCGCGGGCACGGCGGCGAGCGTCTCCGGGTGGATCCACATCGGGCCGGTCGGCTTCCAGACGTCGGAGTTCGCGAAGATCGCGGTCATCATGATGCTCGCCCGGGTGCTCGGCTCGTGGCGAGAGTCGCCCAAGACGATCTGGGCGCTGTGGAGGCCGGTCGCGGTCGTCGCGGTCCCCATGGGCCTCGTGATGCTCCAGCCCGACCTGGGCACGGCGATCGTCTTCGGCTCCATCCTTCTGGCGATGCTCTTCTGGGCGGGCACCCCGCTCCCGACGCTCTTCTTCCTCGTCAGCCCGGTGATCGGGCTCTTCCTCTCGATCAACCCGTGGGTGTGGGGCGCGTTCATCATCGCGCTGGCGCTCTTCCTGTACTTCGTCTACAAGCCCTACCTCTCGGAGGGCGTGACGATCATGCTCGCCAACATCGTGGCGGGCTCGATCGCGCTGCCCCTCTGGAACAAGCTGCAGCCGTACCAGAAGAACCGGTTCATGGTCTTCCTGGACCCGATGGTCGATCCGCGCGGGGCGGGGTACAACCTCATCCAGTCGCGCGTGGCGATCGGCAGCGGCGGGCTCTGGGGGAAGGGCTTCACGGAGGGCACCCAGAAGCGTCTCGCCTTCCTGCCCGAGCAGCACACCGACTTCATCTTCTCGGTCGTCGGCGAGGAGCTCGGCTTCATCGGCGTCGCGCTGGTCCTGTTCACCTTCGGCTTCATCTTCTGGCGGCTGGTGCGGATCGCGGAGAGGTCGTCCGATCCCTTCGCCAGCCTGATCCCCTTCGGTCTCTTCGGCAGCTGGTTCGCGCACGTCCTCGTGAACACGGGGATGACCGTGGGCATCATGCCGATCACCGGCATTCCGCTGCCCTTCGTAAGCTACGGCGGCTCCTTCCTCTTCGTGAACCTGCTCGCCGTGGCGATGGTCGAGCGCATCGCGTCGGAGGCGGGGAGGTGAACCGCGATGTCGAATTTTGAATTATGAATTTTGAATCGCGGCAGTGCGGCGCCTGCATCCCGAAGCGCGCCGAAGCCCGATTCGAAATTCAAAATTAACAATTCACGACTGGTGTCATGGCCTGGTTCAAGAAGCCCAAGACGCGGCTGCAGGCGACGGATCGGCGCGAGCTTCCGGGCGACGTGTGGGAGAAGTGCCCGAATTGCGGTGAGATCCTCTACCGCGAGAAGCTGCGCGAGAACTGGAACGTCTGCCCGGTCTGCGGCTACCACATGCGGCTTCCCGCGGCGGAATACGTGGGCCTGCTGCTCGATGCCGACACGGTGACGGAGCACGACGCGGGCATGCGCTCGGGCGACCCGCTCGGCTTCGTGGACCTGAAGCCCTACGCGGAGCGCCTGGCGCAGGCCGAGCGCAAGACGGGGCAGGGTGACGCGCTGATCGCGGCGTCGGGCGAGATGAGCGGAGTGGGCGTCCAGCTGGCGGTGATGAACTTCTCGTTCATCGGCGGCTCGATGGGCTCCGTGGTGGGAGAGAAGATCGCCCGCGCGGGGCTGCGGTCGCTGGAGAACCGGGAGCCGCTCATCGTCGTCTCGGCCTCCGGCGGGGCGCGCATGATGGAGGGGATCTTCTCGCTGATGCAGATGGCGAAGACCTCGGTCGTGCTCGCGCAACTCGACGCGGCGGGCATCCCCTACGTCGCGGTGCTGACCGACCCCACCACCGGCGGCGTCACGGCGTCCTACGCGATGCTGGGGGACGTGAACCTCGCCGAGCCGGGCGCGCTGATCGGCTTCGCGGGTCCGCGCGTGATCGAGCAGACGATCAAGCAGGAGCTCCCCGAGGGCTTCCAGACCTCGGAGTTCCTGCTGGAGCACGGGATGCTCGACGCGATCGTCGACCGGCGGCAGATGAAGTCCGAGATCTCGCGCATCCTCCGGCACATGCTGGACCTGCCCGCCACCGACGGGACCCCCGCCAGCGCACCCACGTGACGCTCGACGAGCTGACACCGTGGCTCTTCTCGCGGACCGCCGGCGGCATCCGCTGGGGCCTCGAGACGACGCGCGAGCTGCTCGCCGGTGTGGGAGATCCACACCGGCGTTTCCATTCCGTCCACATCGCGGGAACGAACGGGAAGGGCTCCGTGGCGGCACTCTGCGATGGAGCGCTGCGCGAGGGCGGCCGCCACAGGGTCGGGCTGTACACCTCGCCGCACCTGGTCTCCTTCGCCGAGCGCGTGCGGATCGACGGCCGCCCGGCCCCGGACGCCGCGATCATGGCGGCGGCCGAGCGCCTGCTCCCCGCCATCGAGCGCACGGGCGCGACCTTCTTCGAGGCGACGACGGCGATCGCGTTCCTCTGCTTCGCCGAGGCGGGCGTGGACGTGGCGGTGGTCGAGGTGGGGCTCGGCGGGCGGCTGGACGCGACCAACGTCCTCTCTCCCGTGATCACCGCCGTCACCAACGTCTCGCGGGAGCACACCGAGTACCTCGGCGACACGGTGGAGGAGATCGCGGCGGAGAAGGCGGGAATCTTCAAGCCGGGCGTCCCGGCGCTCAGCGCGGCGGCGCACCCGGGCGTGCGCGCGGTGCTCGCGGCGCGCGCCGCGGAGGTGGGCGCGCCGCTGGTGGAGCTCGACGACGTCACCCGCGTGCGGCGCGTCGAGACGGACCTTCACGGGACCAGGCTGGGCTTCGACTCGGAGCTCTGGGGCGAGCGGGAGCTGCGCGTCCCTCTGCCGGGCGAGCACCAGGCGCGCAACGCGCTCCTCGCCGTCGAGCTCCTCGCGCGCCTCCCGGCCAGCCTCCGGCCGGGCTGGCCGGAGGTGGAGCGCGGGATGGCCGCGGTACGCTGGCCGGGACGGCTGCAGGTGGTCGAGCGGCTGGGTACCACGTGGCTCTTCGACGTCGCCCACAACCCGGCAGGCGCGCAGACGCTCGCCCGCGCTCTCGACTCCATGGACCTCCCGCGGCCGCTCCTCCTCCTGGTCGCCGTGCTGGCCGACAAGGAGTGGCCGGAGATGCTGGCCCCCCTCGCGGCCCGCGCCGACTCGGTCGTCCTCACCACCGCCCCCAGCGCCCCGCCGTCGCGGCGCTGGGACCCGCGGGCCGCCGCCGAGTGGCTGGCGCAGGAGCGCGGCGTCCGGGCGCGCGTCGTCCCCGACCTCGCCGCCGCCGTGCGGCGCGCCTCCACGCTCGTCCCGCACGGGACGGTTCTGGTCACCGGCTCGTTCCACACGGTCGGCGACGCGATGGCGGAGCTGGGGGTCCCCGCCGGCTGAGCCGCCCCACCCGCGCGCCCGCCCTTCGGATCTCCGCGCCCGCACGCGGGGTTGTGGCGGCACCGGTGGTTGGGTATCGTTACCGGCTATGGCGAATTTCAGCTCTCTGCCCGGCTTCCGTGATTTCTACCCCGACGACTTCGCGATTCGTGCGCACATCGTGAGCACGTGGCGCGAGGTCGCGCGGCGCTACGGCTTCGTCGAATACGACGGGCCTCCGCTGGAGCCGACCGAGCTCTACATCGAGAAGTCGGGCCCCGAGATCGTCCAGCAGCTCTACAACTTCGTCGACAAGGGCGGGCGCGAGGTGGCGCTCCGCCCCGAGATGACGCCGACGCTCGCGCGGATGGCGGGGGCGCGCGCGGGGGGCATGCGGAAGCCGATCAAGTGGTTCTCCGTCCCACAGCTCTTCCGGTACGAGCGGGCGCAGCGCGGCCGGTTGCGCGAGCACTTCCAGCTCAACCTCGACATCCTCGGCGAGGCCGAGGTCTCGGCCGATGCGGAGCTGGTCGCGGCGGCGATCGACATGCTCCGGGCCTTCGGGCTGACCGCGGAGGACTTCGTCGCGCGCGTCTCCGACCGTCGGCTCCTGCGCGCCCTCCTGCTGCACGCGCAGGTGCCGGAGGAGCGGCTCACCCTCGTCTACAACATCGTGGACAAGCTGGAGCGCGAGCCGAGGGAGCGCATCGCTGAACGGCTCGCGGGCGAGGCGGGGCTCGGCCCCTCGGTGGTCGAGGAGGTGCTGGGGATCTTCCGCCACAGCGACTTCGACGCGGTGCGCGACGCCTACGGCGGCACCGAGGGCATCGGCGAGGAGATCGCGCGCGTCCACGAGTTCTTCTCGCACCTGCGGGCGATGGGGCTCGGCGACTACGTGCGCTTCGACCTCTCGGTGGTGCGGGGCCTCGCGTACTACACGGGGATCGTCTTCGAGCTCTTCGACGCGCGCGGCGAGCTGCGCGCCATCGCCGGCGGCGGCCGCTACGACCACCTGCTGAAGGTGATCTCCGGCACCGACCTGCCCGCGCTCGGCTTCGGCATGGGCGACGTGGTGCTGCGCGAGCTCCTCGCCGATCGTGGACTGCTGCCCGGGACCGCGGCGAGCGTCGACTACTACCTCGTGGCCGTGACGCCGGAGGAGCGCGCACCGCTGCTCGCCCTCGCGCATCGCCTGCGCGACGCCGGCCACTCGGTGGAGTACTCGCTGCGCCACCAGGGGGTGGGAAAGCAGCTCAAGAGCGCCGCGGCCGTGGGCGCGCGCCGGGCCGTCATCCTCGGCCCCGACGAGCTCGCCGCGGGAGTGGTGGTGATCCGTACGCTGGAGACGGGTGAGGAGCACCGCGTCTCGCTCGACGAGCTACCCGCGCTCAGTCGAGCGGTAGCTGATAGCTGACAACCGATAGCTGATAACCGATGTCCGACGACAAGACGCTCACCGCGCAGGCCGAAGACTTCAGCGCCTGGTACAACGAGGTCGTCCTGCGCGCGGAGCTGGCGGACTACTCGCCGGTGCGCGGCTGCATGGTCATCCGGCCGTACGGCTACCGGCTCTGGGAGCTGATGCGCGACCAGCTGGACCTGCGCTTCAAGGAGACGGGGCACCAGAACGCCTACTTCCCGCTCTTCATCCCCCAGAGCTTCCTGGAGCGCGAGGCGGAGCACGTGGAGGGCTTCGCGAAGGAGGCGGCGATCGTCACCCACACGCGGTTGAAGGTCGCGGAGGGAGGCGGCCTGGTTCCCGACCCGGCGAGCAGGCTGGAGGAGCCGCTGATCGTGCGGCCCACGTCGGAGACGATCATCTACGAGATGTTCGCGAAGTGGGTGCAGAGCTACCGCGATCTGCCGCTGCTCTACAACCAGTGGGCGAACGTGGTGCGCTGGGAGATGCGCACGCGGCTCTTCCTGCGCACGGCGGAGTTCCTCTGGCAGGAGGGCCATACGGCGCACGCCACCGAGGCCGAGGCCGAGGCCGAGAGCCGGAAGATGCTCGGCGTCTACCGCGGGTTCATGGAGCGGTGGATGGCGATGCCCGTGGTCACGGGGCGGAAGAGCGAGAGCGAGAAGTTCGCCGGGGCGCTGCGTACGTACTCGTGCGAGGCGATGATGGGCGACAACAAGGCGCTGCAGGCGGGCACCTCGCACAACCTGGGGCAGAACTTCGCCCGGCAGTTCGACCTGAAGTTCGCCTCGGAGCAGGGCTCGGAGGAGTACGCGTGGAACACCAGCTGGGGCGTCTCGACGCGCATGATCGGCGGGTTGGTGATGACGCACGGAGACGACCGGGGCCTGGTGATGCCGCCGCGGCTCGCGCCGATCCAGGTGGTGATCGTCCCGATCTTCCGCAAGCCGGAGGAGCGAGAGACCGTGATGGCGAAGGCGCGCGAGATCGTCGCAGCGCTGCCGGCGGTGCGCATGCACGTGGACGACCGCGACAACCTGAGCCCGGGCGCGAAGTTCTACGAGTGGGAGCTGAAGGGCGTGCCGATGCGCATCGAGGTGGGGCCGAAGGACATCGCAAAGCAGCAGCTCGTCCTCGCGCGCCGGGTGCTCGGCGAGGGTGAGGAGCGCAAGCAGTTCCTGCCCGAGGTCGAGGTGCTGGAGTCGCTGCCGCGCCGGCTGGAGGAGTACCAGGAGTTCCTCCTCGAACGCGCGCGCGAGCGGCGCGAGGCGAATTCCTACCGGGGCGTCGAGAGCTACGAGCGCTTCGAGGAGATCATCGACGGCCCCGGCGGCTTCGTCTACGCGGGCTGGTGCGGCTCGGCGGCGTGCGAGGAGAAGGTGAAGGAGGAGACGAAGGCGACGATCCGCTGCATCCCCGACGAGGAGTTCCGCTCCGCCACCCCGCCGACGCACTGCCTGGCGTGCGCGGGCGAGGCGAAGTACGAGGCGCTGTGGGCGCGGGCGTACTGATGAGCGCTGCCTTCTTCCCGCGCCGGGACGGCGTGCTCTGCTGCGACGACGTTCCCCTGCCGGACCTGGTGGCGCGCTGGGGAACGCCGCTCTACGTCTACAGCGCGCGGGCGATCGAGGAGCGCTTCCGCGAGCTGGACGAGGCGCTCTCGCCCGTGCCGCGCCTCATCGCCTACTCGGTGAAGGCGAATGGAAACCTCGGCATCCTGCGCGCGCTCGCCGCGCTCGGCGCGGGGGCGGACATCGTCTCGGGCGGCGAGCTCGACCGCGCGCTGCGGGCGGGATTCCCGGCCGAGCGCATCCTGTTCAGCGGCGTCGGCAAGACGGTGACGGAGCTCGCCGCGGCGCTGGAGGCCGGGATCTACGGCTTCAACGTCGAGTCCGAGGGAGAGCTGCGCACGCTCTCCGAGCTCTGCGCCGCCACGGGCCGGGTGGCGCGGATCGCCCTGCGGGTGAACCCGAATGTCGAGGCGCTCACGCCCCACGCCTACACGCGCACGGGGCACGCCGCCACCAAGTTCGGCGTCCCCATCGAGGACGCACCGCGTCTCTACCGCCTCGCCCGCGAGCTGCCGGGGCTCGACGTGCGCGGGGTGGACGTCCACATCGGCTCGCAGATCCTGGAGGTATCGCCCTACCAGCGCGCGGTGGCGCAGGTGCTCGACCTCATCGCCGTCCTGAAGGACGACGGGGCGGATCTCGAATACCTGGACGTCGGCGGTGGCCTGGGGATCTCGTATACCGGCGAGGAGGGGATCACCGCCGCGCACTTCGCCGGGGCGGTGCTCCCCGCCGTCCGGGAGGCGGGCCTGCGGCTCGTGGTCGAGCCCGGCCGCTACATCGTCGGGCCGGCGGGCGTGCTGCTGACCCGCGTGCTCTACGTCAAGGACGGCGGAGGCAAGCGGTTCGTCATCACCGATGCAGGGATGAACGACCTGTTGCGCCCGAGCCACTACTCGGGCTACCACGCCGTCGAGCCCGTCTGGTCCAGCGGGCGGGAGGCGGCGCGGGTGGACATCGTCGGCCCCATCTGCGAAACGGGTGATTTCCTGGCACTCGACCGCGACCTGGAGATGCCCGAGCCGGGCGAGTTGCTGGCCGTCCACACCGTCGGCGCGTACGGCTTTTCCATGAGCTCCACGTACAACCAGCGGCCGCGGCCCGCCGAGGTGATGGTCCGCGGCGCGGAGGCACAGCTCGTGCGTAGGCGTGAGACGTTCGACGACCTGGTCGCGGCGGAACTCGGCACGTCGCCCTAGGCGATTCCGGACTCCGAGCCCGCGCGGACGTACCCCCCGAAGCCGACCCGTTCTTTACGTTCTGTTTCCGAATTCCTAGCTTTCGACAACGACGTCCCGCCCACGGTCGGGCACAGCGCCGACGATTGGCCGCGGTGCCTTTCCACACCCTGTATGGAGGTGCCAGTGAGAGCTTCTTGGTGGATCGTCCCTCTTGCCGGAGCCGTCGGCCTCTGGGCCTGCGGGGGCGACGGCGGCACCCCGGTCGAGCCGGATCCGCCGGTCGCCACGACGATCGTGCTCCAGCCGACCAGCCTCACGATCGACGACGGCCAGAGCGATACCCTGAGCGCGACGGTCAAGGACCAGAACGGCGACGCGATGTCGAGCTCGGCGGTCTCGTGGTCGAGTTCGGACACGAGCGTGGTCTCGGTGCAATCGGGGTTGGTCGCCAGGACGGCGGTCGTCGCGAAGCACCCCGGAACCGCCGAGATCACGGCGCAGCTGGGGCACGCCACCTCGCAGAAGGTGACCGTGACGGTCCAGAGCGTCGCGACGCAGCTGGCGTACGCGGCCGGGAACGACCAGACGGGCCCCGTCTCCAAGGCGCTGCCCGACAGCCTGGTCGTCCGGGTCCTCGACCGGCACGGCGATCCGGTACAGGGCGTGAGCGTGGCGTTCGCGGTCACCGCCGGAAACGGAAGCGTCTCTCCCGCCTCGGTGGCGAGCGACACGGCGGGCTACGCGCGTGCCGGGTGGACGCTGGGAGCGACGGCCGGTGATCAGAGCGTCGAGGCGAAGGCCGCCGGGCTCTCGGGCTCTCCGGTCACCTTCACCGCCCACGCGGGCGCGGCGAGCCCGTCGGTTCTCCTGAAGGTGTCGGGAGATGCGCAGAGCGGCACCGTCGGGAGCACGCTCAGCGACTCGGTCGCGGTGAAGATCACCGACGCGAGCGGAAACGTCGTGCCCGATACGCGCGTCACGTGGGGTGTGACGGCGGGCGGCGGCTCCGTCAGCCCGCTGACTTCGGTGACCGACGCACTGGGCGTGGCCCGCGCCGCCTGGACGCTGGGCAAGACCGTCAGCGCGCAGACGCTGCAGGCCGATGCGGCCGGCAAGACCGTGCAGTTCACGGCCACGGCGAAGCCGGGGCCGGCGGACACGGTCGTGGTCAGCCCCACGAGCGTCGCGCTCGACGGCATCGGCGACACGGTGTCGGTCCACGCGACCGTCCGGGACGCGTACGGGAACGCCGTCACCGGTGCACCCGCGGTCACCTGGAGCTCTCTCGACGCGAGCGTGGCGAAGGTGAGCGCGAGCGGCGTCGTGACGGCGGTGGCGCTGGGCAGCACCCGGGTTCGTGCCACGTCGGGCTCGCTGACGGGGAGCGCGACGGTCGCGGTCACCGGTCCGGAGCAATCGAGCTTCGTGATCGGCGACACCGTGAGCGGCTGGATCGCGCCGGCGGGCGACGCCGACACGCTCTCGTTCGACGGCACCCTGGGCCAGTACATCGATGTCTCGCTCCAGCCCCTGAACGGCAGCGGGGACCTGACGCTCCAGGTATGGGACGTCCTGGGAATCGGTCTGCCGGTGGTGGCCAGCGCGAGCACGGAGCTCGACGCATACACGACGGGTCGCCTCGTCCTCCCCAGGACCGGCACCTTCCGCGTCGTCGTGCGGGGGACCAATCCCTCCGCCTCGGGCGGCGGCTCGGGCGCTTACCGCTTCCGGGTAGTGCCGATCGACGCCGCGCCGGAGTCCGCCCCCGCCACGGTCACGATCGGCGCCACGGTCACCGGGGAGGCGATCTCGCCGAAGGGCGACCTCGACATCTTCACCTTCTCCGGCACCTCGGGTCAGAAGGTGCAGGTCACGCTGCGGCCGCTCAGCGGGAGCGACAGCCTGCGCGTGGACCTCTACGACCACTATGGCATGGCCGGCGTCGACACGCTGGGCTCCGCGGTGGCGGCGGGCGGCAGCAATCCCGCCGCGGTCAGCACTGCGGTCGTCACGCTGCCGAGGACGGCCACCTTCACCGTGGTGGTCAAGGGCGTGCAGAGCCAGTATCCCCGCGACGACGTCGGTACCTACGAGCTGACGGTCAAGAGCGTGCCCTGATGAGCGGCGCGTAGCGGTACAGCTCTCCGGCGAGCGGGGGCCCCACCTCGGGGCCCCCGCTCGCGCCGTTTGGCGCGCCCCCGCCCATTCCCTCCGTCTTCCCGGCGCCGTATCTTACCGGTCTCAACCCCAATCTCCCCGGGCGGCACGGAAGGCAAGTGGATCGCAATCGTATTCTCATCCTCGACTTCGGCTCGCAGTTCACGCAGCTCATCGCGCGGCGCATCCGCGAGGAGCACGTCTACTGCGAGATCCACCCCCCGACGCGCTCGCTCGAGTGGATCCGTGAGTGGGCGCCGCGGGGCATCATTCTCTCCGGCGGTCCGGCTTCCGTCTACGGCGCCGAGGTGCCGACGATCGACGCGGGGCTGCTGCGCCTCGGCGTTCCCGTCCTCGGCGTCTGCTACGGGATGCAGCTCGTCACCCACCTCGAGGGCGGGCAGGTGGAGCGTGGGCGGCGCGAATACGGCCGCGCCGCGGTGACGATCGAGCGCGCGGAGGGGATCCTCGCCGGCTTCACGCCCGGCGAGCAGACGACGGTGTGGATGAGCCACGGCGATCACGTCGTCGAGCCGCCCCCGGGCTACGTCCGCCTCGCCAGCACGCCCGACCTCCCCTGGGCCGCCTTTCGCGCGCCCGACCGGCCCATCTACGGCGTGCAGTTCCACCTGGAGGTGGCGCACACCACGCGGGGCGGGGAGATGATCTCCAACTTCCTCTTCGACGTCTGCGGCTGCGAGCCGACGTGGACGACGGGGTCGTTCATCGACTCGGAGGTCACGCGCATCCGCGAGCGCGTGGGCGACGCGCAGGTCGTCTGCGGGTTGTCGGGCGGCGTCGACTCCAGCGTGGCCGCGGCGCTCGTCCACCGCGCCATCGGCGATCAGCTCACCAACCTCTTCGTCGACACCGGCCTGCTGCGCAAGGGCGAGCGCGACTCCGTCGAGCGCACCTTCCGCAAGCACATGGGGATGAAGCTGGAGGTGATCGACGCCTCCGGGCTCTTCCTCGACCGCCTGGCCGGCGTCGAGGAGCCCGAGCAGAAGCGTAAGATCATCGGCCACACCTTCATCGACGTCTTCGAGGAGGCCGCGGCGCGCATCGGCGCGGACGCCACCTTCCTCGTCCAGGGCACGCTCTACCCGGACGTCATCGAGTCGCTGAGCGTGAAGGGTCCCTCCGCCACGATCAAGTCGCACCACAACGTGGGCGGGCTGAAGGAGGAGATGAAGTTCGAGCTCATCGAGCCGCTGCGCGAGCTCTTCAAGGACGAGGTACGCCAGGTGGGCCGCGAGCTCGGGCTGCCGGAGGAGATGGTCGGCCGGCACCCCTTCCCCGGCCCGGGGCTGGCCATCCGCGTACTGGGCGCGGTGGGGCGCCGCGAGCTCGGCGTGCTGCGCGAGGCGGACGCCATCTACCTGGAGGAGATCCGCGCGGCCGGCCTCTACGACGACATCTGGCAGGCTTTCGCGGTGCTGCTGCCCGTGCGCTCGGTGGGCGTCATGGGCGACGAGCGCACCTACGAGAACGTCTGCGCGCTGCGCGCCGTCACCAGCCGCGACGGAATGACCGCCGACTGGTACCCCTTCCCGCACGACGTCCTGGCGCGCATCTCCACGCGCATCATCAACGAGGTCGAGGGCATCAACCGCGTCTGCTACGACGTCTCCTCCAAGCCGCCCGCGACGATCGAATGGGAGTGACTGCGGTGCTGAGTGCTTCGTGCCGGGTACCGGGTGCGAACCACTCAGCACCCAGCACTCAGTACTCAGCACGGGCGTGCCGCGAGGGGAGGGTGGATTGAACCGTCTCCGCCGCAGCTGGACGATCGTGCGGTCGCTCGCGCCGTTCGTGATGGCGTTCGTGCGCGACCGGCACCGGTGGGTGCTCGTGGGCAGGCCGCGGCGGCTCACCGAGGCGCAGCACCGCGAGCGGGCGCGCCGGCTGGTCGATACGGTCGCCCGGCTGGGCCCGACGTTCATCAAGCTCGCGCAGGTCTTCTCCGCCCGGGCGGACGTCCTCCCGGAGCCGTACCTCAGCGAGGTCGGGCGCCTCCAGGACAACGTGCCGCCGGTGCCGGTCGAGGCGATCGAGGCGGTGCTCGTCGCCGAGATGGGCCGGCCCCCCGGCGAGATCTTCGAGGCCTTCGACCGCGAGCCGCTCGCCTCGGCGTCGCTCGGCCAGGTCTACCGGGCCCGGCTCGACGGGCAGGAGGTCGCTGTGAAGGTCCTCCGCCCCGGCGTCGACGAGCTGATCGCCGTCGACCTCGACATATCCTTCCGTATCCTCTTCTTCCTCAACATCCTCTTTCCCAACCACCACGTCCGCGCGCTGACGGCGGTCTTCCGCGAGTTCGAGCGCCGGATCCAGGAGGAGACCGACCTGCGGGAGGAGGCGGCGAACACCGAGCAGTTCCGCCGGCTCTTCTCGGACGACCCGCGCGTGCGTGCGCCGCGCGTCGTCGAGGAGTACACGCGCCGCCGGGTCATGGTCAGCGAGTTCGTCCAGGCGACGAAGGTCGACCGGCTGCAGGACGCCTTCGCCAGCGGGGCGCTCTCCTTCGCGCGGCTGATGGAGACGCTGGTGGAGGCGTACCTCAGGATGATGATGGTCGACGGCTTCCTGCACGCCGACCCGCACCCCGGCAACATCCTGGTCGAGGACGACGGGACGATCGTCTTCCTCGACTTCGGGATGGTGGTGCGCGTCGAGCGCTCCACGCGCGAGCGGATCATCCGGATCGCGCTCGCGGCGGCGCGCGAGGACGTCGACGGCATCATCAACGGCATGTACGAGCTGGGGATGATCGACCCGGAGATCTCCCGCGCGGAGATCCGCGACGCGGCGGTGCGCATCATGGACATCCTCCAGCAGGTGCGCGAGCTGGAGCCCCGACGCGTGCAGGAGATGGTGCAGGAGATCCTCGACACCTTCTATACCTGGCCGCTGATCCTGCCGCAGGAGCTCGTCTACTTCTTCCGCGCCGCCGCGCTGCTGGAGGGCATCGGCTTCCGCTACGACCCGCATTTCAACGGGCTCGACGTGGTCAAGCCGGTGGTGAGGCGGATGGGGCCCGAGCTGATGACGGGCACGTCGCGCGCGCCGCGCGAGGTCGCGCGCGACGTCCTCGGGCAGGCGGAGCACACCATCCGCGCCCTCTACGATCTGGTGAGCCGCGCCGAGCGGGAGGAGCTGCGGCTGCGCGCGCACCCGCGCGACGTGCTCCAGTACGAGCGCTTCGCGGGCCTCATGGTGCGACGCCTCCTCCTCGGCCTCTTCGCCTCCGTGATGGCCGTCGTCTGCACCCTCGTCTACGTCGCTACGCACCAGTGGTGGATCCTGCTGCTGGGCAACGCCGTCGCACTCTTCCTCTTCCTCGTCGTGCTGCTCATCCCCAAGCACCTGCTGGAAAACCCCCTCCGCCGCGTCCGGGAGGTGCGACGGAGCGCCCGGATAGGGCGCTAGCACCGGGCGGCGGGCGCGCCGTCGCCGCCGCTACAGTCCTGCAGCCACCGTTCCGACACTCTCCCGTACCACGATTCGCCTTCACCGCAGATCATCACCTCCCCGAACGGCGCTCGCGGGTGAGGGGGCCTTTCTCCCTCACCACGGATGGGCCTTTCTCGTGGGGGCCGCGACAGCCGCGCCCATGCCGACCGCCATCGCATGAAACCGGTTCAGAGCCTCCGAACACCCATCCCACCGCCGTGGCGGAGCGCGCGCGTCGGCTGCGCGCTCCTTCTCCTCGTGCTCGCGGGGGGCGGCGCGGCCGCGGCCCAGACGACGCACTTCAGCCAGCTCAGTGGGAGCCAGGGGCTCGCCAGCGTCACGATCAGGGATATGGTGCAGGACCGCGAGGGCTTCATGTGGTTCGGCACGACCAACGGCCTGATGCGCTACGACGGGTATCGCACCACGGTGTACCGGCGCCAGCGGAAGGACCCGCACAGCATCCCGAACAGCTCGATCAACGTCCTGTACGAGGACCGGGCGGGCACGCTGTGGGTGGGGACCGCGAACGGTCTCGCCAGCTACGACCGCGACCACGACCGCTTCAGGCGCTACCTGGAGGACGGGCAGGGGGGTGGGGGCATGGGCCGGGGCATCGCCAGTCTCCTGGAGGACAGCCGGGGGAACTTCTGGGTGGGATCGGGCGGGCTCCTCCGCCTGGACCGCCGCACCGGCCGCGCCACGCCCGTGCGTGCACCCGGTCTGGAGTCGCTGTCCTCCGAGTGGATTCAGGTGCTCTACGAGGACAACCGTCATCACCTCTGGATCGGCACGCACGCCCAGGGGCTCTACGACTACGACCCCGCCACCGGCGCGGTACGCGTCTACGCCCACGACCCCGCGGACTCGACCGGCCTGCCGGACGGCGACGTGCGTGCCGTCGTGCAGGACCCCTCCGGCGCCCTCTGGATCGGCACCTACAACGCAGGGCTCGTGCGGCTCGACCCGCGCACCGGTCGCATGACCGGCTTCCGTCACGACCCCGGCGACCCGAAGAGCCTCGCCGACGACCGCGTCTTCCGGATCGCGCTCGACGGGAGCGGCGGCCTGTGGATCGGCACGGAGGGGGGCGGTCTGGACCACTACGACCCGGCGCGCGGCGATTTCGAGCACAACCAGCCCGAGCCCGGCGATCCGACGAGGCTCCCGACCGGCTCGGTGTGGTCCGTCTACCGGGACCGGACGGGCCTGCTCTGGGTTGGCACGTACACGGGCGGCATCCGCGTGGCGACGCCGAACAACCGCGCCATCCAGTCGTACGCGGCGATCCCCGACAACCCGACGAGCCTGGACAACGGCCGCGTGCTCGGCTTCGACGAGGGCCCGGACGGCACCATCTGGATCGCGACCGACGGAGGCGGGCTCAACCGGCTCGACCCGAAGACGGGTACCTTCACGAGCTACCGGCCGGGAAACAGCGACCTCAACAGCGGGTCCATCCTCGCCGTGGCCGCGGACCCGGGGGGCGGCGTCTGGGTGGGAACGTGGGGCGGAGGGATCAGTCACCTCGACCCCGCGACGGGCCACTTCACGGCGTACACGTCGAAGAACAGCAACCTGCCCGACGACAACGTCTTCGCGCTGCACCTGGATCGACGGGGCCGGCTGTGGGTGGGAACGTGGCGGGAGGGGCTCTTCCGCTTCGATCCGCGCACCGGGTCCTTCGTCCCCTTCACCATCGGGAAGGCGGGTGCGATCCAGTCGCAGATCTGGGCGATCCTGGAGCTCCACGACGGCAGGATCGTCGCCGCCACGAGGGACCAGGGGATCGTCGTGGTGGATCCCGCGACGGGCGCGGCCAAGCGGTACCTGGCCGACGTGACCAGCGACAGCTCGCTCAGCAGCAGCGAAGTGCGCGCGGTACTGGAGGAGAGGCCGGGCGTACTCTGGGTCGGTACGGCGAGCGGTCTCGACCAGCTGGACCTGCGCACGGGGGTCGCCACGCACCTCGCCGAGGAGGACGGGCTCCCGAGCAGCGCCATCGCGGGGCTCGCCCGCGACGCCGCCGGCAACCTCTGGATCAGCACCGACCGGGGAATCACCCGCTACTCCCCCGCCACGGGGCAGAGCCGGACGTACACCGTGCTGGACGGCCTGCAGGCGAACGACTTCACCCCCCGATCGTACCTGACGGCGAGCGACGGCACCCTCTACTTCGGCGGCAACAACGGCTTCAACGCGATCCACCCCGATCGGTTCGTGCGAAACCGCTTCAAGCCGCCGGTGGTGCTCACGGGCTTCCAGCTCTTCAACCACCCGGTGCCGATCGGGGCGAAGGGCTCGCCGCTGCGGAAGGTGATCTCGGAGACGAAGCGCCTGGTGCTGAATTACAAGCAGTCGGTCTTCACCTTCGATTTCGCCGCGCTCGACTACACGGCCTTCGAAGCGAACGAGTACGCCTACAAGCTGGACGGCTTCGACAGGGACTGGAACTACGTGGGGACGAGCCGGACCGCGACCTACACGAACCTCTCGCCCGGTCACTACGTCTTCCGGGTGAAGGCGAGCAACGAGGACGGGGTGTGGAACGAGGAGGGCGTGGCGCTTCCGATCACCATCACCCCGCCGTGGTGGGCGACCTGGTGGCTGCGGGCGCTCGTGGTGCTGCTGGTCACGGCGGCCGTGGGCGCGCTGGTGCGCAGCGCGAGGAAGCGCCGGAAGACGCTCGAAGGCATCAACCGGCAACTGGAAGCGGAGATCGAGAACGCCAAGCGGGCGGAGGCCGAGAAGCTACGCGTGGCCGCCGAGGCGGCGGAGCGGGACCGTGCGGGGCACGAGTACCTGGAGGGTAACGTGCGCGAGATGCTCGCGGCGATGCAGCGCTTCTCCGAGGGCGACCACACGGTGGCGCTCGCGGTGGAGACCGAGGACGAGATCGGCCGTCTGCGCGCGGGGTTCAACGCCGTGGTGGCCGACCGGAAGCGCGCGGAGGAGGAGCTTCGCCAGTCGCAGAAGATGGAGGCCGTTGGCCGGCTCGCGGGCGGGGTGGCGCACGACTTCAACAACCTGCTGACGGTGATCAAGGGAAACGCCGAGCTGGCACTGCAGGACCCCGCGACGACGGAGACGCTGAGGGAGGACCTGGAAGAGGTGCAGAAGGCGGCCGAACGGGCGAGCGGCCTCACGCGGCAGCTCCTGGCTTTCAGCCGCAAGCAGATCCTCCAGCCACGGCGGCTGAACTTCAACGAGGTGGTGGAGGAGATCTCACGCCTGCTGCGGCGCACGATGGGCGAGGACGTGGCGCTGGAGACCGAGCTCGCGCCGGCGCTGTGGCCCGTGCGGGCGGATCGGGGGCAGGTGGAGCAGGTGCTGCTCAACCTGGTGGTCAACGCGAGAGACGCCATGCCGACCGGCGGGCGGCTGCGGATCCGCACCGCGAACGCGCCCGTGGAGCGGGTGCCGAGGGTGACCGGGGCCGAGCGGAGGGCCTACGTCTCGCTCTCCGTCAGCGACACGGGGGAGGGAATGGAGGCCGGGGTGAAGGAGCGGATCTTCGAGCCGTTCTTCACGACGAAGGAGCAGGGCAAGGGCACGGGCCTCGGGCTCTCGACCGTCTACGGCATCATCAGCCAGAGCGGGGGCTTCGTGGAGGTGGAGAGCGAGGTGGGGCGCGGCAGCACATTCACCGTCTACCTGCCTCGCGTGGAGGCCGGGACGGAGGCGGAGGGGGCGGAGGCGAGTTCACACGCGCCGGGCGGCTGCGAGACCGTGCTGGTCGTGGAGGACGAGGCGGCGTTACGGCGCCTGAGCGCGCGCGTCCTGGAGCGGAGCGGCTACACGGTGCTGGTGGCGGGCAGCGGGGCCGAGGCGCTGGAGGTGGCGCGGGGCTACCAGGATGAGATCCACCTGCTCCTCACCGACGTGGTGATGCCGGGGATGAGCGGACGCGAGCTGGCGGAGCGCCTGCTGCCCGAGCGCGAGGGGATGCGGCTGCTCTACACCTCGGGCTACACCGAGGACGCCATCGTCCGCCACGGTGTCTCCGGCGCCGATGGGCAGGCCACCGCCTTCCTGGAGAAGCCCTTCACCCCGGACACCCTCGCCCGGAAGGTCCACGAGGTGCTGGGGGGCAGCCCCGCCGCCGCCCGCTGAAGGAGTTACGGGTTACGAGTCGAGCGCCTCCAACTCGGAACTCTACCCCCCGGCGCGACGCTTCGTGCGGCGCTCGAGCACGACCTCGCCCTCGACGATCATGTAGCGGACGATGCGTTCCATGACGTCGGGGAAGGCCTCGTCCCGGTCGCGGAAGCGGTCGTTGGAGACGACGATGGCGTCGAGCTCGCGTGCGAAGGAGAGGATGAAGTAGTCGGCGTCGGTGCCGGCCGGGGCCTGGTGGATCTCGCCGGCGTCGACCCTCTTCTCGTACTCGCGGGTGTCGTCGATGTGGTGCCGGAGCGCTGCGTCGACGACCACCACGGGCTGGAATCCCTCCTCGTCGAGCTTCCGACAGACGAGATCGATATTCGCCAGACGCGGCCGGTCGGCCTCGGTGGAGTAGGCGACGTTCGAACCGTCGATGATGGCTGCCCTGCGCTCTCTGTTCTCGCTCATCGGCTCCGCTCTACCGTCCCCGGGGGCGCGCCGTGACCCGCGCGCGGACGGCCCCGCGCTTCGCAAGGCGGGTGCCACCCACCGGGTCAACCGAGCCGCTCCGTCAGCCATCCGGCGGCGTCCTCGGCGGCGATGAGGGTGGCGAGGAAGGAGCCCAGCGAGTAGCCCACCACGGCGACGCGCCCCGCGTCGACCTCGCTGCGCGCGCGCAGGTAGTGCAGGGCCAGCTGCGATTCCCCCACCGCCGTCCGCCACAGCTCCAGCAGCTCTACGGGGCCCGCCCGGCCCGCCGCTCCGTCGCCGCGGGCGCCGTGCAACGGCAGGTCGATCGCCAGGCTGGCGCCGCCCCGGGCGAGGAACGCCAGCCCGATGCTCCGCGACATGTGCTCCTTGCGCGAGGAGTAGCCGTGGATGAGCAGCGCCCCGGGTGCCCGGCCTCCGGCGTCGGGCAGGAGCAGCGCAGCCGGGATGGAGGGGAGGTCGTCGGCGCGAAACTAGGCGTCGATCTGCCGGCCGCCGGGAACCGGCCGCTCGCCGAGCGTCTTCTGTTGGATGCTGCGCTTCATGCGCGTGGGCGAGGCAAGATCGCGGCCGGCGGCCGGCGTGGAACCGGACGCACCAGGACGAGTACTGATTGCGCTGTCCCTTGCCCTTCCGCCGCGCCGGGTGCGATTCCTGCGCTTGCGGCGCTCCGACCAGGTCCGCGACCCGGTTGCGTCCGGACCACCCCTCGACCCGTAATCCAATGCAAGGGTTCCGTGCGGTCTCCCTCTTCGCCGCGTTGGCGGTCCTGTGTCTCGGTAACCCCTCGCCCGGCCGCGCGCAGCTCCCGCTCCCCGTCTCCCTCTCGATCGAAGCGCGCCCGGCCTTCGGTGTGCCGACGGGAGGCTTCTCCTCCGCGAGCGGCCTCGGGGCGACGAACGGCCCGGGCGGTAGCGTCGGCGCATCGGTGGGCCTCGGCCCCATCGCGGCGTACGCCGAGTACACGGCGGTCCGCTTCGGCTGCAGCCAGTGCTCGGAAGCCGGCCTGGACGACCGCGCGCTCGACACGGGCTGGGAGGTCGGTGCCAAGCTCCGGCTGACTCCGCTCCCCTTCCTGCCGGTTCAGCCGTGGGTCCGCGGCGGGGTGATCGGACACCAGCTCCAGCTCTCGGGCGACGAGGGGCACGTGGAATCGAAGATGGGGAGCGGCTACAGCATCGGCGTCGGCGTGGACCTCCCGCTGCTCTCGTACGCGTCGGTCCACCTCGCACCGGAAGTCGACTACCGGAGTTACTCCGCCGAATACGACTTCCAGCAGTTCGGGAGCACCAGCACCGACGTCCGCTATCTCGCCGTCGGACTCGGGCTCGTCTACCGCTTCTGAAGCGCACCCCAGCAGAGCCCGACCATGAGACTCAGACTTGGCGTTCTCCTCCTGATCCCGACCGTGCTGGCCGCCTGCACGGACAACTCGACCAATCCGGCGCTCGCGGCCCGGGTGTACAACATGCTCGGCGGCCTCGCTCCGGGGCAGGTGCTCGATCTCGCCGGAAGCGAGGCGCAGACGGTCTATCTCAAGGGCGGTCAGGGGCGGGTCTATCTCTATGTCCCGTTCTTCGCCTCCGCGAAGGGCTCGGACAGCGTGCACGTCAGCATCTCCGCCACCGGCGTGCAGGGTGGCTCCAGCACGGCGCTCGATCTGGCCCCGGCGCCGGGGCCGCTCTTCGGCGCGTCCTCTCCGGCCCTGCGCCCGCGGCCCGACCTGAGCTTCCACGACCGGCTGCGGCGCAGCGAGCGCGAGCTCGCGCGGCGCCTGCGCACGGGCGCGCGCCCCGATCTCGTCCCCTCTCCCCGCTCCCAGGTGGCGCGCGGGGTGCCGAGCATTGGCGACACCATCATCCTCAACACGAACGCGGAGAGCGGCTGCACCGACCCGCACTGGGTCTCGGCCCGGGTGGCGGACGTCTCCACGCACGCCATCATCGCCGTCGATCCCAACAACCCCGAGCCGGGCTTCACCGACGCCCAGCTCCACGACATCGCGGCGGCCTTCGACACGCTCGTCTGGAAGGTGGACACGAACGCCTTCGGCACTCCGAGCGACATCGACGGGAACCAGCACGTCATCATCTTCTACACCCGCGCGGTGAACGAGCTCACCCCTGCCGATACCAACTTCTACGTCGGGGGCTTCTTCTACGGCCGCGACCTCTTCCCGCGCGTGAGCAACGCCTCCTTCGAGGCGTGCCCGACCAGCAATCAGGGGGAGATGTTCTACATGCTGGCCCCCGATCCCAGCGGCGTCATCAACGGCAACCGGCGCAGCGTGGGCTTCGTCGACAGCGCGACGATCGCCACCACGGGCCACGAGTTCGAGCACCTCATCAACGCCTCGCGCCGGCTCTTCGTGACCAAGGCGAACAACTTCGAGGAGAGCTGGCTGGACGAGGGCCTCGCCCACATCGCCGAGGAGCTGCTCTTCTACGAGTCCTCGGGGCTGCACCCGAGGCAGAACATCACGGTGGCGATGATCCGCGGCTCGCAGCGGACGGTGGACGCGTTCAACCTCTTCAGCAGCGGGAACTTCGGCCGCTACGAGAGCTACCTCGACGCGCCCTCGAAGGAGTCGCTCCTGGGGGTGGACGCTGAGCTGGAGACGCGGGGGGCGATCTGGGCCTTCCTGCGCTACGCCGACGATCACGAGGCGGGGGGCAGCACGGACTTCTTCAAGCAGCTGGTGGACACCGACCTGACCGGGATCGCCAACCTGCGCCACGTGCTGAGCACGGAGCCGCTCGACCTGATGCAGAAGTGGACCGTCTCGGTCTACACGGACGACTCCCCGGTCCCGCAGCTCGACTCCCTCTACACGCAGCCGAGCTGGGACTTCCGCGACATCTACACCTACCTCGAGGGCAGCTTCCCGCTGAAGGTCAAGCAGATCTCGGAGGGTGCCGCGACCACCTTCGTGCTCAAGGGAGGTGGCGCCGGCTTCGCCCGCATCACCTCCGATCCCGAGGCGCCGGCGATCGTGACGTTGACGTCGGACGGCTCGGCCCCGCCACCGGGACTCCGCGTCTCGGTGGTGCGGCTCCGGTAGACAGCACGAGCACGCCCGCACCGCCACGGCGGTGCGGGCGTGGGGGTTTCAGCCCCCCCTCTTCAGAACTCGGAGCGGAGCCGCGCGGGCTGCGCCCGGACGAGGGTGCTCAGAGACGCGCGGGCCTGACTCGACAGGTCGAGGAAGCGAACGCCCATCATCCAGAGGCGATCACCCGGGCAGTCGTGGAGCAGGTAGTGCCACATGGGCTGCGCGACCAGCTCGATGCTCCGGCCGGACGGCCCGAGGCGAAGCTGGAGGTTGCATTCGGGAGTGGGCTCCAGGGGGTAGGCGAAACGCGCCCCGTCGACGCTCAGGTCGAGCGCGTAGGTCGCGATTTCCTGGCCGTCCTCCGTGCCCTCCCGGGGCAGCACGAAGAGGGGGAGGAGAACCGGTACGCGCGGCGAGCGGCGGCCCGGGTGCTCCTCCACAGCCCTCGGCCAGTCGAGCGCCAGGTGAACCTGGTCGTGCTCCGCGACGCAGCGCCTGACGGTGGAAGTGAACGTCCACAGACGGCCGTTCAGGTCCGCGGCGAGCCGGACCGGGGTGTCGATCTCCGGCGGCTCCGTGTCCCCGGGGTCGACGAGCTGCGCGATGATCGTCTGACCCGGGACGCTCCGCGTGAGGATGATCTGCTGGCGGGGACTGGATGCCCGGGCGGGCGTCAGCAACATCTGCCGTCCGTGCGTGAGCAGATGAAAGGCCAGGGTACGCACCGTGCCTCCGGTATGGGGCGAGAGTGGCGAGGGTGTATCCGCAGCGGATGCACGAAGAAGTCTCGGAACCACCGAGTCCGGTCTTGAGCGTGGTCGCCGGCCCGCGGCTCACTCCAGCCGGAGCGGCCCGGCCGGAAGGAGCAGGGTGGTGTCGCGCGGCTGGAGGAGGTGGAAACGGAGCGCGGCCGAGTAATCGCCGGCCGGCAGCGAGTCGCCGAGCACCTGGACGCCCGCCACGACCGGCATGTAGAGCCGCGCCAGCGTCTGCTCGGGGACGACGAGGCGCCGGGAGAGCCGCGGGCAGCCCGTGGTATCGCCGGGCTCCGGCGCGATCCAGCGGGCGCTGTCCCAGACGGGGCGATCGGGGGCGGCGGGGCGGAAGACCACGAGTGAGATGCCGCAGAGCGCCGGGTAGACCACCGTGACGCTGTCGTGGTCGAGGTTCATGGCATCGACGGCCGCGACGATCTGGCCGCCGGACGCGTCGAGCGTCGCCGAGAGGTCGAGCGGCCCGACGCGCGTGTAGACCGGCTCCGGCCCGGTGCGCGTCGCTGGGAGCGCGCAGCCGGCCAGCGCGGTGAGGATCGCGGCGGCGGCGAAGGCGCGAAGCGCGCTCATCGACGACCGTTCCGTCCCGCGGGTCGATCGGCTCCGTACGTCGGATCCGGCATCATTCGCTCGCTCTTTCGGGGTGGCTCGGTTCGGCGGCGGAAAGCACGCCCGGAGGGCGGCCTGGTGGCGCTCCGGCCGCGGTGGCGCGCCACGTGCATGAACATAGCTCGATCTTCCGCCCCGAACCCGGCGCCACGGTGATTGAGTCCATCAAGATCTGGAACGAGCCGAACAACCTCTCGCACTGGGATTTCCTCCTGGACCCCGGCTGGGCCGTCTACTCGCAGATGGTGATCCAGGCGGCGACGGCGATCCACGGCGTCCGGCCCGAGATGCCGGTGGTGCTGGGCGGCATGTCGCCCATCGACCCGCGCTTCGTGCGGCGGATGCGGGAGACCGGCGCGCTCGACCATGTCGACGTCCTCGCGGTCCACGGCTTCCCCCACGACTGGAACCTCTGGCCGATGCATCACTGGCCCGAGAAGCTGGAGATGCTCCGCGCGGAGTTCGGCAAGCCGGTGTGGATCACCGAGACGGGCGTCGGCTCGTACGTCAGCGAGGAGATCGCGGCCTGGGGCCTGCGCGAGAGCCTGCGCATCCTGCGCGGCGAGCGCGTCTACTGGTACACCCTCTTCGACCTGGCGCCCGAGCGTGAGGCCACCACCCGCCACAAGGCGGCGGAAGGGAGCTCGTACTGGCGTCACTTCCACTTCGGGCTCCTCAAGCACGACGGCACGCCGAAGCGGGCGATGGAGGAGTTCGATCCCGAATTCGGGCTCTGCCAGTGGTTCCACTTCCAGGACGAGCGGACGCTCGAGCGCTCGGTCGAGTGGTTCCACCGCCTGGGCGTCCGGCACGTGCGCACGGGGCTGAGCTGGGCGGAGAGCCATATCCCCGGCGCCGACCGCTGGTTCGACACGCTGATGAGCGCACTCGAGCCCTTCGACGTCTGCGTGACCCTCTGCTTCACCCCGCCCAGTCGCGGCGTCCGCTCCGATCACACCTCGCCGCCCGTGGACGTCTCCGAGTTCGCCGACTTCGCCCACCGGATGGCCGAGCGCTACGCGCCGCTGCCGGCCAGTCTCGGGCCGTCGTCGCGCCTGGTGTGACCGAGTCAAGCTAGCCTCGCCGGCACCCCGCCACAACGGATCCGCCTCCCCTTCGGCCCACCCGGTTCGCAACGGCCGCCGATTGGTTATCTTAGCGCCGCCCGCAGCCCGGTGGGGGCGGCGGCGCTTCGCAGCGAGTCACTGTAGATGAACGACCGAATCCTGAAGGCGGTGCGGCGCGAGCCGGCCGATGCCACCCCCGTCTGGTTCATGCGGCAGGCGGGCCGGGCCCTGCCGAAGTACCGGCAGACGCGCGCGGAGGCGGGCATGTTCGAGATCCTCCGCGACCCGGAGGCGGCCGCCGAGATCACCGCCATGCCGCTCGAGTACTTCCCGGTGGACGCGTGCGTGCTCTACAACGACCTCTCGACGCCGTTCTTCGGTGCGGGCCTCGACGTGGAGATGCGGCCGGGTGTCGGGCCGATGGTGGAGCCGCGGATCCGCGAGGCGAAGGACGTCGACCGGCTCGTCCCGTACGACTCCCGCCAGGCGATGCCGTACATCCTGGAGCAGATCCGGCTCCTGACGCGGCGGCTCGACGTTCCGGTGCTCGGCTTCGTCGGCGCTCCCTTCACGCTGGCCTCCTACCTGATCGCGGGGCCACGGGGCCGGAACCTGGACGAGACGAAGCGTTTCATCTGGCGCGAGCCCGACGCCTGGGCGCGCCTCGCGGAGTTCTGGGCCGCGCAGATGGCCGACTTCGCCGTGGCGCAGCACGAGGCCGGCGCGGCGGTCGTGCAGGTCTTCGATTCGTGGGTGGGCAGCCTGGGACCGGAAGAGTACGAGCGCCACGTGCTTCCGCACATGCGGCGCCTCTTCGAGCGGCTGGAGCGCGCCGGCGTGCCCAGCATCCATTTCGCCACCGGGAACCCGCGCCTGCTGCCGCTCATCGCCGACGCTGGCGGGGAGGTGATCGGCGTCGACTGGCGGATCCCCATCGACGAGGCCTGGGCGCTCGTCGGCGACGACCGGGCGGTGCAGGGGAACCTCGATCCCGTCGCCCTCCTCGCCGGTCGGGAGGTGGCGATCCGCAAGGCGCGCGAGATCCTCGACCGCGTCGCCGGCCGGCCGGGCCACATCTTCAACGGCGGCCACGGCCTGCTGCCGGACACGGACCCGGATGTCGTGCGAGCTGTAGTGGACTTCGTACATGAATACAGCGGCTGAGTGGCTATCGGTTGTCGGTCAATCGACAACCGAGAACCGACCCAGGCGCGTCCAACCTGAGCACCAGAGCACCCGACCCATGAAGACCGGCGTCATCCTGCTGAACTTCGGCGAGCCCGAGCACCCGACGATGGAGGAGGTGGTTCCGTTCCTGGAGCGGATCTTCTCCCTGAACTCGCCGCTGCTGGGGCGGGCGACGCCGGAGGAGGTCCGGGCGCGCAGCCGGGAGATGGCCGAGGCGCGCGCGCCGGGGCTGATCGCCGAGTACGAGGAGATCGGTGGCTCACCGCTGTATGCGCAGGCGCGCGAGCAGGCGGAGCGGCTGGAGGCGGAGCTGGTGCGCCGCGGGCACGACGCGGTGGTGCTGCTGGGGATGCAGTTCACGGAGCCCTCCATCGCGACCGCGGTGGCGCGAGCGCGCGAGGCCGGTGCGGAGGTTCTCGTCGGCCTGCCCGTCTATCCGCTCGCGGGCCCGTCGACCACGGTCGCGGCGCTGCAGACCCTCGACGCGGAAGTGAACCGCCTCGGGTGGTCGGTCCCGGTGCGCGAGGTCAGCGGCTGGCACCTGCACCCGGGCTACTTGGACGTGCGCGCCGCGGCGATCCGCCGCACCGCCGAGGAGAACGGCCTCTCCTTCGCCGACCCCGCGACGAAGCTCGTCTTCTCCGCCCACGGCACCCCGCTGAAGTACCTCGAGGGCGGGAACGGCTACGAGCTCTACGTGCGGGACTGCTGCGCGCGAGTCGCGGAGCGGGTCGGTGCCGCGGACTACGTGATCGGCTACCAGAACCACACGAACCGCCCCGGGCTGCAGTGGACTCAGCCGGACATCGACCAGGTGATCGCCTCCGTCGATGCGGAGCGCGTGGTGGTGGACGCCTGCTCCTTCATGCACGAGCAGTCGGAGACGCTCGCGGAACTCGACCACGAGCTGCGCTCGGAGGCCGAGTGCCGGGGGCTGGAGTTCCACCGCGTGCCGGTGCCGTACGCGGCGCCGGAGTTCATCTCCGTGCTCGCCGACCTCGTGGAGCCCTTCGCCCGACCGGGCGGTGGCGGCCTGGCCGGCGAGACCGAGGAGGAGGTCGGCGGCG
>DASSTO010000057.1:0-26536 GCA_035707865.1 Longimicrobiaceae bacterium | reverse complement strand
CACGGGGGTGATCCCCGACCGCGTGGTCAAGACGCACTGCTGCTTCTGCGGGCAGCAGTGCGGGCTCCAGCTCGTGGTGAAGGAAAACGTGGTGCTCGGGGTCGAGCCGTGGTACGAGTTCCCCTTCAACCGCGGGATGATGTGCCCCAAGGGCGTGAAGCGCTACCTGCAGCAGGCGCACCCGGACCGCCTGGTGCGCGCCCTGGCGAAGGACGACCGCGCTCCGGGCGGCTTCCGGCCGATGGGCTACGAGGAGGCGGTGCAGCGCGTCGCGGGGGAGATCGACCGCATCCAGTCGCGGTACGGCCGCAACGCCTTCGCCGTACTCACCGGCGCCAGCCTCACGACGGAGAAGAGTTACCTGATGGGGAAGTTCGCGCACATGTGCCTGCGGACCTCCAACATCGACTACAACGGCCGTCTCTGCATGGTGAGCGCGGGCGCGGGGAACATGAAGGCCTTCGGCGTCGACCGCTCGGCCAATCCCTGGTCGGACATCCCGAAGGCCGAGGTCGTCTGGGTGAGCGGCGCGAACATCGCCGAGTGCTCCCCGATCACCACCGACTACGTGTGGCAGGCGCGGCAGAACGGCGGGAAGCTCATCGTGGTCGACCCGCGCATCACCCCCATTGCCCGCACCTGCGACCTCTACCTCCCCATCCGCCCGGGGACGGACGTGGCGCTCTTCAACGGCGTGCTGAGGATCATGATCGAGCACGACTGGCTCGACCACGACTTCATCGACAACTGGACGCACGGGTTCGACGCGGTGGCGGAGCACGTGCGCGAATGGACGCCGCGGCGCGCCGCCGAGGTCACGGGCATCGCCGAGGAGCGGATCCTCCAGGCCGCGCACCTCTGGGGGACGGCCGGCTCGAGCATGCTGCTGCACGCCCGCGGCATCGAGCACAGTAGCCACGGCGTGCAGAACGTACTGGGCGCGATCAACATGGTGCTCGCCTCCGGTCGGATCGGTCGGGAGGGCTGTGGCTACGGAACCATCACGGGGCAGGCGAACGGCCAGGGCGGGCGTGAACACGGCCAGAAGAAGGACCAGCTCCCGGGCATGCGCGAGCTCGCCGACCCCGAGGCACGCGCCTACGTCGCGGGCGTCTGGGGGATGGACCCCGACGACCTGCCGATGCCCGGCGTCGATGCGCTGGAGATCTTCCGCGAGATCGAGCGCGGCGAGATCAAGGGGCTGCTCAACATCTGCTTCAACCCCATGGTCTCGCTACCGGAGAACGGCTTCATCGCCCGTGCCCTCGGCAAGCTGGAGTTCTTCTGCGCCATCGACTTCTTCCTCAGCGAGACCGCGCGCTTCGCCGACGTGGTGCTCCCCGGCTCGCTGCAGGAGGAAGACGAGGGCGTCGTCGCGCAGGTGGAGGGGCGGGTGATCCGGATCAACAAGGCCGTGGACCCGCCCGGTGACGCCCGCGCGGACTGGCGCATCATCCAGGACATCGCGCACGCGCTGGGCCGCGGGAAGGGATTCGACTTCGGCTCCGCCGGCGAGATCTTCGAGGAGCTGCGCGTCGCCTCGAAGGGCGGCATCGCCGACTACTCGGGCATCACCTACGAGAAGATCGAGCGCCAGTACGGCGTCTTCTGGCCGTGCTACTCCGAGGACGATCCCGGCATGCCGCGCCTCTTCGAGCCCGGCTCCTGGAACTCGGTGGCGAAGGGGAACGGTCCCTTCTTCTTCCCCGACGGCAGGGCGCGCTTCAACGTCGCCGAATATCGCCCGCCCGCGGAGACGCCCGACGAGGAATACCCGATCATCCTGACGACGGGCCGCGTGATCACGCAGTTCCTCTCCGGCAACCAGACGCGGCGCATCGGGCCGCTGGTGGACTACCGCCCGGCGCCGAAGATCGAGATGCACCCGCGCCTCGCCGGGAAGCTCGGCCTGCGCGACGGCGACTGGGCCACCGCGCAGTCTCGCCGCGGGGAGATCACGCTGCAGGTGCTCGTCGTCACCACCATCCGGCCCGACACCGTCTTCGTCCCCTATCACTGGGGCGGGCGCAAGAGCATCAATCAGCTGACGATGCCCGCGCAGGACCCGATCTCGAAGATCCCGGAGTACAAGGCCTGCGCGGTGCGGGTCTTCAAGGTCGACGCGCCGCCGGAGTACGTCCACGAGCTCGAACCGCAGCAGTAGAGGAGAGGAGCCGTCATGCCCGTACCGGAGAGACTCGAGTTCTTCATCGACCCGAACCGCTGCATCGGGTGCAATGCGTGCGTCCAGGCGTGCGCGGAGTGCGACACGCACCGCGGCTACTCGATGATCCAGCTGGACTACATCGACCGCGAGGAGTCGACGCAGACGGTGCCGATCATCTGCATGCACTGCGACACGCCGACGTGCGCGGAGGTCTGCCCGGCCGACGCCATCAAGCGTACCGGGGACGGGGTGGTGCAGAGCGCGCGCAAGCCGCGCTGCATCGCGTGCAACAACTGCGTGCTCGCCTGCCCGTTCGGGATCCCGAAGATGAACAGCGGGATGAACCTGATGATGAAGTGCGACCTGTGCTACGACCGCACGTCGGTGGGGAAGAAGCCGATGTGCGCGTCGGTCTGCCCCAGCCAGGCACTCTTCTACGGCACGCGCGCGGAGGTCGAGCGGCTGCGCCCGCTCTCGCGGCCGACGAACGCCTTCCAGTTCGGGGCGCAGCGCATCACGACGCAGGTGAACATGATGGTGCCCGTCGACGCGCCGGTGGAGCACGTCGACGTGACGTCGGCGATCTTCGAGCCCACCGTCGGCCTCTCCGACGCGGGCGACGATTCCCTGCTGTCCGGACTCTTCATGGAGGAGGGGGGGGCGTGAGATTCAATCCCGAGGTGGGCTCGCCGGGCCCGGACGGGCTGCCCAACGAGGAGCAGCCCAAGTGGCGGCGCGACTTCCCGATCGACTGGCCGCGCGACGAGTACGTGGGTCGGCGCGATTTCGCCAAGTTCATGGTGCTCACCAGCCTCGCCTTCGCGGTGGGCCAGGTGTGGATCGTGGTGCAGAATTTCTTCCGCAGCCGCTCGGGCGCCGCGCCGATCCGCGCGATCGCGCGCGTGAGCGACCTGCCGGTGGGTGGCTGGCGGCTCTTCAACTACCCGCAGACCGATCACCACGCCATCCTCGTCCGCCTGGCGGAGGACCGGTTCGTGGCCTACGACCAGCAGTGCACCCACCTGCTCTGCCCCGTCGTCGCGCAGCCGGAGCGCGGCCGCCTCCACTGCCCCTGCCACAACGGGAACTTCGACCTGGAGACCGGCCGCGTCCTCAGCGGTCCCCCGCCCCGTCCCCTCGCCCGCATCCGGCTCGAGATCCGTGGCGGCGTCCTCTACGCCACCGGAGTCGAGGAGCGCGCGGCATGACCTGGTCCTCCCGCTTCGCCCGCAGCCAGCGCAGCACCATCGTGAGCGGAATCCTCGTGATCGTGCTCATCCTGGTGATCCTGCAGCTGTGGCTACTCGTCGCGACGATGAACGCCTACCTCGGCGGCAGGACCGGCATCCTCGTCCCGGCCGCCCTCGTCAGCATCGCCTGCCTCGCGCTCAACGGTGGCCTCCTCTGGTACCTCCACGACCTCGACCACTGAACCGGGGCGCAGTGGGGGCCGCTGAAGCCGCGCGGCGACCGGCGGGCCCGCGGCGCGGACCGCCGACGCGCGCCGCCGACCTGCCGCCGCCGGTCTTCTCCATCGTCATGGCCACGGGCATCGTGGGCACGGCGGCGGAGCTGATCGGCCTCTTCCGTCTCTCCTGGGTGCTCCTCACCCTCAATGTGCTGATCTACGCGGTGCTCGCCGCGCTCCTCCTCGCGCGGGTCGCCACCGCTCCCGGCCGGGTCCGCGCCGACCTCTACGACCACTCGAACGCCCCCGGCTTCCTCACCACCGTCGCGGGCACCTGCATCCTCGGCACCGAGTTCGTCGTCCTCTGGGACCGCCCTGCCGTCGCCACCGCCCTGTGGATCCTCGGCATCCTCCTCTGGACCGTCGTGATCTACGCCTTCTTCTTCATCATGACGATCCAGGAGCGCAAACCCCGGCTCGACCAGGGGATGAACGGCTCATGGATGCTCATCGTCGTCTCCACCCAGGCCGTCTCCGTCCTCGGAACCCTGCTCGCCCCGGAGCTGCCGTCCCACGACGTCGTCCTCAGTGCGACGCTCGTCTTCTTTCTCCTGGGCTGCATGTTCTACATCCTCCTCTTCTCGCTCAGCCTCTACCGCTTCCTCTTCTTCCCCTTCGCCGCCGCCCAGCTCTCGCCGCCCTACTGGATCAACATGGGCGCCGTCGCCATCACCACGCTCGCCGGCTCGCTCCTGCTGCTCCGCTCCGGCGAGTGGGCCTTCCTCGCTCAGCTCCGCCCCTTCCTCCAGGGCTTCACCCTCCTCTTCTGGTCCACCGCCACCTGGTGGATCCCGCTCCTCCTCGTCCTCGGTGTCTGGCGCCACCTCTACCGCCGCGTTCCCCTGCGCTACGATCTCCAGTACTGGAGCATCGTCTTCCCCCTGGGCATGTACACCGTCGCGACCCACCGCATGGCCGAGGCGCTCGGCTGGGGGTTCCTCTTCGTCGTCCCGCGCGTCGCCGGGTGGGTCGCCCTCCTCGCCTGGCTCGCCGCGTTCGTGGGCCTCGCCCGTCGCGCTGCGCGGATCGTGATCTGGGTCACATCGGTGCGCCACAGCGGACGGTAGGTTGAGAACGGTTCTCAACCAGAGCGTCGCCCGGCCCGGTCGCGGTCGGGGGTGCGAGGAACGGAGAGTGGAGGAGGCGGAGCATGAGGAGCACCTGTTCGCATGACCCGGCACACATGGTGGCGCGCCAGGCGCTGTTCGCATCGCTCTCGGAGGAGGAGTGCCGGGCGCTGGTGCGGCGCTCTCACTGCCGGGCGCTGAGCCGCAACGAGATCCTCTTCCGGGAGGGCGATCCGTGCCGGGGGCTGTACCTGGTGATCGAGGGCGACGTGCGGCTGTACCGTGCGAACCCGGACGGGCTGGAGCAGGTCTTCGGGGTCTTCGGCCCGGGGGAGTCGCTGGACGAGGTGTCGCTCTTCGACGACGGTCCGCACCTGGCGTCGGCGCGCGCGGTGGAGAGCGGCCGCGTTCTCTTCCTGCCGTTCGCCGAGGTGCAGGCGCTCTACCGGACGCACCCGGAGGTAGCGCACGCGGTGGTGAGGGAGCTGAGTCAGCGGGTGCGGCGCCTGACGAGCCTGGTGGACCGGGTCGCGCTGAAGGACGTTCCGACGCGCGTGGCCGCGGCCGTGCTCGGCTACGCGGAGGAGGCGGGGGCGCTCGGGAGCGGGGGGGCCTTCCGGCTGCCGCGGACGCAGGAGGAGCTGGCGGCGGAGCTGGCGACGACGAGGGAGAGCGTGGCCCGCGCGCTACACGATCTGCGGGAGCGAGGGGTGATCCGGCAGCGGAGGGCGCACGTGGAGGTGCTCGACGATCGCCGGCTGCGGACGCTGGCGAGGGGTGCGGGCAGGCCCGAGCCGCGGGCGATGGCCTGACACCCCCGGGAGAGGAGAACCGATGGACATCGAGATCGACGTGCTGCGTACTGCTCCAGGTGCCCTGGAGGCGCTCCGGCAGCCGGGCGAGTACGTGGCGCGCAGGAGCGACCTGGAGCCGGAGCTGCTCAACCTCGTGCGCACCTACGTTTCGCACCTGAACGGGTGCCGCGAGTGCGTCGACCGCCACGCGGAGCGCGCCCGCGCGGTGGGTGAGGAGCCGATCCGCATGCAACTGCTCCCCCACTGGCGCGAGGCGCCCGACGGCGTCTTCTCCGAGCGGGAGCGGTCGGCGCTCGCGTGGACCGAGACGGTCACCCGGCTGGGCGAGAGCAGCAGGGCGAGCGGCGCGCTGCGCGCGGAGCTGAGGGCCCGGTTCACCGAACGGGACCTGATCGACCTCACCGTCGCGGTGATCTCGGCCAACGGCCTGGACCGGCTCGCGCTCGCGCTCGGTACTCGGCCGCGCCCCCGGCGCCCCGCCGTCCGTGTCCGCATGGAGACCGAAGGCGAGCCGTGCCCGCTCTGTGGAGTGCCTCAGGAAGGAGCCGAAGGCCCGGTGGTGTGAGGGCTATCGGTTATCGGCTGTCGGCCATCGGTAAGCAGAGAACGGACAACTGATTCCGTAGCTACGCGGACTGTCGGCTGCGCAGCGCCCGGAGGAGTGGCGCTTTCATCGGGGGGGGCATCGGCTCGCGCGGTAGCGCCGCCAGACGATCGATCATCCATCGGAGCTGCCGGAGCCGTCGCCGGCAGCTCTCGCACGTTCGGAGGTGCGTCTCGAACCGCCGCCGTTCCTCCGGGGGCAGCGCAGCCTCCAGGTACTCGGTGGTCCCGTCCCGGACCAGGGTACATCTCACGGATCGGTGCATCGGTGTGGCCTTCCCTCGGAGAGATCGCCGGTGAGCGCCCCGCGCTCCCCGGCGGGTGCGGGCGGCGCCGGACACGGTGATTGGTCTACGAGCGTCACCGGGCGTTACACGTCCGACCGACCACCGCCGCCTGTAACGAAAGGCCCCACGGGAGGGACCGTAACGCAGAGGAGCCCGAAATCCGCCAGCCCCCCGCCCCGCGACCGAACTCTCGGGGAGGAGGGCACTCGTATAGAGAGGCGCGGGCCCGGCCGCCAGAACCGTGCTGGCGGCGCGTTACCACCCGATCGTGGAGGCGAGCATGGCACAGGTCACCGAGATCCGCAGGCGTCGCGGGATGGATCACGAGACGAACGGCTGGCGCGCGGAGATCCGGGCTCGCCTGGGCAGCGAGCTCGACCACCTCACCGACGAGCTGGACACACCGGTCCCCGAGCAGGGCGGGCACCCGCGCCACGAGGCGGCCTACCGCGCGAGCGTGGAATCCCGCAGGACGATCCAGCGCCGGATCCGCCTGCTCTCGCAGCTCATCGCAGGGCTGCCGATGGTGGACCCGGAGACGATCAGTCACGACCGCGCGGGCTACGGCTCCACGGTCTTCCTGCGCAACCTCGACACGGGGAGCGAGCTCTTCTACACGCTGATGGCGGGGGAGCTGATCGACCTCGACGCCAACCAGGTCTCTCTCGCCTCGCCGATCGGGCAGGCGCTCCAGGGGTGCCGGGAGGGCGACGAGCCCACCGTCGAGACACCCCACGGCCGGCGACGCTTCCGCGTCCTCGCGCTGCAGACGCTGCCCCGCAGCCTCGGCATGGCCGCCCCCATGGCGCCGGACGCGGCGTGAAGGACGGCTGCCAGCCGCCAGCGGCCGGCAACTAGCACGGGGGCCCGGGCATCGGCGCGACGCCCGGGCCCCCGTGCACTAGGCACCCTTGCCGTTCACCCCCCGACCCCCACCTCCGCGCCCTCCTCCGCCGACCGGTACGCCGCCTCGACGATCTCCAGCAGGGCGACCTGCTCCGCGGGGGCGGTGAGCTGCTGCTCGCCGCGGACGGCCTCGGCGAAGAAGGCGAGCTCCTGGCGGTACGAGGCGGTGAACTGGTTCTCCCGGCCGGGCGCCAGGGCGGGAGTCACGTCGAGCAGCCCGGTCTCCATCTCCTTGTAGACCTTGAGCGGGCCGAGCGAGCCGCTGCCCGCGGCGCCGAGCAGGTGCACGTACTGGCGTTCCCGGTCGGAGACGAGATTCCAGGTGACCTCGAGATTGACGACCCGGTCACCACCGAGGAAGAGCAGGAGCACCGCGGAATCCTCGACCTCGCTGCCGCGCGGGCGGTGCAGGTGCGCCGCGACGCGCTCCGCGGCGGGATAGCCGAGCAGCCAGAGGCTGAGGTCGAGCATCTGGATGCCGAGGTCCATCAGCGCGCCGCCGCCCGCGCCCGTCTTGCGCTGGCGCCAGGTGCGCGGCCCGCGGTTGATGGCGCGGTTGAGCCACCCGGCGCGCACGTAGAAGATGTCGCCGAGCTCGCGGCCCGCCGTGAAGCTCCTGAGCGCCGCCGCGTCCGGCCGGAAGCGCTGGTTCATGCCGACCATCAACCGCGACTCGGCGCCCGACGTGTGCAGGATGCGCCGCGCGCCCTCGGAGGTGAGGGCGAGCGGCTTCTCGCAGAAGACGTACTTTCCCGCCTCCAGCCCGTCGCAGACCTCCCGCTCGTGCAGGTGGCTGGGCGTGGAGATGATCACCGCGTCCACCGCCGCGTCGGTCCAGATCTCATCGGCGGAGGCGTAGACGCGCTCGACGCCGAGGCGGCCGGCGAGGGTGCGCGCCCTGGCGCGGTCGCTGTCGTAGAGGCCCACCAGATCCACCCCGCGCATCCGCGCGAGGATGGGGAGGTGCGCCACCTGCGCGATCGAGCCGGTGCCGATCACCGCCACCCGGACCGCCTCCCGCGTGCTCACCGCCGCCCCGCGCGGAACGACGCCGGAGACGCCGGGGCCGACGCGGCGGGCGGCCGCGGGAACGTCCACACGGCACCGATGAGGATGTTCGCCGTCTGCACGTCGGTGGTCAGGGCGAGGCGCAGCTCGCTCTGGATCTGCAGGTCGCTCCCGAGTGGCACGTTCAGGCCGCCGAGCACGTCGACCCCCGGCGCGAGCGTGTCGAGCAGGTCCTCGATGAAGGTGCCGTTGATCAGCTCGCCCCGCCCGTTGAGCAGGTGCAGGCTGAGCCCGCCGCCCGCGTAGGGGGTGACGGTGCCCGGCGCGCCGAAGAGGTAGTGCGCGTCCGCGGCGAGCTCGAGGTCGCTCCGGTGCACCTCGCCGAGGTCGAGCGAGCTCGGGCAGGTCGCGGTCGCCTGCTTGCGGCAGATCTGCACGATCTGGTCGGCGAGGTGCGCGACCTCCGAGGGGTCGAGCCGCGACGACCAGTAGCGGATCGCCGGCTCGATGCGCACGTGCGGGCCCACGTAGCCCATGTCGGCGCGCACGCCGAAGGAGGCCGTCGAGCGCATGTCCGTCGGCCACAGGCCGCCGAACTCCACGCCGATGCCGCGGAACTGCAGGTTCGTGTAGTCGTAGTCGGCCCAGTCCTGCGCCGCCGCGACGCGCGGCAGGACGAGGAGCGCGAACACCAGTACGAGCAGTCTTCCCTTCACGGACCACCTCTCTCTCTGGCCGGCCGACGATGCCGCTCCCGGCGGGAGCGGCGGGAATCAGTACAGTTTGCGCAGGTGCGTGCCCGGGTAGTACGCGGCGAGAATCGTCCGGTAGTCCTGCCCGGCGAGCGCACGGCCCATCGCCCCCCACTGGCACATCCCGATCCCGTGCCCCCATCCCCCGCCGTTCGCCACCACCTCCACCGGCTGGCCCGAGGCGTCGCGCACCACCTGGACGTCGAACTTCGAGCTGTTCAGGATCCCGCCCCCCGGCGGCGTGAGGATCCAGCGGACCCGGTCGCCGCCGACGACGAAGTTACCCGTCGTCGTCGAGATCCGCATCCTCTTCACCCGGCCCGAGGGCGTCTTCCGCAGGATCTGCATGTCCAGGAGCCGGCCGACGGACGACGCGCCCGCGGGAAGCGAGTCGGCGAGCGTGCGCGAGAGGATCTGCTCCAGCTGCGGCACACTCCACGTCACCGTCCAGTGGAAGCGGCTGGAGCGGATGTCGTAGGCCTGTCCCGTCTTCGGGTTCACGTCCACCACCGAGACGAGGTAGGGAACGGGGGCATGATTCCACACCTGGTCGATCGCCGCCGTCCGGCCCGCGCAGGTCGAGTGGTAGTACGCCTCGATCGGCTCGCCCCGGTAGGTGAGGATCTCGCCGGCGGTCTCGCGCACGGCGCGGGAGACGGTGGGTGACTCGGCGGCCGCGCCGCCGTAGACCTGGTCCTGCGTGGTCGCGTAGAGGTCGAATCCCTGCGCCGAGCGCGTGCCCAGGTGCCCGACCGCGTACGTCCGCGCGGCCACCGCTTGCGCCTTCGCCGCCTCGACGAGCGAGTCGCCGACCGGGCCCAGCTCGCGCGGGACGACCCCCAGGAGATAGTTCTCCAGCTCCACCTGGTTGATCGCCGTCACCCGCCCCGGCCCCGCGGCCCGCACCAGCGCGCTGCCGCGGTACGCGTGCCCGGCGATGCTCACCGGCGCGTCTCCCCGGGGCCGCGCGACCAGCGTCGCGCCGGCAACCGCCACCGGCGTGCCACCCGCGACCCGGTACCACAGCCGCCCCGAGGCGTCGGCGAAGACCGTGACCGGTCGATCTCCACCGACCTTCGGCGACGAGCCCGTCGCGCCCACCAGCTCCAGGCCGCCAGGCGCGGAGACGGCGACCGAATCGGTGTCGACCGCGAGCCCGATCTTCACCTCCGGCTGCACCCTCGGCAGCGAAGGAGCCAGCGGCGGCAACGGACGGCGGGGCGCGCACGCGCCGATCGCCGCCAGCGCGGCGAGCGCCGCGATCCTACGCCAGCGCATCGTACAGCGCCTCACGCGCCCGCCCGATCGTCTCGTCGATCTCCGCATCCCGGTGGGCGGTCGAGAGGAAGCCGGCCTCGAAGGCCGAAGGTGCGAAGAACAGCCCGCGCCGCAGGCAGCCGTGGTAGTAGCGTCGGAACAGATCGACGTCGCTCTCCAGCGCGTCCGCGTAGCAGCGCACCGGACCCGCCGTGAAGAATACGCCCCACATCGAGCCCGCCGAGCCCCCCGTCGCCGGAACGCCCAGCTCCCGCGCGTTGGAGAGGAGCCCCTCGACCAGAAGCGCGGTACGCCGCTCCAGGTCCGCGTACGGGTCGGTCTCCCGCAGGAGGCGCAGCTGCGCGAGGCCCGCGGCCATCGCCAGCGGGTTGCCCGAGAGCGTACCGGCCTGGTAGACGGGCCCGACCGGCGCGACCTGCTCCATGATCTCCCGCCGCCCGCCGAAGGCCCCCACCGGGAGGCCTCCGCCGACGACCTTGCCGAGCGTGGTGAGGTCCGGCCGCACGCCGTAGCGGGCCTGCGCGCCGCCCGCCGCCGCGCGGAAGCCGGTCATCACCTCGTCGAAGATCAGGAGCGCGCCGTCCTCCTCGGTGACGCGCCGCAGGCCGGCGAGGAAGCCGTCTTCCGGCAGGATCAGCCCCGCGTTGCCGACCACCGGCTCGACGATCACCGCCGCGACGCGGCCCGGGTGCGCACGGAAGATCTGCGCCACGGCGTCCGGGTCGTTGAAGGGCGCCGTGAGCGTCAGACGCGAGAGCTCCGCGGGGACGCCGGGGGAGTTCGGTAGCCCCAGGGTCGCGACGCCCGAGCCCGCCTTCACCAGGAACGAGTCGCCGTGGCCGTGATAGCAGCCCTCGAACTTCACCAGCAGGTCGCGCCCCGTGAAGCCGCGCGCCAGGCGAACCGCGGACATCGTCGCCTCGGTGCCGCTGTTCACGAAGCGCATCAGCTCCATCGACGGCACGAACTCCCGGACCAGCTCGGCCAGCTCCACCTCCGCCGGCGTGGGCGCGCCGTAGGAGGTGCCTCGCTCCGCCGCCTCGGCCACGGCACGCACGACCTCGGGGTGCGCGTGCCCGAAGATCAGCGGCCCCCAGGAGAGCACGTAGTCCAGGTACTCGTTTCCGTCCACGTCCCAGAGCCGCGCACCCTGCGCGCGCTCGACGAAGAACGGCTCACCGCCCACCCCCCGGAAGGCGCGCACGGGCGAGTTCACGCCGCCGGGGATGACGGCGGAGGCGCGGCGGAAGAGGTCGGAGGAGATGAGGTCGTCGGTCATCGGTCGTCAGTCGTCAGTCGTCAGTCGTCGGTCACCGGTCATCAGTCGGGGGCGCGGGTACCGGTCACGACGGGACCGACGACCGACAGCCGACGACGGACGACCCCTCACGACCTGAAATTCCCGAACTGCAGCTCCAGCCCGAAGTCCTCGCCCTTCAGCATGGCGATGACCGCCTGCAGCTCGTCGATCGACGGGGACTGGACGCGAACCTGGTCGTCCTGGATCTGCGCCTGGACCTTCTTGAAGCCGCCGTTCTTGATCGCCTTCACGATCTCCCGGCCCTTCTCGGTCGAGATGCCCTGCTGGAGGGTGATCACCTGGCGCGCCTTGCTGCCCGACGCCTGGTCGACCTTGCCGAAGTCCATGTTGCGGATCGGCACGCCGCGCTTGACGAGCTTCGATTCGAGGACGTCGACGAGCGCCTTGAGCTTGTAGTCGTCGTCGGCGAGGAGCGTGAGCGCGGCGGCGCCCTTGTCGAAGTCGATCTCGGCGGTGGCGCCCTTGAAGTCGTAACGCTGCGCGACTTCCTTGCGCGCCTGGTTCACCGCGTTATCGACCTCCTGCAGGTCGACGCTCGAGGTGATGTCGAAGGTAGCGGTCTTGGCCATGATAGCGGTCTTCGGGGTTCGGGGTCGGGCGGGGAATGTAGGGCGCGGGCGGCGGGGGCGGCAAGCACGAAAAAGCGGCGGACCCGTGGATCCGCCGCTTCCGTTCGTTACTGCTGGAAGATCTCCGCGCCGGGTGGCGGCGTGAAGCGGAAGAGGCTGTCCGGCAGCGTCGGATTGATCTTCAGGCCGCTCAGCTCGATGCGGCGCACGGAGTCGTTCTCCTGCGTGATCTCGAAGCGCCGCACGAGCGCGTCCCGCTTGTCGACCCAGACGCGGATCCGCTTGTAGCTCGACTCGCCCTTCGGCACCAGCGTGAGCGCCCACGCCGACCGGCCGTCGACGGTCGCGGTACCGGTCACCGTAGCGTCGAAGCGCGCGGTCGGGTTGGTCAGGAACTGCTTCTGGAAATCGACCTGCGCCGCTCCGTTCGCCACGTCGGTACGGATCACCTGCTTCGGATCGCTGCTCGGATAGTAGATCCACGCGTACTTGCCGTCGACGTCGATCACGTCGCCCGCCGGCTGACTGAACTTCATCAGCAGGTGGTCGGGCCGCCGGATGTAGAGCTTGCCGTGGCCGTGCTGCGTCTGGTCGAGCAGCGGGACGGTGAGCGTCTGCGAGAAGCTCGCCTCCAGGGAGCGGACGCGGTCGTACGCCGCCGACGCCCGCCGCAGGATCGCGTCCGCGTCGGAGGGCGCGGCGGCCGGCGCCGCGGCGGCCGGCACGGGCGGGTCGGCTGCGGGCGCGGCGTCGTGACTCGCGGGCTCCGAACGGCTCACCGCGGCGGGTGTCGGAGCGGGCGCCTCCCGCGCGCTCCGTGCCCTCGATGCGGGAGCGGCGGCGGCGGACGCCGGGGCGGCTACGGCCTCGGCGGATGCAGCCGGCGCGGGAACGGCCGTCCGCGCGGCCGCCGGCGCCCGCGATTCCGTCGCGGAGGGCGCGGAATCGGCCTCGGTCGCGCCGCAGGCGGCGAGGGCGAGGGCAGCGGCGTACACGAGAAGAGTAGAGCTGTTGCGGTACATCGACGTTCCGTCCGGCTGAGGTCCGGCCGTTGTACCCGGTGTGGCGGAGAGCCGTTCCGCGGCGGGTCCGGGCGGAGCGACGCCCCCGGCGATGAACTCGCCAGGGGCGCTGAGGGCCCTCAGTCTTCGGGGTAGAACTGCTCCAGCTGCACGAAGTCCACCAGCACCTCGCGCGCCTTGGAGCCGTCGGGCGGGCCCAGGATGCCGGCGTGGTGGAGCTGGTCGATGATGCGCGCGGCGCGCCCGTAACCGATGCGCAGCCGTCGCTGCAGCAGCGAGGTGGAGCCGCCCTGCTGCTGAATGCACAGTTCCGCGGCCTCGCGGAAGAGCTTGTCACGGTCGGCGAGCGCCTCCTCGTCGTCCAGCGCCTCGCCGTCGCCCTCGGCGGCGCGCACCATCTCGAGGATGTCGCCCTCGCGGGCGGGCTCGTCGGGGTCGAGGCCCTTCTCCAGCGCCTCCTCGCGGCGCAGGCGAGCCTGCTCACGGTACCACGCCATCAGCCGCTCCGTCTCCTCGGTGGAGAGGAAGGCGCCCTGGATGCGCAGCGGATCGCTCGTGCCGGGCGGCAGGAAGAGCATGTCGCCGTTGCCCAGCAGGCTGTCGGCCCCGTTCTGATCCAGGATCGTGCGGCTGTCGACCTTCGACGCCACCCGGAAGGCGATGCGGCTGGGAAAGTTGGCCTTGATGAGCCCGGTGATGACGTTCACCGACGGCCGCTGCGTCGCGAGGATGAGGTGGATGCCGATGGCGCGGGCCTTCTGCGCGAGGAGCGCCAGCGGCTTCTCGACGTCGCCCTGCGCGGTCATCATCAGGTCGGCGAGCTCGTCGACGATCACGACCAGGTAGGGCAGCGGCCCGCCCTTGTAGATCCAGCGATCCGGATCGTCCTCCTCACCCTCCGCCTCGGGCGTGCGCACCACCTGCCCGCTCTCCAGGCGCCGGTTGAAGTCCTGCAGGTTGCGGACGTTGTTGACGGAGAGCAGGGCGTAGCGGCGCTCCATCTCCAGCACCGCCCACTTCAGCACCCCCGCCGCGTCCTGGTTGTCCGTGACGACCGGGTGGCGCAGGTGCGGCAGGTCGTTGTACATGCTCAGCTCCACCATCTTGGGATCCACCATGAGGAGGCGGAGCGTCTTCGGGGAGTGGCGGTAGACGAGCGAGGTGATGATGGTGTTGACGCACACCGACTTCCCCGAGCCGGTGGCGCCGGCGATCAGCAGGTGCGGCATCCTGGCGAGGTCGGCCACGTACGGCTTTCCCGCGATGTCCTTCCCCAGGGCGAGCGGGAGCTGCGCCCGCGAGCCGCGGAAGGCCGGAGCTTCGAGCACCTCGCGGAAGTGCACCATCTCCGGCTCCGGGTTGGGCACCTCCACCCCCACCGCGCCCTTCCCCGGGATCGGCGCGACGATGCGCACCGACGGCGCCTTCAGCGCCAGCGCCAGGTCGGCGTCCAGGTTGGCGATGCGCGCCACTTTCACCCCCGGCGCGGGGCTCACCTCGAACTGCGTGACCACCGGCCCGGTCGTCATCCCGACGATCTCACCCTGGATCTTGAAGGTGGCGAGCTTGTCGATGAGCACCTGGCCGAGCCCGTCGAGCGCGCGGCGGCTCTGCGCCTCGTCGCGCGCGGGCGCGGCCTCGAGCAGGGTGCTGGCCGGAAGATCGGAGGATTCGGGATCGCCCGTGTCCTCGCTGACCACCTCGTTCGCGGGTGCCGCCGGCCGCGCCGGGGGGCGCTTCGGCGCGCGCGGCGCCCGGGCGGCGGCGGGCGGTGCCTCCTCCAGCACCGTCTCCTCGTCCCGCTCGCCGAAGGGGTCGTCGAGCGCGGGAGGCGGAGCCGGGGGCTCGTCGAGGAGGTCGGCGCCCCAGCTCTCCTCCGGTGCGGTCCCCTCGGGAGCAGGGCGCGGCAGTCGGGCGGCGACCCCACCGGCGACGGCGCCGCTCAGGCCGCGCGCGTGCCCGAAGAGCGACGCGCTCGCGGCGGCGAGGCTGCGCAGCGGGTTCCAGCCCAGGGTGGTGACGCAGAGCGCGGCGAAGAGGAAGGTGGCGAGCACGCCGGCGCCGAGCCAGCCGAAGACGTCCGAGAGCGGCCCTCCGATGGCCACGCCCAGCCAGCCGGCGGAGGGCGGCACGACGTCCAGCGGGCGCGTGAAGGCGTAGATCCCCGCGGGCAGGAGCAGCAGAACGCCGGCGCCGAGGGCGCTCAGCCGCACCGCCGAAGCGCGGGGGATGCGTTCCAGCACGAGCGCGGCCCACACGGCGGGGAACAGGGGCAGCAGGAAGCCCGCGATGCCCAGACCCGCCCACGCGGACGCCGCGATCCCCTCACCGACCCTCCCCACGATGTTACCGGTGGGGAACAGCCGAACGCCCCCGGCGCCGAAGAGCCGCGGCGGCACGAAGCTGAGCGTCAGCAGGATGGCGAGCGCGAGCAGCAGCAGGGCCCAGAGCTCGTGCTGCAGCCGATCGGCCGGGGAGGAGGAAGAGCGTTTGGGCACGGGATACTGCAGGTTACAGGGGACAGGTTACAGGTTACAGCAAACAGGCTGTCCCCTGTAACCCGTCCCCTAGCCGTTCAGAGTGATATTCCGTTCGTGGAGCACGGGCAGGATGTCCAGCACGTCCGTGCGGGCACAGAAGGCGAGGTCGCCGTCGAGGCCGGCCTCGATGATGCCGCGACCCGCAGCGGTCTGCTCGAAGAGAGTCTCGGATGCGCCGAGCTCGCGCGCGAGCGCCATCGCGGCGCGGGCGCCGTCGTTGAGCGACCACTCGCCCGGGTGCGTCCGGATCAGGCGCTCCGCCATGAGCCCCGCGCAGATGGTGTCCTCGAGCGCGAAGTGCTTCTCGCGGCCGGAGCAGAGAAAGACGGGCTCCTGGCCGGACGCCGCGAGGTCCTCGACGACGGTGCCGAGGTTCAGGAGCGCGCCGATGGTGACGCGCGCGGCGCTGCCGGTCATCGACATCGCCATCGTTCCGTTGGTGGTGCTCATCACCAGCGTCTTGCCCGCCACGCGATCGGGCGTGAACTCGCGCGGCGAGTTACCGAGGTCGAAGCCCTCGATGGGCAGGCACTTGCGCTCCCCGCACAGGAGCACCTCGTCCCGGCCGAAGTTGTTGGCCAGCCGCAGCGCCTCCTCGATCGACGCGACGGGATAGATCGACTTCGCCCCCGAGCTGAGCGCCTGCACGATGGTCGTGGTGGCGCGCAGGATGTCGATGACCACCACCGCCCGATCCGCGAGGTCGGCCGGCGTGATCTCACCCGGGGTCAGATATACGTCCAGTCTCATTCGATGCCTACTCTCTACAGGACGATCCGCTCCAGGAACTTGGTGTCGATGTCACCCGCGACGAAGTCGGGGTGGTCGAGCACCTGCAGGAGGAACGGGATGGTCGTATGGACGCCCTCGAGGACGAAGGTGGAGAGCGCGTTGCGCATCCGGGCCAGCGCCTCCTCGCGCGTCGAGCCGTGCACGATCAGCTTGGCCAGGAGCGAGTCGTAGAACGGCGGCACCCGGTAGCCGGCGTAGACGTGCGTGTCGAGGCGCACGCCGGGGCCGCCCGGCGGGTGGAAGATGGAGATCACGCCCGGCGAGGGCGCGAAGTTGCGGGAGGGGTCCTCGGCGTTGATTCGGCACTCGATGGCGTGGCCGCGGAACTCCACCGGCTCGGGGACGGAGAGCGCGAGCCCCGCCGCCGTGCGGATCTGCTCCTTCACCAGGTCGATCCCGGTGATCATCTCCGTGACCGGGTGCTCCACCTGGATGCGGGTGTTCATCTCCATGAAGTAGAACGACCCGTCGTCGTTGAGGAGCATCTCGATCGTGCCGGCACCGACGTAGTCGATCGCCTTCGCCCCGCGCACGGCCGCGTCGCCCATCTCCGCGCGCAGCTCGGGGGTGAGCGCGGGGGAGAGAGCTTCCTCGATGAGCTTCTGGTGGCGGCGCTGCACCGAGCAGTCGCGCTCGCCCAGATGCACCACGCGCCCGTGCTGGTCGCCCATCACCTGGAACTCGATGTGCCGCGGCCGAGCGAGGTACTTCTCCAGGTAGACGCTGTCGTCGCCGAAGGCCGCGCCGGCCTCGTTGCGCGCCATCGAGAACTGCTTCGCGAACTCCTCCTCGTCCTTCGCGACGCGCATCCCCTTCCCGCCCCCGCCCGCGGAGGCCTTGATGAGAACCGGGAAGCCGATCTCTCGCGCGGCCGCCAGGGCCTCGTCGACGTCGTTGATGAGATCGGTGCCCGGGACGATCGGCACCCCCACCTCACGCATCGTCCGGCGCGCGGTGGCCTTGTCGCCCATCAGCCGGATCTGGTGCGGCGTGGGGCCGATGAAAGTGATCTCGCTGCGCTCGCAGATCTCCGAGAACTCCGCGTTCTCCGCCAGGAAGCCGTAACCGGGGTGGATCGCGTCCGCCCCGGTGATCTCGGCGGCGGCGATGATCCGCGGGATGTTCAGGTAGCTCTCTCTCGCCGGCGCCGGGCCGATGCAGACCTCCTCGTCGGCGAAGCGAACGTGCAGCGACTCGCGGTCCGCTTCGGAATACACGGCCACCGTGCGGACGCCGAGCTCCTTGCAGGCGCGGATGACGCGCAGCGCGATCTCGCCCCGGTTCGCGATCAGAACCTTGCGGAACATCAGACCTCCCCCCGGCCGGACCCGGTGTCGAAGGTGAGGTCGGACGAGGCCTCGATGCCCGCCGCGCGAAGCGCGAGCTCGCTCGGGTTGGTGGCGTAGTGCATCGCCGCCTCGCGGGTGATGAGGCCACGGCGATAGAGATCCATCAAGCTCTGATCGAAGGTTTGCATTCCGTACTGGGAGCGGCCCTCCGCGATCAGGTCGCGCAGGGTGTGAATCTGGTCTCCAACGCGGATCCGGTCGGAGACCGCCGCGGTGTTGATGAGCACCTCCGCCGCCGGGACGCGGCCGCTGCCGTCCGCCCGCGGGATGAGACGCATGGAGACGATCGCGCGCAGCGCCTCGGAGAGGAGCGCCCGGATCTCCCCGTGCTGGTGCGGCGGGAAGAAGGAGACGATGCGGCTGACCGTCTGGCTGGCGTCGGTGGTGTGCAGAGTCGACATCACGGTGTGGCCCGTGTTGGCGGCCTTGAGCACCGTCTCCATCGACTCGCGGTCGCGGATCTCGCCGAGCATCACCAGGTCCGGGTCCTGCCGCAGGACGTGGCGCAGCGCTTCGTGGAAGGAGATGGTGTCGGTCCCCACCTCGCGCTGGCTGACCAGGGAGCGGATGTCGCGGTAGAGGAACTCGATCGGGTCCTCGATGGTGACCACGTTGACCGAGCGCTGCTCGTTGACGTGGCGAATCATCGCCGCGAGCGTCGTCGACTTGCCACTGCCCGTGACCCCCGTGACGAGCACCAGGCCGCGCGGAGAGAGCGCGATCTGCTCGAGGACCGCCGGGAGCTCCAGCTCGTCCATCGACGGGATCTCGAAGGGGATCGCCCGGAAGGCGAAGCCGAGCGTGCCGCGCTGCTGGAAGAGATTGACGCGGAAGCGGCCGAGGCCCTGGACGCCCACCGCGAAGTCGATCTCCTTGTTCTGCGCGAACTCCTCGCGCTGGCGCGGGCCCAGCAGCTGCTCGGCGCAGCGTTTCAGGTCGTCGGCCCGGAGCACGGGCAGTTCCGTGGGCGCGAGCTCTCCGTGCACGCGCAGCATCGGCGGGCGCCCGACCTTGAGGTGCAGGTCCGACGCCCTGCGCCGCACCATCTCTTCGAGGGCGCGGCGCAGGCTGAACTCGGAGGCGGAGGCCGGCGCGGCCGGCGCCGCCGCCATCCCTTCGACCGGCGCGTCGCTCACGCCTCGGGCTCGATCCGGAAGAGCACCTGCCCGTACTCCACCGGCTCGGAGTTCTCGACGCAGATCTCGCGGACGGTGCCGCTGAACTCGCTCTCCAGCTCGTTCATCAGCTTCATCGCCTCGAGGATGCAGAGCGTCTGGCCCTTCGTCACGTGGGCGCCCATCTCGACGTAGTTGGGCGCCTCGGGCGACGGGGCCCGGTAGAAGGTGCCGACCATCGGCGACTTCACCTCCACCCAGTTGTTCTGCACCGCCGGGGCGGGGCTCGGAGCCGCCGTCGGAGCCGGGCCGGCGGGCTCCGCGGGCGCAGGCGCGGACGAGACGGTCGCCGCCGGGGCCACGTCGCGGGTGACGGTCGCGGCGGCCGGTGCCACCGCCGCCGGCGCGACGGGCGCGGCCGGCGGCGTCTTGGCGATCCGGATGCGCGTGCCGCCGCGCGAGATCTCCAGCGAGTCGATGCCGCTCTCGTCGACGGCCGAGATCAGCCCGCGGAGGAAGTCGAGGTCGACGATCTGCTGACGACCGGGGTCGAGGTTCTCGGGGAGTCCGTTCATCACTTGACGCGCTCGAGGTACTTGTCCTCGCGCCGGTCGACGCGGATGACCTCTCCCTCTTCGAGGAAGAGCGGCACCTGCACGACGGCGCCGGTCTCCAGCTTGGCCGGCTTGGTTCCCCCCTGGGCGGTGTCCCCCCGCAGGCCGGGGTCGGTCTCTACGATCTCCAGTTCCACGAAGTACGGCAGCTCCACGTTGATCACCTTGTCGTTGTGGACCAGCCCCGTGCACTCCATGTTCTCCTTCAGATACCGCAGCTGGTCCTCCCCGATGACGTCCTCGCTCAGCGGGATCATCTCGAAGGTCTGCTGGTCCATGAAGTAGTAGAGCTGGCCGTCGTGATAGCTGTACTGAATCGGCCGGTGCTCCAGCCGAACCTCGTCGATCTTCTCGCCGGCGCGGAAGGTCTTCTCGAGCACCGCTCCTGTCAGCACGTTCCTCAGCTTGGTGCGCACCACCGTGTTACCCTTACCCGGCTTGTGGTGCTGGAAGAAGAGGATGGTGAACAGCGTGCCATCCATGTTCAGGACCATCCCGTTGCGGAAGTCGGCGGTCGTCGCCACAAGCTCTCCTTCTGCTCGCGAGGATGCGCCGCGGACGGCCCCGCGGCGCGCATGATTACGCCCGGTCGCGCTCGCGCTCCAGATGGCCGACGAGCGCGCGAAGCCCTAGAAGATAACTCTCCGGGCCGAATCCGGCGACTACCCCCACCGCGCGGTCGGACAGGAAGGAGTGGTGACGGAAGGATTCGCGCGCGAAGACGTTGGAGAGGTGCACCTCCACGAAGGGGCGCCCCACCGCGAGGAGCGCGTCGCGCAGCGCGATGCTCGTGTGGGTGTACGCGCCGGCGTTGACGACGAAGCCGTCCACCCCCGGCCCGGTGCTCTGGACGTGGTCGACGAGCGCGCCCTCGCCGTTCGACTGGAAGACCGAGATCTCCGCTCCCAGCTCCCGCCCCAGCTCCGCCAGCCCCGCATTCACCTCGGCCAGCGTGGCGGAGCCATAGAGCCCCGGCTCCCGCTGGCCGAGAAGGTTGAGGTTCGGGCCATGTACGACGGCGATCTTCACCGTTTGAGACTCCGGAGCCAGGCCTGGAACGACTCCAGATCGTCCTCCTCCTCTTCCTGCTCCGCCGCCTGCTCCGTCTTCGCCTCCGGCGCGGGCCGGGGCGAGGGGGCCGGAGGCGGCGCGGGCGGCGCGGGCGGCGCCTCGGGCTCAGGGGCCGCCGCGGGCGCGGGCTCCGTCAGGAACGCCTCGAACGAGAAGAGATCCTCCTCCGTCGACGTGGCCTCGGCCTGCGTGGATTGCGGAGGCAGCTCCCAGGGGAAGAGATCCTCGTCCGACCGGGCGGGCTCGCCGACCGTCCCGGCCGGCGGCTCCGGCAGCTCGGGCTCGGGCGCTTCCACGGCCTCGCCCGGCGCGCTCTCCTCCTCCGTCGCGGGCGCCTCCTCGGGGGAGGCGGCGGGGGCCGGGCCCCCTGCGGGCGTCCACGCCAGCAGGTCCGAGAGGTACCGCGCGATCGAAGGCGCAGCCGCCGCCGGCTCCTCCGCGACCGGCTCCTCCGCGACCGCCTCCTGCGCGGCCGGCTCCTCCGCGACGGCCGCCGCGGGCTCCGGGGCCGGCTCCTCCGTGGCGGGTTCCTCGGCGGTCGTGTCGAAGCCGTGCGCGAACGAGGCGGCGAAGACGTCCTCTTCCGGGGCGGTCGCGGCCGACTCGGGGAGCAACGGCGCCTCCGCGGGCCGGGGCTCCGGCGCGGGACCGCGCTCCAGCTCGGCGAGCCGGTGCTCGAGCGCGGCATCGCCACCGCGGCGCCGGATCAGCTCGCGGTAGACACCGATGGCCCGGTCGGTGAAGCCCTGGCGCGCGTAGAGCTCGGCGATCGTCTCCGTGACGACCTCGACGTCCTCGCCCCCCCCGTCCACGGCACCAGCACCGGCACCGTCCTCGACGTGGATCTGGACGTCGTCGAGTTCCAAGAGCTCCCCCTCCGGCTCCTGCGCGATCTCCACGGAGACGGCGGTCGGAGGAAGCTCCTGCTCGCTGGTCTGCGGCCCGGCCGCTTCCTGCTCGCCCCGCTCCTCCGCCGGTTCGGGCGCTTCCCACCAGCCGCCGCCCGCCTGGAACTCGCCTTCGTCCCCGGGCTCCTCGGTGGTGGCGGGCTCGCCCTCACGCAGCGCATCGAGCGCGCCGCGTGCGTCTTCGTTCATGGGATCGACGGCGAGCAGTTCCTCGTACCAGCGCTGCGCCTCGTCCGGGTGGCCGGCCTCGACCGCCAGCTCGCCGAGGGTGCGCAGGGCGATGAGGTTCTGCGGATCGAGCGAGAGGACGTAGCGGAACTCCTCCGACGCCTCCGCGGTCGCGCCGCGGTCGGCGAGGCAGCGACCGAGCACGATGTGCGCGCTCAGGTAATCGGGATGTTTCTGCAGCCCCTCGCGCAGGAGCGCCTCCGCGTGCTCCACCCCACCCGCCTTGCGGTACGCGTTCGCCAGCGGCACGAAGTAGCGGCCCTCGGGGTTGGCCGCGTGCTTTTGCTCCAGCGTCTCGATTTCGGTGGTCGACTCGGCAGGAGAATCGGGCATAGTCACGCCGGCACGCGGAAGTCCCTGGAGGAGAGATCGGATTGAGGCCGATCAAGTTACACGCCGCTTCGGCGGAATGTCAACGGAGATGGCCGGCCGGCACGGCACGGCGCACGGAACAAACCCCGGGGCGCGGCGTACGGCGTCCCGAGCGGCGGGTTGCGCGCTCGCCGCCGCGTAAGTAGCTTGGTCGGCTTGCTCTTCCCGTCATCCGGCCACCCTACCCTTTCACTGGACCGCCGTCCGTATCGAGCTGGAGTATTTGCGAAGATGATGAAAGACATGCGGGAGAAGATGGTGCCCATCATGGTCGTGGTGGCACTCGCTTTCGTGGGCCTGATGGTCTTCCAGTGGGGCATGGACATCTCGGGCGGCTCGTCGCGCGCGCAGAACGGCGAACTCGGCCGCGTGAACGGGACGCCCGTGACCTACCGGGAGTACGAGGCGGTCTACGAGCAGCTCACCCAGCAGGCACGACAGCAGGCGGGCGGGCCGCTCTCCAGCGACCAGACGAAGCAGCTGGGGGACCGGGCATTCAATCAGGTCGTCGAGCAGATCCTCCTGCAGCAGGCGATGCAGGATCGCGGCATCGGCGTCTCGGACGCGGAGATTCGCCAGGCCGCGCTCGTCAACCCGCCGCCCGAGCTCGCCAGCAACGAGCTCTTCCAGACGAACGGGCAGTTCGACCTCGGCAAGTGGCAGCGCTTCCTGGCGAGTCCCTCGGCCAATTCGCAGCTCCTGCTGCAGCTCGAGAACTACTACCGCGAGGCCATTCCACGGGCGAAGCTCATCCGTCAGGTGACGGCCGGAACCTGGGTGACGGACGCGCAGCTCTGGCAGATGTGGAAGGACCGCAACGAGACGGCCACGGTGGACTACGTCGCCCTCGACCTCTCGAAGCTGGTGCCCGGCGACGTGCCGGTGAGCGACTCCGAGATCAAGGCCTACTACGACGCGCACCGGGACGAGTTCAAGCGCCCGGCGACCGCCCGCTTCTCGATCGCCGTGCTCTCGAAGACCCCGACGGCCGCCGACACCGCCGCGACGCTGGAGCACGCCGAGTCGGTCCGGAAGGAGATCGAGGATGGTGGTGACTTCGCCGCGATCGCCAAGCGCGAGTCGGCGGACAAGGGAACGAAGGAACAGGGCGGCGAGCTCGGCACCTTCGTGCGCGGCCAGATGGTGCCGCAGTTCGACTCGGTCGCCTTCTCGCTCCCCGTCGGGCAGATCTCGCAGCCGGTCCTCTCGCCCTTCGGCTACCACCTCATCCAGGTGGAGGCGCACAGGGGAGACTCGGTGCAGGCGCGGCACATCCTCATTCCCGTCGAGATGACCGACTCGGCGCTGGACGTCCTCTACGCGCGGGCCGACACGCTGGAGGCGCTGGCCCCCAAGGCGGGGCTGACGCGCGCGGCGCGGGCGACGCACGCGAGCGTCCGCACCGATGTGACGGTGAGTGAGACCCAGCCCTTCGTTCCGGGCATCGGCTCGGCGAGCGAGGCGATCGACTGGGCTCGCGACCAGGCGAAGGACAACACCGGCGTCAAGGTGAGCCCGCTCTTCGAGACCGACGAGGCGTTCTACCTCGTGCAGACCGACGCCTTCTCCCCCGCGGGAGAGACGCCGCTCAACGAGGCCACCCCCCGGATCCGCCGGGAGCTGATCCTGCAGAAGAAGCGGGCCCAGGCGAAGAAGATCGGCGAGCAGATCGTGGCGGCGGTGCGCGGCGGGAAGTCGCTCGAGGACGCCGCGAAGGCCCACGGGCTCAGCGTCGAGTCCTACGGCCCCTTCACCCGCCTGGGGCCCAACCCGGCGTTCGGGCAGGCGAGCGCGGCCGTCGGCGCCGCCTTCGGGACGCCGGTCGGAAAGGTCAGCGACGTCGTCGAATCGCCCGCGGGGCTCTTCATCGTCCGGCCCACGGCCCACACGGAAGCCGATCGCAAGGCCTTCGAGGCCCGGAAGGACCAGCTCCGCGAGGCCGTCACGGCGCAGGCGCAGCAGCAGGACGTCGCCCGCTTCATGGACAGCCTCCGCAAGAGCGCGAAGATCGTCGACAACCGCGATCAGGTGCTGAAGCAGAGCTGAAACGAGGGGACGGGGGGCAGGTCAGAGGGGATAGCCTGCACGACAACGGGGCCCGGGAATCGCGTCGATTCCCGGGCCCCGTCGTGGTTGGCTGTAACCTGTAACCTTTAACCTGTTCCCTCACAGCCACGCCCGGGCGGCGAGGGCGACGATGATCACGCCGACGACGCTCAGGAAGTTGACGTGGAAGACGAGCGGGCCGAGGGTGAGGCCCACGGCCGCGAGGTCGACGACGAGCGGGCCGAAGGCGGCCGAGACCGACGTGGTGAAGAACTGTCGCGAGGCGCTCTCGGGCATGAAGCGCACGACGAGTTCGGTGAGGACCGCGCCCAGCACCAACCCGATCAGCAGGACGGCGACCAGCCGGCCCATCCGCCGGCGGAGTGCCACGTTCATCTACCCTCCCAGCCCGAGTCCCAGGTCGAAATCACGTCAGCGGCGGCGTTCGACGGCGTAAACGATGCTGTCGCGCAGAGCCTGGAGCGCGGGGCCGTCCGGGAGCCCTTCGAGCGCGCCCGCGGCATTCTGCGCGAACGCGAGCGCCCGCTCCCTCGCATAATCCAAGCCGCCTCGCTCCCGGACGGCCTGGACGACCGCGGCGATCCGCCCGTCGTCGGGCTCGGGGTCGTCGAAGAGTGCCTCGACGGTCGCGCGCTCCCCGGGCGAGAAGCGGGGGAGCGCGGCGATCAGGGGTAGCGTCACCTTGTGCTCGCGCAGGTCGAGCCCGGCGGGCTTCCCGAGCGCGACCTCGTCCGCGGTGTAGTCGAGGAGGTCGTCGACGACCTGGAAGGCCATGCCGAGCTCGTAACCGAAGCGCGCCAGCGGGCGCCGGAACTCGGCCGGGCCGTAGAGCGCGCCGATCTCGCACGCGGCCGAGATGAGCGAGGCGGTCTTGCACTCGATGAGCTGATCGTAGTCACGCTCGGAGAAGGCGAGCGCCTCGCAGGAGGCGAGCTGCCGCATCTCACCGACGGACATGGCGTTGGAGGCGTTCCCGAGGATGCGGATCGGCTCCACGTCGCCGAGACTGGCGAGCTCGCTCACGGAGCGCGAGTACAGGTAGTCGCCCATGATGACGGCCACCTGGTGGCTCCACAGGGCGTTGACCGTGGGCATGCCGCGCCGCAGCACCGAGTGGTCGACGGCGTCGTCGTGGACGAGCGTGGCCAGGTGGACCATCTCGATCACGGCGGCGAGCGTGTCGGCCTCGCGGCGCGGCGAGCCGCCGACCTCGTTGCAGAGGAGGAGCAGGCTGGGCCGGAAGAGCTTCCCGCGGAGCTGGAGCAGGTAGTCGTTGATCTCGGCGACGCGGTCGAAATCGGAGACGACGATGCGGCGGAACTCCTCGACGACGCGATCCAGGCGCTTCGCGACCGGTGCCTGGATCTGCGAGAGCTTCGGGGGTGCGGTGCGCAGCATCGGCTCAGCGGGTGGGACGGGAACGAATCGGTGCCCCAAGCTAAGCGGCGCGGGACCGCTTGTCAAAAGCCGATCAGGAGGGTCCGAGCGCCCGAATCCGCTCCGCCGTGTCGCGGAAATCCGCGTCGACGGCGGCCACCCATTCGAAGGCGCTGCGCGCCCGGCGATCGCGGCCCAGCTCGGCGTGGCAGCGCGCGAGCCAGTAGACGACGCCCACGAGCTCCTCCTCGGCGGCACCCTCCAACCGGATCGCGCGCTCGAGGAGCCGCGCGGCCAGCTCGGGATCTCCGCGCACCGCCAGACACTCGCCGAGCACCTCCAGCGTGGCCAGCGGGTTCGCGCCACCGAGGAGTGCCCGCCGGAGCTCCGTAACCGCCTCGTTCAGAAGGCCCATCTCCTTGAAGGCGAGACCGAGATCGTAGTGGTTCGCCGCCTCCTGCGGGTCGATGGGCTCCCCGGTGCCGTCGTCCGGAAGGAGCGCGAGGATCTCGGCCAGGTCCTGCTCCGGCGCCGGCTCCGCGGCCGCCTCCGCGTCGAAGGGCACGCTGCCAGGCAGCACGAGCGCGCCCAGGTCCACGTACTCGTCCGCCTCCTGCTCGGGCGCGGCGGCCTCGAACGTGTCCGCCGCGTCCAGCATCGGGAGCGGCTCCGCCGACGACTCTTCCTCCTCGGGCTCGTCCGTCGCATCCGGCGCGCTGAACTCCTCGAAACCCAGGAGCGGCAGCTCTTCCGCCGTCTCCTCGCCCGCGTCGTCCTCGACGGCTTCCTCCGAAGCGAGTTCCTCCGCGGGTCCGTAGCCGATGATCGGCAGCGGCTCCG
>DASSTO010000056.1:0-8736 GCA_035707865.1 Longimicrobiaceae bacterium | reverse complement strand
AGGAAGCCGGGACCGCGTCCCCCCGACTGCGGCGCCGCCTGCGGTTCCGTGGGCACGTCGCCCGTCAGCTTGAAGCCGAAGTGCTGCGCGTACTTCTGCGCCAGCGTCGCGGTGCCCAGCAGGAGCCCGCCGCCGAAGTCGCCCTTCCGGAAGTAGGGTGACATCTCGTCGCGGATGCGGCCCGCCTCCGCCGCCGTGACGAAGGTATTGGTGGTGTAGCCCAGCTCGACCCGCGTCTGGCGCTCCTTGGGCGCCACGAGGATGACCGCGCCGGTGTTGTTCAGCGAATCTCCGATCTGCGTCTTCGCGCCGACGCCCCACTGACGCAGGATCTGGAGCCCGACCTCGTCCACCGGCTGGCCCTGGAGCGACGGGAGCGTCACCACGGCGATCTCGCCGCCCGACTTGGCCCGTACTTCCTCGATCAAGCGCGTGATCCGCGCCTCCTGCTCGGGCGGGATGACGTTGGCGAAGTCGTTGACGTAGCCCACCGGCTTGGGAAGCTGGAGCTGCGCCGCCGCCGGCGCGGCGGCCCCGGCGGCCAGGAGGGCGAGCGCCACGATGCCACCGCGACCGGCCCGGCGCGCGATATGCTTCGGCTGGTGAGCTTGAATTCGAAAAAACACCCCGGTACCTTCCCTCGGTTGATGCCCACCCGCAGCCAGCGCGAGCCCGTGACCAGACGACCGATCCCGCTCCTCTTCCTCCTGCTGGGCGCCACCGCCTGCAGCCAGCCGCGCGTGAGCGTCGACGCGCGACTCGCCGGCGAGAGCGCCGCCGCGGGCTCCCCCGTGCGCGACCTGCCCATCCGCCTCCTGCCCTACGACCGCGCGGCCATTCTGGATTCGCTGCGGTCGGACGCGAAGCAGCCGGAACCGGCGCCACCACCCGACCTCGTCGCGCAGCAGCAGGCACAGGACTCCGCCGAGTCTCTCTGGCGTGGGGCGCGCTCGGAGGCGGCGGCGCTCTCCGACTCCGTGCAGGCGCTCCGCGCGCGGCTCGCGACGCTCGAGACCGGGAGCGCGGCCTACGACGCGACGCAGAGGGAGATCGGAAGAGTAGAGCGGCGGCAGGGAGAGGTCAAGCTGAGCGCGGACAGCGCCTTCGCCCGTTTCACCCGCCTGCGCCGCGTGACCGGCCCCCGCGTGGACTCGCTGCGCACCGCGCGCCGGGCCTGGGCGGCGGCCACCTTCAGCCCGCTCGACTCCATTGCCCTCGCGAAGGCGAAGAGCCGGGGGCACTCCGAGGCCGTCGACACCACCGGAGCCGAAGGGGAGGTGGTCTTCCGCGTCCCCGCGGGCCGCTGGTGGGTCTTCGCCCGCTACGCCGTCAGCCCCGACGAGGAGCTCGTCTGGAACCTGCCCGTCGAGGTGACCGATTCGGGCGCCCACGTCCACCTCACCGGGCGGAACGCCAAGCGGCAGCCCATCCTCTGACCGCCCCCGCCCCCCGTGCCGTCACGGGGAGGTGGGCGGCAGCGGGGTCGGCGCCACCTCCCCTGGCATCTGCGGCTGCCCCGTCTCCGGCGCGACGGGCGGCTGCGCCTTCGGGGGCGCGAACTCCCAGGTCCCGCGCACCTCCGTCGACCACTGGTACGGCACCTCGACGGTACCGAACAACAGCTGCGTAGCCGTCCGCACCGGCTCGCGGGCGAAGCGTGCCTCCACGTGGTTGTTGACCTGCCAGTCGAGGCTCAGGCCGAACTTTGGCGTGCCACCGGTGGTCAGGGATGCGACCTGTGCCTCGAGGGTGGCGAAGAGGTTCGGCAGGATCTCGCGCCCGCATTCCACCGACGTCTGACTGAAGGGGTTCGAGAGCTGCCGCAGGTCCGGGCGGCCGCGGAGCTGGAGGTACTCGCAGACGCTCGTGGAGCGGCCGAGCTCCTGCACCAGCAGCCCGCCGAGCACCTCCTGAACCAGCAGCTGCTGGACGAGCAACTGCTGGGCCGGGTTCCCCCCGCCGGCGGTGACCGCCGTCTGGAAGGTGGGCTGGCCGAAGATCAGGTAGTTCAGCAGCTCGGACTCGGGGAGCGGCGGCCGCGTGTCCGAGGTGAGCGCGACGTGCGGGTTGTCGAGCGTCCCGGTGACGTGCACCAGCACGTTCAGCGTGGTGGTGGCCGAGGTGCCCGAGGCGGAGCGGACCTCGTGGGAGGCGGTGATGTCGAGCTCGGGGTTGAGGTCCGGCGTGCCGAAGAAGCGAACCGATCCGCCGACCACGTCGAAGTCGCGCACCAGCGGCCCGATCGTCAGGGTGTAGGTACCGCGCACCGCCTGAAGCGTACCGTAGATCCTCGGCGTCTCACCCTCGCGGAAGACCTGCACCTCGCCCTTGATCTCCACGCGCGCCTGATCCGACTGGATCCAGACGCCGCCGTTCACCGCCACCGTCAGGTCCTCGATGCGGACCTCCGAGAGCGGGCCGGGGCCCACCGCGGCCTGCGCGAAGGTCGCCGTGTCGGCGCCGATCTCCCCCACGTCCGCCGTCGTGATGTCCACCGGCAGCGTAGTGGTCGACGTGGGAATCTGGATCGTCCCCCCCTCCACCACGACCCTGCCCGAGAGCACCGGTTTGGGATACTCGCCCGAGAGCGCGACGTTTCCCGAGAGCGTCAGGTTCGCCAGCGTCGGATCGTCCACGGCGTGGAAGCCGTTCAGGACGGCCGTCAGGTAGAGGTTCGGGTGCGTCAGCTCCGGCAGCCGTATGGTGCCGTCGACGACCGCCGAGCCCCCGCTCCACACGGTGAGGCTGTCGACCCGGAGGATCTGGTCCTGCATCTCCACGCGCCCGGAGATGCGCTGGTACCGCACGCCGAGCGGTACGATCGTCGCGCCGCCGTCGCGGATGGCGGCCCAACCGTTGAGGTCCGGCTGGGCGATCGTGCCGCCGATCGTGGCCTGTGCCGTGATCACGCCCGCCCCGTCGCGGAGCTGAGACATCGGCGCGGTCAGGAGCGCCACGGGGATGGAGTCGGCGACGACCCGGACCCGCAGCGGGTTCGAGCGCAGCAGCGCGAACGACGGGATCCCACCGCCCACCTGCAGCTGCATCGGCACGGTGGCGTCGACGGTCGCGATCCGCTGACCGGCCGTCCAGGCGGTCACGTTTCCCACGAGGGCCCGCTGGTCGTAGCGTGCCGAGAGCATGAGAGAGTCCGCGCCCACGTTCCGGTACCGCACGCCGCTACCGCGCAGCTGCATCGTGAGCTGGGGATCGGTCACGGGCCCCTGGAGCAGCGCGTCGACGTCCACGACACCACTCACCGGCGGGCCGTTCGGCAGCGCGTGCTGCACCATGCCGAGGTCCAGGTTCCGGACCATCACCTTCAGCGCGGCATTGCCCGTGGGCGGGATGGTTCCGTTGACGGCGATGGTGCCCGGCCGGTCGCCGGTACTTCGAAGAAACAGGCTGTCGATGCGCACGCCATCCACGCCACCCCAGCGCAGCTCGGCCCGCCGCTCCAGCTCCCACCGACTGCCGCCGAGGTGGAGCGCGAGCGAGTCGAGCAGCACACCACGTGGCGTGCGCCCCTCCAGCCGCACGAGCCCGGCGAGGGTGAGATCACTGGCCCGGTCGCGTATGGCGCCGAGGCGGACGGTGAGCTGATCTCCGTTTCCACGAAGCGCGAGCCGCAGCGAATCCAGTGATGTGGTCTCCGCCAGCGTGAGGTTGTCGCCGGAGAGGGTGAGCGTGCCGCTGAGCTGCTGACCGTCGACCGGCAGCGCGGCGTTCGCGCGGAAGGCGAGGTGCTGCGCGGCCCATCCGTCGTAGTGCAGCCCCTGGCCGCGGAAGTCGGCGTCGATGGTCGGTGCCTTCAGCCACCCGCCGAGGGAGCCCTCCGCCGTGAACGAGCCGGCGACGATGGGCTGGAGCCCCGGGGTGTCGGTGGTCAGTGAGGCGAGCCGAGCCAGGTCGCTGGCCACGACCCGGAAGTCCAGCGTCGCCTGGACCGGGTGCGTCAGCCCCCACGCGCCGTCGGCGGATAGTCGGTTCCCCTCGAAGAGCGCCTGCAGCGTGTCCACCATGAGCACGCCGTCGCGCACCGCCACGTTCGCGCGGAGGGCCTGCACGGGTACACCCGCGATGGTACTCCCCGTCGCGTCGAGCCGGAGCGAGGCCATCATCGTCCCCAGCGTCGTCCCGCTGCCCTGCAGCGCGATGCTGCCGGTGATGCTGCTCGGCGGCATCGCGACGGGGAGCGGGAGCTGCTGCAGATCCAGGCCCTGGACCTGCCCCACCAGCCGGTACGTCGGAGTTGCGCCGCCGGCGTAATAGCCCGAGAGGTTCAGCTGCCCACCCGTCCCCCGCAGCGCGACGTCGAACTCATAGGGCGCGTTGCCACCGCCCCGGAGCTGGATCGGCCCCGTCATGCGCGAGGGGAAGAGCGCGGGCCGGCCGATCAGCATGCCGAGGTTGAAGTCCGTCACGTTCCCGGCGACGTCGAAGACCGGGCTCCCGCTGGCCAGCCCGAGCACCTGCCCGTGCAGCGCGAAGCTGCCCGTATCCTGCGCGAGAGCGACGTTGAAGCGCAGATCGGCCGTGGTGCCCACCACGTGGTAGCTCCCGGTCATCGGGCCCTGGAGGGGAACGTTCGCGGTGACCATCTCCGAGACGTTGAACGAGCGGACGTCGCCGGAGAGATCGAAGGCGAGCGTCTCGCCGGGCGAGACGGTGCCGTGCACGCCGATGGCGCCCGAAGACCCGGCCAGGTCCGCGTCGACCGCGAGGTGGCTCGTCGTGCCGCTGATGTGGACGGGGCCGGAGAAGCGGGCGGTGCGGAAGGGGAAGGCGGGGAAGAGCTCCGAGAGCGTGCCCAGCGCCAGGGGCTCGGCCTGGAACCGGAGGTCGAAGCGAAGCTCCGGCTTCAGCGACGCCGTGAGGGCGAGGTCGGTGATCCGCGTCTCCGGTGCACGCCCGACCTCGTAGGCCAGATCTCCCTGCTCGGCCCGGATCTCGTCGGGCGTGCCCCTCAGCACGACCGAGCCGTGCACCACCCCGCGCAGCCGGTCGGCCTGCGCGGGGTAGAGCGGGCGCAGCATCGAGAGATAGAGCGGCTGCAGGGCGAGCTGCACCCCTTCGAAGCGCACCATCGACTCCGGACCGCCCACGGCGACCGGGCCCCGGAGCGAGACGACGGAGACGGGCGCCGTCGTGCCGCCGGCGGTCACCCGGGCCAGCAGGTTCAGATCGAGCGCGTACGAGGTAGCGAGGCTGTCCCCCGCGGTGGAGATCGTTCCCGTGACCGTACCGTCGTAGGGGTACTGCCGCCCGAAGCCGAGCCGCTGGATCGTGCTGATGCGCAGCGGCTCCAGCGAGAGCCGCGTGCTCCCGAACTCCACCGGCGCCCCGCCGCCGACGACCGCCGCGAAATGGCCGCCCACGCGGGAGCCGTATGCCGTCGCCAGCACGTTCGTGCCGCGGACCGCGATCCTTCCGCCCGCGGCGGATGCCAGCGCGAACGAACCGCTCACTCCCCCGCTGTCGGGGAGCGACGGCATCACCCACTGCAGGTCGCGGAAGGCGAGCGGCTGCGCCTGGACGCGCACGTCGTACTGCGCGCGCGAACCTCCGAGACTCAGCGTTCCCTCGCCCGAAAGCTGGGAGGCGGGCGTGCGGAAGCGCTGCAGCGCGAAGTGGATGCGCTGGTCGGGCCCCTGCTCGGCGGAGCCGGAGAGCGCCAGGACGCGGAGGTCCGGGCCGGTGAGGTCGGCGCTCAGGCTCGCCACCTGCGCCCGCCACCCGCCGGAGCCACCGAATCGGAGCAGCGGCAGGCGCGCGTCGAGGTTCCGGACCGTGCGCAGCTGCATCGTGCGGCGGCCGCTGCGCACCAGCCGGACCGCGGCCCGCTCCCCGGGCGCGGTCGGCAGCGAATCGGGCTTCCACGGCGTCACCAGCCGCGCGCGCCCGCCCACGATCCGCACGTCGCGCAGCACGAAGCCCCCGCCCTGCCCCTGCGGCGTCGCCACCGGCTTCCCCCCCGCGCTCACCTGCATCACCCGCGAGAAGTTGAAGGTGCCGTCCGGCGACTCGACGAGGTTGAGGTACGGGTGGTCGAGCACCGCCTGCGTCACGACGAGCGGCCCGTCGCCGCCCAGCGTGGGAAGCAGGACGCGGAAGTGGACGGTGGGGGCGGCGGCGATCGTATCGCCGTGCGGGCCGGCGATGAGCACGTCGTGCAGCGCCACCTGCGCGATGCTGTCGCCCTCGATCTCCTCGAGCTCGAGCGCCCCAGGCGGCAAGCTGACGCCGCGGGTGACCACTTCGAGCTGGCGATAGCCCGTCGCCGCCTGGTAGTAGATGTAGACGGCGACCCCCGCGACGACGAGCCCGAGCAGCAGACCCGCGAGCACCAGGGTCACCCTCCGGCCGAGGCGACTCGCCATCAGAAGGCCTGCCCCACGGCGATCTGGAACTGGAGCCGGTTGAGGAAGGTCCCCGCGCTCGGCTGATAGTACGGTTCCACCGGAACCAGCTCTCCCGTGGAGTGGTCCTCCGCGTCGGTGGGCACCTCGTAGAGAGGTCCGGGCCGGGCGCCGTACGGATTGTAGCCGACGTCCACCCGGATCGGACCGACGGGCGTGGTGATCCGCACGCCCAGGCCCGGCGTCACCACCATGTGGCCGCTACTCACCGCGACGCGGTCCGCCGTGCTCAGGCCCGGCGCCCACACCTGGCCGGCATCGATGAAGGCGGCCCAGCGGAGATACTGCGATAGCCACGGCGAGGGCATGCGCAGCTCGGCCGAGCCGACGGCCACGCGCGTGCCCCCGAGCGGGTAACGCTGCACCGAGCCGCCGTCGATGCTCCCGTCCGCATTGTAGTTCAGCGGTGACGCGACGTACGCCTGGGGACCGAGGCCGTTGACGGGGAAGCCCCGGATGCTGTTCGGGCCGCCGGCGTAGAAGCGCCGCTCCGGGGGGATGTACTGGTTGGCGAGCCCGAGCGAGCCGCTCAGGAAGGTCCCGCCCTGGACCCGGCCCGCGAGCACCCAGCCGGGCCGCAGCGGATAATAGCCGACCGCGTCCGCGATCACGCTGAGATAGCGGTCGGTGGACCGGAGCGCGGGCGCCGACCACGCGATCGCCGACGTGATGGAGAAGCCGCGCACCGTCTGCCCCACGGTCCGGGTGCGGTTCCACGCCGCCGACAGCGTCGCCACGTTCGACCACCGCGAGGCTGTGAGTGGCCGACGCTCCTGTTCCGTGCACGCGGTGAAGACGACGCAGAAGATCGCGCTCGTCGCCTCCGTCGACGCCCGGTCCACCTGCAGGCCCGTACCCACCACCACGCTCGGCGCCACCTCCCGGCTGACCTGGAGCTGCCCACCGACCGAGCGGCGCAGGTAGAGCGAGAGGTCGGACTGCCGCTCCACGTGCAGGTTCGCCGACAGCTGCGTGCGCGTACCCAGCAGCCGCGGCTGAAGGAAATCGGCGGCGAACCGATAATTGAGCTTCCGGGCGAGGCTGTCGCTGCCGGGGGTGCACAGGTTGCCCACGCTCAGCACGTCCCCCGCGCCGATCTTGGACGTCGAGGCGGAGAGCTGCAGCGTCCGCCCACCGCCCAGGAAGTTGCGGTCGGTGAGCTGCACGCCGGCGCGCAGGCAGTCGACGCTGCCGTACCCCACCGTGGCGTCGGTCCGGTACTTCGGTGCCTCGACGATGCGCACCGCCACCGTGGCCGTGCTCGAGTCCGCGTCCACCTGCGCGGTGTCGGGCGCCAGCGCGACGGAGGCGAAGTTGACGATACTGAGGTTGTAGAGGTTGCGCTGGCTCGTCGCCAGGTCGGTGAGCTGCAGGAGCGAGCCCTGCTGGACCGTCATCTGCTTGAGGATCGTGCGCCGGCTCAGGCGATCGTTCCCCACGACCCGGATGCTGTCCACGTGGACCAGCGGCCCCGGCACCGCCTCGTACGACGCCTGCGCCACGTCGGTCACCGTGTCGATCGAGTAGTTGCGCAGCACCTCCGCATAAGCGTACCCGCGGCGATTCAGCTCCGCGCGGATGCTGTCCGCCGAGGCGAGGAACTCGATGCGACCGAACGGCTCGCCGGCCTGCAGCGGCAGCCGGGACCGGAGTTGGGCGGGCGGGATGATCTCTTCCGTGCCGTGCACCTCGAGGTCCGACAGCCGGACGCGGTCGCCGGGCACGATCGAGAAACGGACGGCCACCCCGCCGTCCGCGGGCGTGACGCCGGGCGTGATGCGGGAACCATAGTAGCCGTGGTCGCGGTAATAGAGCTGCAATCGGAGGACGTCCGCGGCCAGGTCGCCCAGGTTCAGCTGGTACGTGTGCTTGCCGGCGAAGCAGGCCCATCCGGGAAGGAAGCTGATGCGGCAGACCGGCGTGTGGACCACGACCACCGCGCGCAGGGAGTCCTGAGGGAGGACGACGGGGCCCACGAACGCCACCGATTGCACCGTCTCACCCTCGTACTGCGCGAAGCCGGGATAGGGCCCGCCCGCGGCACCCGGCTGCCGCACGCAGGCCGCGCAGAGCAGGAGGAGCGAGAGGATCCCCAGCCGGCGCAGCTGCCGGGGCGGGCGGCGCTGGGTCGGAGGGGCCGAAGGCCGGTCGATCGTCACGCGTGCGCGGGCACGAGGAAAAGCACGGACCGGCCCTGCGGGAGGCGCCGATCCGGGGCGGATAATCTAAGCCTCCGGGGCGGAGCGGCAAAGACGTGTTTCCACGGCGGCGCGCCCGCCGCGCTCCAGCCAATGCATGCACCATTCCAGACCGAGGC
>DASSTO010000055.1:0-11499 GCA_035707865.1 Longimicrobiaceae bacterium | reverse complement strand
GGTGGTCGGCGTCTCGGAGGGCGCGCAGGGTGGGGTGAAGGAGGCGATCTTCGTCGTCCGCGGCCCCGACGCGTACGGGGAGCTGCGCTACGAGTCCGGAGTGCACCGCGTGCAGCGAGTGCCTGCCACGGAGAACCAGGGGCGCATCCACACCTCCGCGGCCACGGTGGCGGTGCTCCCCGAGGCGGAAGAGGTGGACGTGCAGATCAACGAGAATGACCTCAAGATCGACGTCTACCGCTCCTCCGGCCCCGGTGGGCAGTCGGTGAACACCACCGACTCCGCCGTGCGCATCACCCACCTCCCCACGGGCCTGGTGGTCACCTGCCAGGACGAGAAGTCGCAGCACAAGAACCGGGACAAGGCGATGGGCGTGCTGCGCGCGCGGCTGCTCGACCTCAGGATCGCCGAGCAGGAGGCGGAGCGGGCGCGCGACCGGAAGCTGCAGGTCGGCACGGGCGATCGCTCCGCGAAGATCCGCACCTACAACTTCCCGCAGAGCCGCGTCACCGATCACCGCATCGGCTTCACGACGCACGCCCTCCCGCAGGTCCTCGACGGAGACCTCGGCGAGCTGATCGAGCGCCTCCGGCTCGCGCGCCAGGAGGAGAGAAGCGACCATTGAGAATGGAGAGTGTAGGACGGAGAATTCGGGGCGATGGCCTGCGGCCGGGCTTCCGGGCCGTGCCGTCGTCATTCTCCATCCTCGATTCTACGTTCTCCATTGCGTAAGATCTGGACCGTCCTCGGTCTCCTGCGCTGGACGGCGGAGTACCTCGCGGGGAAGGGGATCGAGGAGCCGAGGCTGAACGCCGAGCTGCTGCTCGCGGGCACTCTCGGGCTGAAACGGCTCGACCTCTACCTCCAGTTCGACCGCCCGCTCCGCGAGGAGGAGCTGGCGGAGTTCAAGGCGCGGCTGCTGCGGCGTGCGCGCCGTGAGCCGTTGCAGTACATTGCCGGAACGGCGGACTTCCGCGAGCTGCGGCTCCGGGTCGATCGCCGCGTCCTGATTCCGCGCCCCGAGACCGAGGTGCTCGTCGGCGAGGTGCTGCGCTGGGCCGGCGGCCGGGAGGACCTCTCCCTGCTGGACGTCGGGACCGGCTCGGGCGCCATCGCGCTGAGCGCCGCGACCGAGGGGCCGTTCCGCCGGGTCGTGGCCGTCGACGTGTCGGAGGACGCGCTGGCGGTCGCCCGTGAGAACCACTGCGGTGCTGCTCCGGGCGCCCCCGTGGAGTTCCGGCTCGGGTCGCTCTTCGACGCCGTCGCGGGCGAGTGCTTCGACGTGGTCGTCTCCAACCCGCCCTACGTCGGCGAGTCGGAGCGCGCGAGCCTGCAGCCCGAGGTGCGCGACTGGGAGCCCGAGGCCGCGCTCTTCGCCGGCGCGGGCGGGCTCGACCTCATCGAGCCGCTCGTGGCGGCGGCGCCGGATCACCTGAACGCGGGCGGTCTGCTCGCGCTGGAGATCGGGGCCACGCAGGCGGCCGCGGTCGCGGAATTCGTCAGGGGGACCGGCGCCTTCGCCGCCCCGACCGTCCGCCGCGACCTGGCGGGCCGGGACCGGATCGTGCTAGCTGAGCGACGCTGAAGAGGGTCAGCCGCTCGCACCCGAACAGGAGCTCTCACGTGGATGCCATTGCCGAGAAGGCGCAGGAGATCGGCCGACTCGTCGCTCGAACCGACGAATACCAGGCGCTGAAGCGCGCCAACGAGCGCATCAGCGGCGACCGGGACGCGGTGACGCTGCTCAACCGTCTCTCGACGCTGGAGGGCGAGCTCACCTCGCTCCTGCGCTCCGGCTCCGAGCCGACGCCCGAGCAGCAGGAGGAGTACGAATCGCTCCTGGAAAAGCTCCAGGCGATGAGCGCGTACCAGGGCGTCGTCGCCGCGCAGAGCAACTTCGACCGCGTGATGATGCGCATCAACGAGGAGATCGCCCGCGGAATCGAAGCCGGTGAGAACAGCCGCATCATCCTCCCCTGAGTAGGAGCCCCCATTGAAGTCCCTGCTGCCCGGGTGGTTCCGCGACGGCTTCGTCCGGTTGATCCGCCCCCTCCCGCAGCGCCTCATCGCGAGCCGCGTGCACCCGAACGTCATCACCACCGCCGGCTTTCTCGTCACCGTTTCCGCGGGAGTCTTCTACTTCCTCGGCCACGTGCGAGTGGGCGGTTTCCTGGTGCTCCTCGGTGGGCTCTTCGACATCGTCGACGGCCAGGTGGCGCGCGGAAGCGGCCTCGCCTCCGTCTTCGGCTCGTTCTACGACTCCACGCTCGACCGGATCTCCGAGATCGTCGTCTTCCTGGGCATCTTCTCGCTCTACGGCGGCGGTCACCCGGACTTCGGCCAGCCCTGGATGGTCTACACCGTCGCGCTCGCGCTCGCCGGCTCCCTCATGGTCTCCTACACCCGCGCCCGGGCGGAGGCCCTGGGGCTCGACTGTAAGGTCGGCATGATGCAGCGCGCCGAACGCGTGGTCCTCATCGGCGCCGCCTCCTGGTGGTTCGGGGGCGACTGGGGCGGCATCGTGCTGACGGGGGTCTTGCTCGTGATGGCCGTTCTGACCAATATCACCGCGTTCCAGCGTATCGTGTGGGTCTACCGCCACACGCGGCCGGCGAGCCCGGTCGACCCGGCGGTCGCGCCGCGCGCCCCGCTCCGGATTCCTTCAAACCGCACCTGAGGTCTCGAGATGACGAACTCCCTGCGTGCCACGAGCACTCCTCCCAAGCCGGCGACCGGTAAGCTCGGCATCCTCCTCTGCGGCCTCGGCGCGGTCTCGACGACCCTCGTCGCCGGCGTCGAGCTGGCGCGCCGCGGGCTCGGACGGCCCGTCGGTAGCCTGACGCAGATGGGCACCATCCGGCTCGGCAAGCGCTCGGAGGGCCGTACTCCGCGCATCAAGGACTTCGTCCCCCTCGCCCAGCTGGACGACATCGTCTTCGGCGCGTGGGACCCGATCGCCGACAACGCGTACGAGTCCGCGCTCAAGGCCGGCGTGCTCGACCGGCACTCGCACCTCGAGCCGATCGCCGCCTACCTGAAGAGCATCGAGCCGATGCCGGCCGCCTTCGACCAGCGCTACGTCAAGCGGCTGCAGGGCAGCAACGTGATCCCCGGCACCTCGAAGCGCGAGTGGGTGGAGGCGCTTCGCGCCGACATCCGGAACTTCCGCTCGAAGCACGACTGTGATCGCCTGGTGATCGTCTGGTGCGGCTCGACGGAGATCTTCATCAAGCCCGGCGCGGTCCACCAGTCGCTCGAGGCCTTCGAGAAGGCGGTCGACGAGAACCACCCGGACATCGCGCCGAGCATGCTCTACGCCTACGCGGCGCTGAGCGAAGGGGTGCCGTACGCCAACGGCGCGCCGAACCTCTCCGTGGACATCCCGGCGATGCTCGAGCTCGCACAGAAGAAGGAGGTCCCGGTCGCCGGGAAGGACTTCAAGACCGGGCAGACGCTGATGAAGACGATCATCGCCCCCGGCCTCAAGGCGCGCATGCTCGGGCTCGACGGCTGGTTCTCGACCAACATCCTGGGCAACCGCGACGGCGCGGTGCTCGACGACCCGGAGTCGTTCAAGACGAAGGAGGAGTCGAAGCTCTCGGTGCTCGAGTACATCCTCCAGCCGGACCTCTACCCCGAGCTGTACAAGGACTACTACCACAAGGTCCGCATCAACTACTACCCCCCGCGCGGCGACGCGAAGGAGGGGTGGGACAACATCGACATCCGCGGGTGGCTCGACTACCCGATGCAGATCAAGATCGATTTCCTCTGCCGCGACAGTATCCTCGCGGCGCCGATCGCGCTCGACCTGGCGCTCTTCCTCGACCTCGCCGGGCGCGCCGGGATGAGCGGGATCCAGGAGTGGCTCTCGTTCTTCCTCAAGAGCCCGATGCACGCGGACGACGTCTATCCGGAGCACGACCTCTTCATCCAGCAGACGAAGCTCAAGAACACGCTGCGCTGGATGATGGGCGAGGAGCAGATCACGCACCTCGGCCTGGAGTACTACCTCACCCCGGCCGAGGCGGCGCGCGACTGAGTGAGTGGACGCGCCCTACCGGACGCTGGCCGGCCGGGGCGCGGCGGAGACCCGGGTGAGGGCGTCGCGCTTCATCGCGGTCGCCGGCCCGGCGCGCGATGAGGCGCAGGCGAGGGATCTCCTCGACGCGGAGCAGAGGCGGTGGTTCGATGCCACCCACCACTGCTCCGCGTGGCGTTTGCACGACGGTGCCTGGCGCGCGAACGATGCCGGGGAGCCGGCCGGCAGCGCGGGGGCGCCGATCCTCGCGGCCATCGACGCCGCGGGCCTGGAGGACTGCGTGGTCGTGGTGACCCGCTACTTCGGGGGAACGAAGCTGGGCGTCGGCGGCCTGGCGCGGGCGTACGCCGAGGCCGCCGCCCTCGCGCTGGAAGCGGCCCCGCGCCGCGCCGCGATCCCCGCGCTGGAGCTCCGGGTGCGTTACCCCTACGATCAGACCGCGGCGGTCATGCGGTTGATGGAGCGTTATGCCCTCGGCAGGCCGGAGCACGGCTACACCGCCGGTGGGGCGAGCGGGGAGGTCCGATTCGCCGTGGCACGGGACGCGGTCGCCGCCCTCACCGGGGCCCTCCGGGACCGGACGGCAGGCGCGGCGAAGCTGGAGACCCTGGGGCAGTGCGTGCTCTACCACCCCGCGGGCCCGGCCGCTTGACGACTCCGGGGCCGACTTCTAGGTTGGGAGACGAGGCGCGGGTCTCGGCTCCTCCGGTCTCCGCGTCGGTTTCGCCCGTTTTCGCCGGGTGCTCTCATGGTGGTTGCCTCTCCTCGCTCGCTCTGCTTCGGCCTTCCCCTCCGACGGCTCCGGACGGGAGGCGAGGGGCGGGTGCGTCCGCACGGAGCGGGACGATGAGCGGCATGCTCCTCGCCGAGGCGGTCATGGACCGGCTGCGGCAGCGCTACCCGGGCTACCACGAGACGGCCTACCTCTTCATCCTCTCGGCGCTCCACTTCACCATCGAGCGGCTCGACGAGCCGCGCCACATCACCGGGCGCGAGCTCGCCGAGGGCTGCCGCGACCTCGCGATCGAACGCTGGGGGCTGATGGCCCGCGCCGTCCTCGAGTTCTGGGGCATCCGCTCCACGCGCGATCTCGGCGCCATCGTCTTCGCCCTCGTCGAGTGCGGCGTACTGGTGAAGCAGGAGAACGACGCGCTCGACGATTTCGACGACGTCTTCGACTTCGCCACCTCCTTCGAGCGCGATTACCCATGGCCGGGCCTGCGGCAACTCTCCGCCTGAGCACGCCGGCCCCCTTCGCTGGAACGCGGCTTGCGGTCCGGGGGGCGTTGCGCATGCGGCAGTGCACGGGGCGCTCCGCGGGATGTCACCGTTGAGGGGAGGGGATGGACGATGCCCGACTTCGATTTCCCGCAGTGTAAGAAATGCGGCGAGGGCAAGATGTTGCCCCTCTCCGATTACGGACGGGACGGGGCACCGATCACCTTCAAGGCATGGGTGTGCCAGAACCCGGACTGCGGGTTCAATATCCGGATAGACAATGGCGAGATCAGCTTCGGGCGGACGATCGGCCAGAGCTACAAATAAGGCCCGTCCGTACCCGTCTCAGGATGCCCACGCAGTGCAGCGCGCGCGTGGGCATCGATCGTCTCCGCTCCCCGACCCGGCCTCATGGGCTCCAGCCTTCTCCCTCTTCTGACCGCCGCCGAGATGCGGCGGTGGGACCGGCGTGCGATCGACGAGGCCGGCGTTCCGGAGGCGGTGCTCATGGAGTCCGCCGGCCGGGCGGCCGCGGGGGTCCTGCAGCGGCTCTTCCCGGAGGGTCGCGTGGTCGCCGCCGTGGGCGCGGGGAACAACGGGGGCGACGCGCTGGTGACGGTGCGCACCCTGAGCGCGTGGGGCAGGGAGGTGGCGGTCCTGCCGGTGGGCGGCGCCGAGCTGCGCGCCGACCTGCTGCACGGGTGGGAGGTCCGGAGCTGCGACGCCGCGGCGCTCACCGGAGCGGCGGTGCTCGTCGACGGGATCCTCGGCACGGGCGCACGCGGCGCGCCGCGCCGGGCGCAGGCGGGGGTGATCCGTGCCATGAACGCCACCGGCGTGCCCATCGTCGCGCTGGACGGCCCCTCCGGCGTCGACCTGAGCACGGGCGCGGTGCCCGGTGAGGCGATCCGGGCGCGGGTGACCATCGCCTTCGGCGCGCCGAAGCGCGGCCTGCTCCTCTTCCCGGGCCGCGTGCACGCGGCCCGCGTGACGGCGGTCGAGATCGGCTTCCCACCGCTCGCGGCCGGTTCGTACGCGGCTGCGCTGACCACTCCCGCGTGGGTACGGGAGCACCTGCCCGTTGTTCCCGCGAACGCCCACAAGGGCATCACCGGCGCGGTCACGATCGTCGCCGGGCGCGCGGGGATGGCCGGCGCGTCGGTCATGGCCGCGATGGGCGCGCTGCGCGCCGGGGCGGGGATGGTGCGGGTGGTGGGCCCGGAGGAGAACCGGATCGTCGCCCAGGCCGCCGTGCCCGAGGCGCTCTTCGTCGGCCGAGCCGGCGACGTGGACGGCGCGCTCGCCGCCGCCGATGCCGTGCTCGCCGGGCCGGGGATGGGCACCGACGACGAGGCGCACGAGCTCCTCCGCCGCATTCTGCGCCTGCCCGCCGCGCGTCTCGTGCTCGACGCCGACGCGCTCACGCTCCTGGCCGACGACCCCGGGCTCCTGGAGCAGGGTGCCGCGCGGCGCGTGGTGCTCACGCCGCATCCCGGCGAGATGGGCCGACTGCTCGGCCGGGAGGCGGCGACCGTCGTGGCCGACCCTCTCGGCGCCGCCGGGGAGGCCGCGGCCCGCTTCCGGTGCACCGTGCTGCTCAAGGGCGCGCCGTCCCTCGTCGCGGCGCCCGGCGAGCCGATCCTGGTCAACCCCACCGGCACGTCCGGGGTGGCGACGGGGGGAATGGGCGATACCCTCGCGGGGATCGTCGCCGCTCTCCTCGCCGCCGGAGCCGACGTCCGCACGGCCGCCGCACTCGCGATCTTCCTCGCCGGCCGCGCCGCGGAGATGGCGCGCCGGGGCCGCTCACTCCTCCCGCGCGACATCGCGGCCACGCTCCCGCTCGCTCTCGCCGAGCCGGACCGCGCGGACGGTCTGGACCTGCCCGGCGTTCTGCTCGACCTGCCGGAGGCGGAGTAGGTCGCCGGCCTTCGGTCGCCGGCTGTCGGTCCCCACATGACCGATGTCGGCGCACCTCGACCGCCGACTGATGACCGAAGAGCGAAGACCCCCCACCGTTGACAGTCTCCACCCGCCCGCGCTACGTTCCGCGGGCTCTGCTCGACTGCTCTGGACGCTAGCTCCCCTACTGGCATGATCACGATTTCCGACATCCACGCGCGCGAGATCCTCGACTCCCGGGGCAACCCGACGGTCGAGGCCGAGGTCATCCTCTCGAACGGCGTCTCCGGCCGGGCCGCGGTGCCGAGCGGTGCGTCCACGGGCGAGCACGAGGCCGTCGAGCTGCGCGACAACGAGGCGGACCGCTACGGCGGCAAGGGCGTCCTCGACGCCGTCGCCAACGTCGAGGACTCCATCGCTCCGGCGGTGCGCGGGATGAACCCCTACGAGCAGGTGCTCGTCGACCGGGCGATGATCGACCTCGACGGTACGCCCAACAAGGGTCGCCTCGGCGCCAACGCCATCCTGGCCGTCTCGCTGGCCACCGCCCGCGCCGCCGCGCGTGACGCGCGGCTGCCGCTCTTCCGCTACCTCGGCGGCCCGCACGCGACGCTGCTGCCGGTACCGATGATGAACATCCTCAACGGAGGCGCCCACGCGGCGAACAACGTCGACTTCCAGGAGTTCATGGTGATGCCGGTGGGCGCGGAAAGCTTCTCCGAGGGGCTGCGCATGGGCGTCGAGGTCTTCCACTCGCTCAAGAAGGTTCTCTCCTCGCAGGGCAAGAGCACCTCGGTGGGCGACGAGGGCGGCTTCGCGCCGGACCTCGCGACGAACGAGGACGCGCTCTCCGTCATCCTCACCGCCATCGAAAAGGCCGGCTACAAGGCCGGCGAGGACGTCGTCCTCGCGCTCGACGTCGCCGCCTCCGAGCTCTACAGGGACGGTGAGTACGTCTTCCACAAGTCGTCGGGCGAGAAGCGCTCCGCCGCCCAGATGGTGGACTTCTACGCCGACTGGACGCGCCGCTACCCCATCCGCTCGATCGAGGACGCCCTCGACGAGAACGACTGGGAGGGCTGGAAGAAGCTCACCGAGGCGCTCGGCGACGAGATCCAGCTCGTGGGCGACGACCTCTTCGTCACCAACACGGCGCGCCTCGCGGAGGGCATCGAGCGCGGCATCGCCAACGCCATCCTCATCAAGGTCAACCAGATCGGCACCCTGACCGAGACGCTCGAAGCCATCGAGATGGCGCGCAACGCCGGCTACAAGGCCGTCATCTCCCACCGCTCGGGCGAGACCGAGGACACCTTCATCGCCGACCTGGCGGTCGCCACCGGCGTCGGCCAGATCAAGACCGGCAGCGCCAGCCGCACCGACCGAGTCGCGAAGTACAACCAGCTCCTGCGCATCGAGGAGAGCCTCGGCGCCGCCGCGCGCTACCCCGGGAAGAACCTGTGGCGGTAAGGAGTCCGCTCGGCCGCCTCGTGCCGGCGCTTCTCGTCGCCGTCGCGGCCTACTACGCCGTCTGGGGCGGCGAGTACTCGGCGCCCGACCTCTGGCGCCTGCACCACCGGCGGGAGGACGCGATCGCGCACCTCGCGGAGTCCCGCCACCAGGTCGACTCGCTCCGCCACGTCGCCGACCTCCTCGACCACGATCCGGCGACGATCGAACGCGTGGCGCGCGAGCGCTTCGGCATGATCCGCGACGGTGAACTGCTCTACCGCTTCGTCACCGTCGAGCGCGGGCCGGCCGCCGTCGCGGAGCGCGGGCGCGCGAAGACCCCTTGACCCGAGCGCGATTTTCCCTATCTTTACCCATCTATCGCGGGGTGGAGCAGCCTGGTAGCTCGTCGGGCTCATAACCCGAAGGTCGCGGGTTCGAATCCCGCCCCCGCTATTGCGAACGGCCGGCGCGAGCCGGCCGTTCGTGTCGAGGCAGGGTAGCTCAGCTGGTGAGAGCGTACGACTCATAATCGTAAGGTCGAGGGTTCGAGTCCCTCCCCTGCTATCTTCTAAGCGAAGCCCCCATCGCAATTTGCGGTGGGGGCTTCGCGTCTCGACGGGTACCGCTTCTGGTGAGTGCGCGCGGAGTGACCCACGCGCCTGCGGTCAACCCCACCAGCACTGCCGGGCGACTACGCTCGCGCGCGTCTGCGGTTGATCCCACCCGCGGCCACGAGCGCCAGGAGACCGGTGGCGAGGAGCGCCACGGGCGCGGGCTCGGGGGTGACGGCGGTGTTGATGCGCGCCGATCCGGAGCCCGCTACGAAGTCGTCGATGTAGTACGGCCCGTCCAGGTCGCTGTCGTAGAGCCGAAGTCCCTCGAAGCTCATGCTGTACGGGCCGCGGGTCAGCGGTGCGGAGAGCGCGAAGTGGAAGAGGCCGGGCGAGAGGAGGCCGAATGCGTCGTCGGAGCCGCTGAGCGTCGGGGAAAAGTTCCCGAACGTCGCGGTACCGCCGGAGAGCGTGAACCACCAGGAGCCCAGCGACACCCCGGGATCCGAGGAGAGCTGCGAGGCGAAGAGTCCCGGAATCGTGAAGGAGAGACCGGTCACGGAGGCCGTGCTGCCGCTGGGCGCCGCGGTCACCCAGAGGTCGGTTCCGCTCGCGGCGAAATCGACCGAGGCGCAGATCTCCGACTCGACCGGGTCGCACGCCTCCAGACTCTGTGCGCGGGCGGGCGCGGCGGGGAGGAGCAACAGAGCGAGCGGGACCAGCGGGGCAAGGCGGGACATTGATCACCTCGGGCGTGGGGGATCCGGCGGCAGATTCCGAGCGCGCGGGCGATGGACCGACACACCGCATCCGATCCCGCCTGACTGGGTACGCTTCGGCTTCTCCTCGGCTGGCGGCGCAACGGGATGTGCGGCCGTCTAACTGTATGCAATCTGCACGCACCGAGCGCAAGGCGCATGACGCACGGTCGTGGCGCGCGCGGAGGCGTACGCCGGTGGTGACCTCCATTCGCTCCGCACTCCGGGGGCTCGCGCAACCGACCCGGGCCGTATTAGAATCCGTCTTCCGACGGCCGGGCCATGTCCGTCGTCCGGCGCGGCCACCCGCGCACCTGCCCGACGATCTCCGCCTGTAACCCCATCCGCTCTCCAACCTCGCACGCCCATGGACGCCAGACGCATTCTGTCCGCCCTCCTCATCGCCTGCCTGCTCGCGGCCTGCAGTGGCTCCGGAGCGAAGGCGGGGAGCAAGACGCTCACCGTGGCCGTGATCCCCAAGGGCACGACGCACGAGTACTGGCGCAGCATCCATGCGGGCGCGCTGAAGGCGGCCGCGGAGCTGGACTCGGCGGGCACGCCGGTGGAGATCCTCTGGAAGGGACCGCTTCGCGAGGACGACCGCGAACAGCAGCTGCAGGTCGTCGAGGGCTTCACCGCGCAGGGGGTGGACGGGATGGTGCTGGCCCCGCTCGACGACCGGGCGCTGGCACGACCGGTGGAGGAGGCGAAGCGCGCGGGCGTGCCCACGGTGATCATCGACTCGGAAGTCGAGACCGACTCGATCGTCTCCTTCGTGGCCACGGACAACTACAAGGGCGGCCAGCTCGCGGCAGACCGCATGGGCGAGCTCCTGGGTGGCAAGGGCAAGCTGCTGGTCCTGCGCTACGCCGAGGGCTCGGCGAGCACGCACGAGCGCGAGGAGGGTTTCCTGAGCGAGATCCGTACGCGCTATCCGGGTGTGGAGATCGTCTCGTCGGATCAGTACGCGGGAGCGACGCGCGAGACGGCGAAAACGGCCTCGGAGAACCTGCTCAACCGCTACGGGCGGGAGATCCAGGGAGTCTTCACGCCCAACGAGTCGAGCACGATAGGGATGTTGCTCGCGCTGCAGGAGTTCGAGCTGGCGGGCAAGGTGAAGTTCGTGGGCTTCGACGCGAGCCAGACGCTGATCGAGGCGATGAAGAACGGGCAGCTGCAGGGGATCGTGGTGCAGAACCCGATGCGCATGGGCTACCTGGGGGTGAAGCTCCTCGTGCAGCACCTGAAGGGGCAGCCGGTCGAGAAGCGCCTCGATACGGGGGTGAAGCTGATCACGCCCACGAACATGGACTCGGCATCCTCGCAGACGTTGCTGCACCCGCCGCTTCAGCAGTACCTCGGCCCGGGATGAACGGCCCCGCCGCCGCGCCGGCGCTGGCCGCGCCGCCGGAGGTCACTCACAACCGGAGACTCACCGCGATGCGATCCCGCTCTCTCGCGCTCGCCCTCGTCGTGCTCGTCGCCTCCGCCCTTCCGCTGGCGGCGCAGAGCCCGGCGAGCGATACGCCCGCGCAGCACGACGCGCGCATGCGGTGGTGGAGGGACGCGCGCTTCG
>DASSTO010000054.1:0-32560 GCA_035707865.1 Longimicrobiaceae bacterium | reverse complement strand
CCCGTGAGGATCATCACCCGCGTGCCATCGTCGAGATGGACGTCGTTGGGGATGAACTCCTCGCGCGGCATCATCGTCTCGACCACCGGGTGCCGCCCACCGACGATCTCGATGCCATAGCCTTCATCCACCAGCGGCCGGACGTATTCACGGCGGACGGCTACCTCGGCGAGCGCGGCGAGCAAGTCCACCGCGGCGACGTGCTCACTCGTCCGCTGCAGCCGCGGAACGAGCGCAGCCGCCTCGGTGCGCACCCGATCGAAGAGCCGGCTCTCCAGCTCACGGATCTTCTCCTCGGCACCGCTGATCCGCTCCTCCCACTCCTTCAGCTCCGGGGTGACGTACCGCTCGGCGTTGGCGAGCGTCTGCTTGCGGAGGTAGTCCTCCGGGACGCGGTCCAGGTTCGAGCGCGTGACCTCGATGTAGTAGCCGAAGACCTTGTTGTAGCCGACCTTGAGCGACGGGATTCCGGTGCGCTGGCGTTCGTCCGCCTGCATGCGCGCGATCCACTCGACGGCCCCGTCGCGCATCGAGCGGAGCTCGTCGAGATCCGCGTCGAAGCCCTCGCGAATGACCCCTCCCTCGGCGAGGGCCGCGGGCGCGTCCTCCCGGATCGCCGACTCGACCAGGCTCCGGAGCTCGGGAACGGCGTCGAGGCCCTCGCGATGCCGGCGCAGACGGTCGGCGGTCGCGGGCTGGAGCGCCTCGCGCAGGCGCGGCAGGTGGACGAGCGAGCCCAGGACGGCGAGGAGGTCGCGCGGGGTGCAGCGGCCGGAGGCGACCTTCACTCCGAGGCGCTCCAGGTCCCGGATCTCGGCGCACGCCGCGCGCAGGGCGTACCGCATCTCCGTCTTCTCGACGAGCTCGGCGACCGCGCCCTGGCGCGCAAGGATCTCATCGACGGAGAGCAGCGGCGCCAGCAGCCAGCGACGGAGGAGGCGCGCGCCCATCGCGGTGAGCGCCTCGTCGAGCACCCCGAGCAGCGTCTCTCCGTCCGGGCGTCCACTCAGTGGCTCGACGATCTCGAGGTTACGGCGCGTCATCTCGTCCAGCTGCATCTCGTTCCCGCCGCGGACGATGCCGGGCGGGCGAAGCGCCCGGGAGACCGTCGGCTGCGTTTCGGCAAGGTAGCTCACGAGCGCGCCGCACGCGCCCACGAGCACGGCGTCGTCTCGGGTAAAGCCGAAACCGTCGAGGGTGATGACACCGAAGTGACGGCGGATCTCCTCGCCTCCGTGCGGAGCCTCGAAGCTCCAGTCGCCGCGATAGGTACACACTGCGCCGTCCGCGCCGGGCGGGGGGAAGAGCTCCCAGGACCGCGGCAGGAGGATCTCCGAGGGCTCCAGCTGCCCGAGCACGTCCGGCAGCTGCTCCCAGGTGACGCGCTGCCCGCGCAGTTCGCCGGTGGAGAGATCCGCCCAGGCGAGGCCGAGTGAGCCGCCGTCCACCGCGTCACCGGCGACCGCGACGAGGAAGTTGTTGCGGCGCGCGTTCAGGAGGGTGTCGCTGAGTGCCGTGCCGGGCGTGATCGTCTCCGTGACCTCGCGCCGCACGATGCCCTTTGCGAGCGCGGGGTCCTCGACCTGCTCGCACACCGCGACCCGGCGGCCGAGGCGCACGAGCCGCTGGAGGTAGCCGTCGAGCGCGTGGAAGGGGATGCCGGCGAGGGGCGCGCGCGAGCTGCCGTTGTTCCGGGAGGTGAGCGTCAGGTCGAGGAGGCGCGCGCCCTCCTCCGCGTCCTCGTAGAACATCTCGTAGAAGTCGCCGACGCGGAAGAACACGAGCGCATCGGGGTGGCGGCTCTTCACGGCGCGCCACTGCTGGATCAGAGGGGTCTCTTCCGCGGCCATCAGCTCGGAACGGGTACGCGCGAGGGGAGGGCGGCGCCGTTGTCCGCGCCGAAGCGCGCCAGCAGGCGGAGCAGCAGTTCCTCGATCGCCTGCCGATCGGAGAGCGGGGCAGTCTTCAGCAGCCGGTCGGTCCGGAGCATCTCTCCGAGCGCGAAGTCGACATCCTCCGCCGACCAGCGGAGGGCGAGCGGGACGACGCGGTTGGCGAGCCAGCGCTGGCGCGGGTTCAGCTCGCGCTCGAGCGCGTCGCGGCCACCCGCCACCGCCAGACCCACCCGGAGGATCTGCCCGGTCATCCCGATGACGAGGCCGACGCCGTTCTCACCGGCCTCCAGGAGCGTCGGCAGGAGGCCGAGCGCTTCCACGATGCGGCGCTCCGCCACCAGGTCGAACCAGGCCCAGCGGTCGACGCGTGGAATGTAGCCGACGACTGCACGCACCTCCTCCACGGTGATCGCGCTACGGCCCTGAACGTAGGCGGCGAGCTTCGCGAGCTCGCTCCCCAGGACACCGAGCTGGCTGCCGATGGCGCTGGCCAGGGCGCGCGCAGCGGGCAGCTCCAGTTCCAGCCCGTGCGCATCGCTCGCCTGCTGCACCAGCCACGCCGGGAGATCGTTCGCCTCGACCACGCGGAACTCCATGGAGAGTGCGCTCTTCTGCAGAGCCGAGTAGAACTTCGCCTTGCTGCCCGACGGGACGGCTCCGACGACGACGAGCGCGAGCCCGGTGGGGGGGCTCTCCGCGGCGGCGAGGACCACGTCGCGGGCCTTCGCCGAGAGACCGGCCACGTCCCGGATCACGACCACGCGGTGCTCGGCCATCATCGGCGGCGTAGCGAGGATGGACGCCAGCGCCTCGGGCGCCACGTCGCCGCCGCGAAGCTGGTCGAAGTTGAAATCACGCGTGGCCGGATCGAGGAACGCCTCCACCACGCGCGCCGCGGTCGCCTCCCGGAGGTACTCCTCGTCGCCGGCGAAGAAGAACACCGCCCCCGCGGGACGGCGCGCGAGCAGTTCGCCGAGCTTTCGATCGGAGAGTGGAGGCACGGACGCGGATTCGTTTCCCGATCCGACCCGTCACCGGGTGGACGGATACGTGGAAAGGGTCGTGTAGAGGTGGAGGTCGCCCGGCCTCGAGACCGGCGGTAGGAGGGGTTCGTCGATGAAGCGGGGCGCCGGCAGGAGCAGCGTGGGAGCCGGAAGGGGCGGCGCGCTCGGGAAGGGGTTGCCGATGACGCTCCGCTCGGCCGGCGCGAGGGCCACGACGGGAGGCAGGCGAACGACCGCCTGCCTCGCCCGCAGCGCGGGCAGCCAGGCCGAGGCACCGATTGCCAGCGCAATGCCGATCGTCACCGCCGCGGAGGCGCCGGATCCGCTCGCCTGGCGCTGCTGCTCTTCCTCCAGAAGGAGCAGGCGATGCCGGAGTCGCCACTCGAAGTCTTCCGACGGCTCGACGTCCGGCAGCGACCGGAAGGCCTCGACGCCGCCACCGATGACGCGGTGGTAGCGGGCGCATGCATCACACGTCTCCGCGTGCCGCTCGAACTCGCGGTACCGCGCCGCAGGCAGCAGGCCGTCCCGGAAGTCGGAATACCCCTCCAGAAAGTCGGAGCAGTTCAACATCGCGCGGAGCACGGAGAAGGAAACGCCGACGGCACCTGCCGCCTCGGACGTTTCCTTCTACAGGTGATGCGGCGCAGTGTTCCAGCCCCGCGAGCTCAGTCCAGCAGAGGGGCGATGCGCTGCGCGAAGTTGTTCCGGGCCCGGTTCAGACGGCTCTTCACCGTGCCCAGGTTACAGCCGGTGATCTCCGCGATCTCCTCGTAGCTCTTGCCCTCCATCTCGCGGAGCACGAAGACGGCGCGGTGGTGCTCGGGGAGATCCTTCACCGCCGCATCTACTATCTGCTTGAGGTGGCGTTTACGGTAGAGGTCGTCGGGCCGGTAGGTGTTGTCCTCCCACTCGAGGGGACGCTGATCCGAGTCCCAGTTCTTCTTGATCGCCTGGAACAGGACGAGCGGGTTGCGCGAGCGGTTACGGAGCTCGTTCTTCGCCAGGTTGGACGCGATGGTATAGACCCAGGTCGAGAACTTCTTCGACTGGTCGAAGCGATGCAGGTGCCGGTAGACCCGGATGAAGGTCTCCTGCACGAGGTCCTCCGCGCGCTCGCGATCGCCCGTGGTCCGGTAGACGAAGTTCAACAGCCGAGTCTGGTAGCGCTCGGCCAGCTCGGTGAAGGCGCGCTTCTCGCCCGCGAGGAACGCCGCGACCACGCTGCTGTCGTCCAGGTCCTTGAGCGCGTCACGCTGCGGCTCGGACGAGACGGGTGCTCGAACTACGACGGAAGCATGAGCCATCGTTCCCCCTTGGGTAACCAGCGTGAAAGCACGCACGCGCACCCGAGTGGGGCGCGTCACGCACTGTGGGAGCAGCTTCCATACCGAGGGTACCGCGGCGGGCTCGGCACCAGAAAGCATTGCATCTGCTCTATTTCTACCATCGCGGCCCGACGGGCGTTGGGTCGCTTCCGTCCGCAGAATGGGACATTCCTGCCGCGAAAGGGGACAGCCCTACCGGGCGGCGCGGAACTGGACGGCGAAGAGGATCGTGCAGACGGATTTGGCGTCCGTGATCTCGCCGCAGCCGATCATGGCGACGGCGCGGGAGAGGGGGATGCGCCGCAGCTCGATGAACTCGTCCTCGTCCAGCGAGCGCCGGCCCGGCCGCAGCTCTTCGGCGACGAAGAGATGGATCCGCTCATCCGTGAAGCCGGGTGTGGTGAGAATTGAGGTGAGGCGGCGCATCCGGCCGGGCACGAGGCCGGTCTCCTCCTCGAGCTCGCGGCGCGCGCACACCTCCCAGTCCTCCCCCTGGAACGCCGGACGACCCGCAGGGACCTCGAAGAGGTAGCCTCCGGCAGCGTAACGATACTGGCGGACGAGAACGACCTCCGGGTCGTCGTCGTCCAGGCGACCGACGATTGCGAGGACCGCGCTCGCGCCCGAGTGTCGGATCATCTCGAGCTCGCCCGTCGAGCCGTCGGGGAAGCGCACGGTGTCCACGGTGAGGTGCACGATGCGACCGTCGTGAACGGGTCGCGAGTGCATTCGCCCCACCCCTTCCTCCGCCGCCGTCACGCCCTCTCCGGTGCGGCTCACGGGAGATCCGCCGGCTGGACGGCGTGGACCGGGCCGAGGCCCAGCTCCTCCACGGCCCCGCGGATCTTCTCCGCGTCGCCCACGATGACGACCGCCATCCGCTCCGGCTGGAGGTGAGCCCGCGCCACCCGGTGCACGTCGTCGACGCCGACGGCAAGGATCCGGTCGCGGTAGATGTCGAAGTAGTCCTCCGGCAGATCGTACATCACCAGCTCGGCCAGCCGGCCGGCGACGCCGTCGGTGGTCTGGAGGCGCAGTGGGAAGACGCCCGCGAGATAGTTCCGGGCGTCGTCCACCTCGGCGGCCTTCGGCGCGACCGTGCGGAGAGCGTCCAGCTCCCGGAAGATCTCCGTGAGCGCGGCAGCGGTGACCTCCGTTTGTACCGCCGTGGAGACCAGGAAGGGACCGGGCTCCCGCCGCATGATGAAGGACGAGGAGACGCCGTAGGTGAAGCCGCGCTCCTCACGCAGGTTCAGGTTCAGCCGCGAGGTGAAGGCGCCGCCGAGGATCGCGTTCATCACCTGGACGGGGAAGTAGTCCGGAGTGGCACGCGGCAGCCCGACCTGCCCGACCCGGATCTCCGACTGGACGCTGCCCGGCCGGTCGACGAGGAAGACCTCTCGCCGGGAGAGTCGCGGCTCGGCCGACGGGCGGCTCGCCACAGCGGACGGTCCGGCCCAGTCGGCGAGCACCTCCGAGAGCGACGCCTCCACTTCCGAGGGCTCGATCTCGCCGGCGACGACGACCGCCGCGCCCGTCGGCGAGTAGTGGGCGGCATGGAAGTCCAGCACGTCGCTTCGGGTCAGCCCGGAAAGCGTGGCCTCCGACCCGGAGAGCGGGCGGGAGAAAGGCGAATCGGCGGAGAAGACGAACCGCGATGCCATCTCGTTGGCCAGTCCTCGCGGGTCGGCGCGGCGCTGCAGGATCGCCGCGATGTGCTCGGCCCGGAGGCGCTCGACCTCACCCTCGGGGAAGGTCGGCCGGCGCAGCAACTCGGCGACGACGCCCGTTGCAGCCCGCCAGTGACCGCGCAGCCCCGTCGCCTCGACTTGTGCCACGTCCCAGCCCGCCGACGCGCCGAGGTCGAGTCCCAGCATCTCGACTTCTTCGGCGATCTCCGCCACGGACTTCGACCCGGCGCCCGACTCGAGGAGGGCACTCGTCAGCGACGCCAGGCCCGCCCGGGACGCATCCTCCTGGACCCCACCAGCCCGCAGCAGGACCGACAGCGTAACGACCGGGAGCCCGTCCGTGCGCGCCACCACGACCGGCAGGCCGTTGGAGAGCACGAAGCGCGATACGGGCGGAAAGTGGTACGGTCGCAGCGGCCCCGGTGCCGGAGGCACCGTACGATCCGGTGCGCTCATGCAGCCTCCGATCGAGCCCGAGGAAGGTAGATGAGCGAGACGACGTTGTCGCGGCGCAGATACTCGACCGCGAAGCGGGAGACGCCCTCCGCCGTGACGGCTCGATACTCGTCGAGCTCGGTATTGATCCGTTCCGGGTCGTCGAAGAGCGTCGCGAACATCGAGAGCTGATCCGCGCGCTCGCCGACCTGCTGGAGCGCCACGGTCTGTCGTGACTCGATCCCGTTCACGGCCCGCTCCACTTCCTCCGGCGAGGCACCGGCCCCCAGGACCTCGATCTCGTCCCAGATCGCGCGCTCCAGCCGCTCCGCGTCCACTCCGGGGTTGGCGGTGGCCCAGAGGACCAGCATCGCCGCTCCCGTCACGATGGGGAAGGCAAAGGCGACGACGCTCTGGGCGAGGCGCTGCTCGCGGACCAGGGAACGGTACAGACGGGACGATTTTCCGCTGGCCAGCACGTGCGCCGCGACGTCGCCGGGAAAGAACCCTTGCCGGCCGTAGGCGGGCATGCGGAAGGCGAGATACACGCGGGCGAGCGCCGCGTCGGACTCGATGACCTCCCGCACCTCCTGCCCGAGCCGAGGAGGGAGCTCCGTCCGGCCGGGAACGGGCGGGACGTCGGGGCCACGGGGTATGGATCCGAAGTAGCGCTCGACGAGCGACCGGGCGGCGACGGGGTCGAAATCCCCACAGATCGTCAGGACGGCGTTGTTCGGTGCGTAGTAGGTGCGAAAGAACGCGGAAACGTCCTCTAGGGTGGCCGCGTCGAGGTCCTCCATACTCCCGATCACCGAGTGATGGTAGGGGTGGTCGGGCGGGTAGAGCAGTGCCTGGATCCGCTCATCCCAGTCGCCGTATGGCTGGTTGTCCACGCGCCAGCGGCGCTCGTTCTGGACGACGCTCCGCTGGTTGTCCAGCTTCTCCTGCGTCATGGCCGGAAGCAGGAAGCCCATGCGATCCGACTCCAGCCACAGCGCCAGCTCCAGGCGGCTGGCGGGCATGGTCTCGAAGTAGTTGGTTCGGTCGAGCCAGGTGGATCCGTTCATCGAGCCGCCGACGCGCTCGACGTGGGCGATGTGCTCCGTGTCCGGGACGTTCTCCGAGCCCTGGAACATCATGTGCTCGAAGAGGTGCGCGAAGCCGGTGCGGCCCGGCCGCTCGTTCCGGCTCCCGACGTTGTACCAGAGGTTGACTCCCACCACCGGCTGCCGGTGATCCTCCGACAAGATCACCCGTAAACCGTTGTCCAGCCGATATTGATCGATCGGTATTCTCATGCGTGGTCCCCGCGAGGGTTATGCGGGCAAGATAGCGATGGGCCGGCCGAATTCGCAATTTCCGTCCCAGGCCTTCAACCGCCGCTGAAGAGGGCGTAAGGTAGGATGACGCTCTCGCGGACGACGTGTCTCCACTCCCGGCCGGAATTCGCCCGGATAGGGCTGGTCCGGGTGGGTGAGCTGTAGCTGCGGATGCCCAGCCTCGCGGAGATGATGCGAAGCCGGAGCATGTGGAAGGGATCGCTCACCAGAACGGCCGAGTGGAAGCCCAGCCGGCCCATGAGGTCGGCCACGTTCCGCATCGACTCCTCCGAGCTGACGCCGGAACGTTCAGTGTCGATGCGATCGGCCGGGACACCGTTCCGGATCGCGTAGCGTCGTCCCACCGCCGCCTCGCTGACGGTGTCGCCGACCCCCACGCCGCCGGTGAGGATCAGCCGCGGCGCGATGCCCTCGCGGTAGAGGTCGATCGCGTGGTCCAGCCGCGAGCGCAGGACGGGCGAGGGGTGACCGTTGTACTGCGCGGCGCCGAGCACCACGATGACGTCCGCGGGCTGCGCCTCGTTGCGGCGGCCGAAGAGGAACACCGCTATCGCCAGCGTGGCCCAGACGAACGCGACGACCACAAGTACGCCCCCGCATGCCCGGAGGACGCGCACCATCTACGGCCGCTCCTGGAGGCGCTCGTGGAGTACGGCGGGGATGACCGTTTCGAGGAGCAGGGCACTCGCCGCGGCCTCGTCGGCGCCGATCGCATCCTCCGCCTCTCCCAGCAGGAGCGCGTCGGGTGGGAAGGTCGCTCCTTCCGCGCGGGCCAGGGCGTCCCACGCCTCGTCGCTCCATCCCTGCGTCGCACAGGCGAGGGCGGCGACCATCTGGGCCTCACCGTCTTCGACAAGCTCCGAGGCCGCCCGGTGCAGCTCCTCGGCGGCCTCTTCCAGGCGCCCGCCCACCGCGAGCGCCATACCGTAAAGGAGGCGAGTATCCGCGTCTTCGGGGCCGACGCCGGCGGCACGGTCGAGCTCCTCGATGGCGCCGCAGAGATCACCGGCCAGGAAGAGCGCGATTCCCAGCTCCCGGCTGGGGATGGCGCTCCCAGGGTCGAGCTCGCACGCGGCCCGCAGCTCGGTGATCGCGAGGTCGAAGATCCCCTCGCGGGCCAAGTATGCGCCGTAGTGTAGACGGGCGGCCGGTAGATCGGGCGCCGTCACGGCGGCCAGGCGGAGGACTCCCTCCGCGTCCGGATCGTCGTACCGCGCCAGACCGGCGCCCAGGGGGACGAGGACGGCAGGATCCGTCGGCTGCTCGGCGAGGCAGCGGCGAAAGTAGTCGTAGGCAAGCCCGCGAGCCTCGACCTGACCGGCCGTGACCGCGAGCATGCAGAGCAACGTGGCGTCGTGGGGATGATCCCCTTCGAGCTTCTGCAGAAGAGAGAACGCCGCATCCCAGTCCTCGGAATCCGCGAGGCGGACGGCGTCCTGGAGCCCGGCGTCGAGCAGTTCCCGTCCGGCCGATCGGTCTTCACTCACTGGATCCTCCAGATGCCCGGGGCGGGGATCGAACCCGCACGCCTCTCGGCAACGGATTTTAAGTCCGTCATGTCTACCGGTTCCATCACCCGGGCGCGCCCCCCAAGCTATCGCCGCCGTCGGGCGGGATCAACCGCCGCTCCCCGGCTCACCGGCCGTCGCCGCGCTGCGGAGCGCCGCGACGTTCCCGAGCACGCTTCCGCTCGAATTGTAGATCGCCGAGCCCGCGACGAGCGTCGTCGCGCCCGCCCGAACGACGTCCAGAGCCGTTTCCGCATCGATGCCGCCGTCGACCTCGATGAGCACGCGCTCAAGCCCCCGTTCCGCGAGCATCTCCCGGAGTCGAGCGATCTTCCCGAGACTCGTCGGAATGAAGGACTGACCACCGAAGCCGGGGTTGACCGTCATCACGAGAATCATCTCCACGTACGGCAGGATCTCGGAGATGGCCTCGAGTGGGGTCGCCGGGTTGAGCGCCACGGCCGCGCTCAGGCCCGCCTCGCGGATCTGCTCGACGGTCCGGTGCAGGTGCGGGCACGCCTCCACGTGCACCGTGAGAGAGTCCACGCCCGCGTCGGCGAACGCCGACACGAATCGACCGGGCGCCTCGATCATCAGGTGCGTGTCGATGGGCAGCGAAGTCGCGCCCCGCACCGCGGCGGCGATGAGCGGGCCCATGGTGATGTTGGGCACGAAGTGACCGTCCATCACGTCGACGTGGATCCAATCGGCCCCCGCGGCCTCGGCCTCCGCCACCTGCTCGCCGAGGCGGCGGAAATCCGCCGAGAGGATGGACGGAGCGACGAGGATGGGCCTCACGACGCTGCCTCCCTGGCGCGGGAGAGGACGTCGACTCCACCCGCCGACGCGACGACGACGTGGTCGACGAAGCCGAGGAACAGGCCGTTCTCCGCGATACCCGGACGCCCGTCGAGCACAGTGCCGAGCGCGGCCGGGTCCGGTATGCCGCCCGGGAAGTGGCAATCGAACAGGTAGTTCCCGCCGTCGGTAACGACGGGGTCGCCGCTCGCGGTCCGCCGGAGCGTGACCTCGGCGCCGAGGCCTTCGAGAAAGGGCACCTGGATCGGGGCGCCGAAGGGATCGACCTCGACCGGGAGAGGTGACCGGGTGCCGAGCCGGGTGACCCGCTTGGACTCGTCGACGACGATGATCACTCGCTCGGATGCCGTCGCCACGATCTTCTCCCGCAGCAGCGCACCGCCGAGGCCCTTGATCAGCTCCAGGCCCGGATTCACCTCGTCGGCGCCGTCGATGGTGAGATCCACGCGCGGGTGCTGCGCGAGTGTGGTGAGTGGGATGCCGAGCTCACGCGCGCGCCGCGCCGTGTGCTCCGAGGTCGGAACGCCCACGCACCGGGTCCACTCGCCGAGAGCGATGCGAGCCCCGATCTCTTCCAGCAGGTACCGGACCGTGGAACCCGTGCCGAGGCCGAGGACCATGCCATCCTGTATCCATCCGGCCGCGCGCACCGCGGCCTCCCGCTTCAGTGCTTCAGCTTCCCTGTCTTGCACGCATCTCCTCCGATGAAGGCGACTGCGGAGAAGATAGCGGCTCCCGCGGAGGCGCGCGAGGCAAAACGCGAAGGGGCGCTCCGCAGAGCGCCCCTTGCGTCCTTCACTCCCGTGGGGAGTATCAGCCCTTCGGCCGAAGCGTCTGCTTGGCCTGGTACGGCTGGAACTCGCAGCCCGGTCGGACCGGCACGTACAGCACCTGGTACGGCGCCGTCGCACCCGACTCGGCGAAGAGGTTCACGCCGTTGTACGTCCCGATCTGAGTCAGTTCGCTCGGAGTGATCACCCGGGTGACCCCGAACTTCACGAACTGCTTGCTGTTGAACATGATCGAGTCGTTATTGATGTACCACGTCGAGTTCGCCGCGTACGTCGGCTCCGTCGCCGGGTAGGCCTGGCTGAACGCCACGGTGTCACCGTTCTGGACGACCACGGTGTCGCCCGTGCTCGGCGTGTAGAGCGCGTCCACGTTCGTCAGCGCCGTGCCCTGCACCACGCACACCTGGATCTGGTTCTGCGCAGGCGGCGGAGGCGGCGGAGGCGGCGGCGCCGGCTGCACGGGCGGCGGCGGCGGAGGCGGCGGAGGCGGAGGCGGCGCGAAGCTGCCGAAGCCGAACTTCAACCCGAGCGTCGCGCGCGGGGTGAATGCGAACTTGTCGTCCGCGTTCGTGGCGGCGTCCGAGACGTGGGCCGGAGAATTGTAACCGTGGAGTGCGACCTCGCTGTACAGCCCCACGTTCCCCAGATACAGCCACTCCCAGCCGATGCCGACGTCGCCCTGCCCGACGACGGCGTAGCTGGGATCGTACGACAGGCACACGCCGTTCCCGTTGTAGACGTTGGCCGGTCCCGGCACGCAGTCGATCACGTCCGCGGTCGGGTTACCCGCGACGTTCGTCCACATGGCGCCGCCGCCCAGGAAGGCGTACAGCGACGACAGGGACTTGCTCGAGCTGTTCAACCACGGCCGGAAGACCAGGTCGAGGTCCGCCAGCCAGTTGTTCATCGGCCACTTCGAGCTGTAGCTGTCGAACGCCGAGTTGCCCGAGTTCTCCGGCAACTTGGAGGGGAAATAGGCTCCGTGGACCCGGACGCCCCAGCGGGGGCTGGCCCACAGCGTGGCGTCCGCCCCGAAGATGGGCGCCGAACCAGGCTTGTAACTCTCGTCGTTGATGCTGAACCAGGGTGTGGTGTACGAGTAGCCGCCATACAGGCCGAGCTCGAAGACCGGCGTTCTAGCCGCCGGGGTCATGCCCATGTCCATATCCTGCGCGTGCGTCGCACTTCCCGTCCCCGCCACCAGCATCGCAGCAGCAGCGGCGACTGTTGTTAAGCGTTTCATCGATCCCCTCCGTACGAGGTGGTAATCTACCGCCTCCCCCCAATGGAAGACGAACACCAACGCGGCGCGTTCCTTATCAAGAAGAGTGCCAAACGCGCCGCTCACCGGCCCCACAAACCCTTCCTCTCCAAGCACCTCCTGCGTCTGCGCGGTCATGAATTCGCCAACGTGGCACCGAGGACCGCACCGTAGACGGCGTGACCCGCCACGACGACCACGGGGGTCATCCGCCCCCAGGTTCTGCCGAATGGGCCGGGTCGCCGGGTGCGGCCGGCGCGTACACTAGCACTTATCGTACCAAGTAGGGGCAATGCGGCGGCCGCGACGAAGCCATGCACGGTGCCCAACAGGGCGCCCCAGGCCGCCGTCACGCCCGGCCCGGCGCTCAGCAGCCATCGGTAGATTTCCGGAAATACGAGGGTGCCCAGGACGAGGAGGACGAAGAAGCCGAGGCTGTCCGCGCCCGGATGGCGGGGGTCCGTCAGGAAGATGCCGCCGAGCTGCTCGCTGGGGCTGAAGGTGGTCAACCTGAGGGCCCGGAGCAGCCAGAAGAGCACAGCGGACGAGATGATGGCGATGAAGCCGGCCCACGCGACGACGAAGCTCATCCCCGCACTCCCTCTCCACCCACGGAAGCGGGCTCTGCCCAGGAGACAGGATGCGCTCCGGCGGGCCCGCGGCCGGATACGACCATCGCAGAGCGACGACGGGCAGGCGACGCGGCGTCCTCCACCTATTCCGCCGCCGGCGCGACCGATGCGGCCGCGTCTGCAACAATGGCGTGGTCGTCCTCCGCCTCGGGCAGGGGCGGAAGAACCCGGTCGGCGATACGGCGCAGCGCCCGGTTGTAGATGACGTCGGCGACCCCCTCCGGGAGCGACATGGTCTCCAGGTAGAGCTCGATGGCTTCGGGAGCGGACACCTCCTCCGTCAGGGCCTTGGCGAATACGAGACCGTTCAGAACATGGGTCTCGAGGAGATCGTCCTCGGTACGCGCGGCGGAGAGGTCGATCCGCTCCCGAAGCTCGTCCTGGACCCGACCCCGGACGCGGCGGCGGAGGCGAGAGAAGAGGGCGTCCGAGCGGCCGCGACCCTCGGCGTGCTCCTCCTCCGGCTCGGGCTCGGCCGGTGCGCCGGGAAGCTCCGAGCGCACGGGCGCGGCCCCGCGACGCCCGAGCTCCGCGAGGGCGCGGCTGCCGATGTTGCGCGCCTGTTCGGGTGTCAGCCTCATGACGCGCACGTAGATGTCCAGCGCGTCGTCGAAGGGCAGGCGATCCGACACCAGGTCGACGAGTGCGATCACGTGACGGACGTGCGTCGCCAGGAGGCGCTCCTGGCATACCGCGGTGGTCAGGTCGACCTGGCGTTGCAGTGAGCGGGAAGTGTTCCTCATCAGAGCCACAGGCGCTTCCTCCGAAGGGGCGAAAGGCGGAGCGGCGCGGCGCGAATCCGAGATCACCCCGCGTGGTGGGGCCGGCCAGAACGGCCGGCGCGCAGGCCGCGAGGGTGCAAATTCCATTCCGGCTCCCGACGCCGCCGGGCCCGGTGATCGTGCGATCACCGGGCCCGGATTCCCGTCCTTCCGACTGCTCGGTTTACTTCGGCGCAGGCGTCTTCGTGGCGGGCGCCGAGGAGGGCGAGGCCCCCTGGGCGGGCGTACCGGCCGGAGCCTGCTGAAGCGGGTTCGGGACCGGTGCGCTCACGGGTGCCGGTGGCGCCTGCAGACCGTTGCGCAGGATCGACTCGGGCGTCGCGCTCCGGGAGGAGATAACGGACATCAGGAGCGAGATCACGAGAAAGATCCCGCCCGTCCACCACGAAGCGCGCGTGAGCAGGGTCGTCGCCTGCCGGCTTCCGAAGAGGGAGTCGGTGCTCGGGCCGGCTCCCCCACCCATCGCCGCGAGACCGCCGCCGGTACCGGACTGAAGCAGTACCACGGTGGTCAGCAGCGCAGCGTCGAGGACGAGCAGGATCAGGAGAAGCGTGAACACGAGAATGCGGGCTGTGGGAAGTCGATATGGAGAAGGTGAATTGTAGCGGCGGGACCGTGCCCGGTCAACCGGAGGCGTTGCTGATGCGAGCGAATCCGGCCGGATCGAGGCTGGCCCCGCCGACGAGCAGACCATCCACGTCAGTGGCGGCGAGCAGGTTCTCGGCGTTCTCGGGCTTCACGCTGCCCCCGTAAAGGATCGGGACCGCAGCCGCAGTGGACGCGCCGCGCTCCTGCGCGAGCCACTGCCGGACGCGGCCGTGCATCTGCTCGGCATCGGCGGGTGAGGCAGTGCGCCCGGTGCCGATCGCCCACACCGGCTCATAGGCAATGAGCAATCGGGCGACCCGCTCGGAAGGCAGGCCGGCGAGCGCGACCGCGAGCTGCTCCTCCACCACCGCCGCAGCTCGGCCGGCCTCGCGCTCCTCGAGCAGCTCTCCCACGCAGAGCACGGGGACGACGCCCGCGTCGAGCGCCGCGCGGAGCTTGCGGCCGGTATCCTCCGACGTCTCTCCGAAGACGTGGCGGCGCTCACTGTGGCCGACGAGTGCGAAGGTAGCGCCCGCCTCCGCGGCGATCGGAGCCGAGACCTCGCCGGTGAAGGCACCGCTCGGCTCCCAGTAGATGTTCTGCACGCCGACCTCGATGTCCGAGCGCCCGGCGACGCGCAGCGACTCCTCCACCGCGGCCAGCGAGAGCGCCGGCGGGAAGAAGAGGATCGTGCGATCTTCGCGCGGGCGATAGATCTCGAGGTACGAATCGAAGAACGCGCGGGCCGCGCGCGGCCCGTCGTTCATCTTCCAGTTGCCGGCGATGACGGGGCGGCGGAGAGTCATCGCGCACCCCCGGCATCGGAGAGCGCGGCGACGCCCGGAAGCGTGCGGCCCTCCAGGAACTCGAGCGAGGCGCCTCCACCCGTCGACACGTGCGACACGCGATCGGCCAGCCCCAGCTCGCTGATCGCCGCGGCGCTGTCGCCACCGCCCACGACGGTGATGGCGCCGCCCGCCGTCGCCGTCGCGAGCGCGCGGGCCACGGCCTCGGTGCCGATGCGGAACTCCGGAATCTCGAAGACGCCCATCGGCCCGTTCCAGAGCACGGTGCGCGCGGAGCCGACGAGCTCGCCGAACCTGGCCGCCGAGGCGGGGCCGATGTCGAGCGCCTGCCAGCCCGCGGGAATCTCCGAGCGATCCACGATGCGGGTCGGAGCGCCGGCCTCCAGACGCTCGGCGATGACGACATCCGTGGGCAGGACGATCTTGTCTCCGGCGCGCGCGAGGAGGTCGCGGGCCATCGGCACGCGGTCGTCCTCGACCAGCGAGGCACCGGTCTCCAGGCCCATCGCCCGGAAGAAGGTGTTCGCCATCGCGCCGCCGATGAGCAGCGTGTCGACCTTGGGAAGCAGGGCCTCGATGACGTCGATCTTCCCGGAGATCTTCGCTCCACCGAGGATGGCGACGAACGGGCGCCTCGGGCTCTCGAGCGCGTTGCCGAGGTACTCGAGCTCGCGCTCCATGAGGAGCCCCGCGACCGCGAGGCCGCCGCGCGCCCGGATGACCCCGGCCACCCCCGCGGTGGAGGAGTGCGCACGGTGTGCAGAGCCGAAGGCGTCGTTCACGAAGAGGTCGCCGAGCGCCGCCATCTGCCGGGCGAGCTCGGGATCGTCCTTCTCCTCGCCCGGCAAGTAGCGGGTGTTCTCGAGGAGGAGGATGTCACCGTCGCCGAGCTCGCGCGTGGCCTGCTCCGCCTGCTCGCCGACGGTCACCCCGATGAAGTCGACCTTCTGCGGCACGAGCTGAGCGAGCCGCTGGGCCGCCGGACGAAGCGACATCTCGGGGACCGGCTTCCCCTTGGGGCGCCCCAGGTGGGAGAGGAGCACGACCCGCGCACCCCGGGAGGTCAGCCACTCGAGCGTGGGCAGCGTCGCGCGGATCCGCGTATCGTCGGTCACCTGCTGCCGCTCATCGAGCGGCACGTTGTAGTCCACGCGGACGAGGACGCGCTTACCGCGCACGTCCGCGTCCCGCAGATCCTCCAGCGTCATCTTGTTCATGACGACGCGCCCTTACAGCCGCTCGCCGACGTAACGCGCCAGGTCGACGCAGCGGTTCGAGTAGCCCCACTCGTTGTCGTACCACGACATGACCTTCACCAGCCCGTCGATGACGTTGGTCGAGGGCCCGTCGACGATCGACGAGTTGGGGTTCCCCGTGAAATCCACCGAGACGAGCTGCTCGTCGGTGAAAGCGAGGATGCCCTTCAGCGGGCCCGCGGCAGCACGCCGGAAGGCGTCGTTGATCTCCTCGATCGAGGCGTTTCTCTCGAGTTCGCAGGAGAGGTCGACGATGGAGACGTCGGGCGTGGGAACGCGCATCGCGACGCCGTCGATCTTCCCCTTGACCTCGGGGATCACCAGGGCAGTGGCCTTCGCGGCACCGGTCGTCGTCGGGATGATCGACATCCCCGCGGCGCGCGCGCGGCGCAGGTCCTTGTGGGGAAGGTCGAGGATCTGCTGGTCGTTGGTGTAGGAGTGCACGGTCGTCATCAGGCCGCGCTTGAAGCCGAAGTTGTCGAGCAGCACCTTCACCACGGGCGCGAGGCAGTTGGTGGTGCAGCTCGCGTTCGAGATCACGTCGTGCTTCGATGGGTCGTACTTCTCCTCGTTCACCCCGAGGACGATGGTGATGTCCTCGTTCTTACCCGGTGCGGAGATGATGACCTTCTTCGCGCCGGCCTGGAGGTGCTTCGCGGCGTCCTCGCGCTTCGTGAACCGGCCGGTGGACTCGATGACGATGTCGACGCCGAGCTCCTTCCAGGGGAGGGCGGCGGGGTCCTTCTCGGCGAAGACGCGGATCTCGTCCCCGTCGACGATCAGGGAGTTCTCGGTGACCTCGACGGTACCCGGGTAGGCGCCGTGGACCGAGTCGTAGCGCAGCAGGTGCGCGAGCGTCCGGGTATCGGTGAGGTCGTTGACGGCGACGAAATCGAGGTCGGAAGCACCCGCCTTCTTGGCGGCCCGCAGCACATTACGTCCGATGCGGCCGAAACCGTTGATTGCAACACGAATTGCCATACCAGACTCCATCTGTGAGAGCGAAAGTTCGGCCCGCCCTGGCGGGTCGTTTCAGCGACGCAGCTCCGGCAGCGCACGGGCGAAGGTGAGAACGCTGATCGCGCGTGCACCGGCCCCGAGCAGGGCGTCGGCGCAGGCCAGTGCGGTAGCACCGGTGGTCCAGACATCGTCGACGAGCAGGAGATGCTCGCCATGGATGGCCTGGACGGCGGCGTCCGGCACCTGGAATGCGCCCGCTACGTTAGCGCGCCGCTCCGCGGGATGCAAGGTGGCCTGACGCCCGGTGGCACGCGAGCGAAGCAGCATGTCCGGACGGCACTCCCGGCGTCGCGCTCGCGCCACCGCGCGAGCGAGGACCTCCGCCTGGTTGTAGCCGCGCTCGCGCATGCGGCCATGGCTGAGCGGAACCGGCAGCACGAACCGGACCTCCTCTTCCGCCTCCAGTGGCAACGGCAATGCGGCCATCTGCACGCCCATCGGCCGGGCGAGCGAGTGCCAGCCGCGGTACTTGAGCGCGTGGACGAGCTGGCGCGCGGTGCCCTCCATCACGAACGCCGAGCGGACGACGCGGATGGAAGCAGGCAGGTCACGGCACGTCGTGCACGCCAGGGGCGCGGACGACATCGTAACGGCGCTGGGCAGCGGAGCACCGCAGCGGTCGCAGATCGGCCGAGGGATCGGCCGAGCGCGGGACCAGCAGACGCGGCAGACGCGTCGCTCCCCGCCCGAGGTCGGGATGGGCCCGCCGCAGGCGACACAGACGGGTGCGAAGACGAGGTCGAGGAGCCCACGCCCGAGCTCGCCGGCCCAGGACACCGTCGCGGTCACGGGCCCGGGGCGCGGCGGGCAGGCAGGGCGGCCCGCATGACGTCGAGGGGAGCGGGCCGGCCCCACCACCGCTCGAACGCCGCGGCACCCTGGTGCAGCAGCATCTCGATGCCGTCCGCCGCTGGAATGCCGGAAGCACGCAGTGTCCGGACCCAGGGCGTCTCGTCCGGCGTGTAGACGAGGTCGAGCGCGGCGCCGACGCGCGGTCCGGAGTCGAGGGTGAGGGGCAGTGCGTCGCCAGGACGGAGCCCCACGCTCGTCGCGTTGACGGCGAGGTCGAATCGCTCGCCCGCAAGCTCCGTCGCGTCGCGGGCGACGGAGACGCGAAGCTCCGGGAAGTCTGCACGCAGGGCCTCGGCGCGGGTCGCGGTACGGTTCAGGACGACCACATCTCCCACCCGCTCCCGCGAGAGCGCGGCGGCTACGGCGCGCGCCGAGCCGCCGGCGCCGACGAGCAGTACGCGCGCACCCTCCGGCGCGCGCCCGAGCAACGCGCGAAGGGCCGCGCCCGCGCCGGCCACGTCCGTGTTGTCGCCCCGCACCTCGCCGTCCTCCAGCCAGAAGGTGTTGCAGGCGCGCGTCCGTCGAACCGCCTCCGTCGCGCGATCCACGGACCGGGCCGCCAGCTCCTTGTGCGGCACCGTCACGTTCCCGCCGCCGCCGGCGACCGCGAGGCCGCGCAGTACACCCGCGAGATGACCGGCCGGTGTACGGAGAGCCACGTAGATGCCGTCGAGGTCGGCGGCGCGGAGAGCGGCGTTCTGGAAGAGGGGCGAGAGCGAGTGCGCCACCGGGTCGCCGAGCAGCGCGAAGACGCGGGTGGCCGATGTGGGAGCGAAGCTCACGGGTGAACGAGCGGCGCGAGGCGGTCCAGTGCGGCGAGAACGAGGCCGTCGAGCACCGCCAGCGTTTCGATGTACACCGCCTCGTCCGCGCCGAAGGGATCGGGAACGGCGCCGCCTGTCCCGCCGGTGGCGAAGTCGCCGAGAAGGTCCACCTTGTCCGGCCCGCCGAGCCACGCCACCGGCCCGACGTGAGAAGGGCTCATGCAGAGGACGAGATCGGCCCAGTCGACGAGCTCCGCGGTGAGCGGCTGAGAGCGGTGCGACCGCAGGTCCAGGCCGCGGCGGCCGGCGGCGGAGACGGCCTCGGGTGTGGCGGGCTCACCCGCGGCGGCCGAAACGCCGGCGGAGGCGACGCGCACGTGACCCCACCCGCGATTCTCCAGGGCCGCGCGAGCGAGCGCTTCGGCCATCGGCGAACGACAGGTGTTGCCGGTGCAGACGAAGAGGACATTGAAGGTGGTCGTCGCGGGCGACGATTCGCGCTCCTGCTCCATGCGGGTCACGTGGGGTTGAGGCGGGAACGGATCAGGCGGTGGTTGCGCGCAAGCGACGAGCCAGCAGCTCCGCCAGTGCGAGGTCGTCCGGCGAGGTGATCTTCAGGTTCTCCGCCGCGCCCTCGACGACGCGGACTGCGTGGCCCATGCGCTCGCAGAGCGCCGCGTCGTCCGTCGCCTGCACGCCCTGCCGGTGGGCTGTCTCGTGGGCATTCACGATCAGGCGCAGCGGGAAGCCCTGCGGGGTCTGCGCCCGCCAGAGGCGCGCCCGGTCGGCCGTGCCGGTGATCCGGCCGCCGTCATCGACTTCCTTCAGCGTGTCCGTCACGCGCACCGCCGCCACGGCACCGCCTTCGCGGGAGGCGGAGATCACCCGGTCGATCACTTCGCGGCCGACGAAGGGTCGGGCGCCATCGTGGATGAGCGCGATCTCCACGGCGCCGTCGAGGGCCCGCAGGCCGTTCCGGACCGAGTCGCTCCGCTCGGCCCCGCCAGCCGCGACACGGACCGGCAGACCCGCCAGCCACTCCGGAGGCGATGCCGCGTCGTCCGACGGCAGCACGACGACGACGACGGAGACACGTGGGTGATGGAGGAAGGCGCGGACGCTCCAGAGGAGCACGGGCTCGCCGGCCAGCTCGAGGTACTGCTTCCGCACGCCCCCCATCCGCCGGCCGGACCCACCCGCGACGATGACCGCCCCGACGGACGGCTCAGGGGAAGAGGTGGCCGATGAGTCCGCGGACATCTTCCGTCTCCAGCAGTTCGAGGCCACGTGGCGCCTTCTGCGGCCGCGCCTTGGGCGAGATGTAGGCGCGCGTGAAGCCCATGCGCGCCGCCTCCGTGAGTCGCCGCTCCACCTGCCCCACCGCCCGGAGCTCGCCGCCGAGGCCGAGCTCGCCCACGATCACGGCATCGGCCGGAACCGGGCGGTCGAAGACGCTGGAGGCGAGCGCCGCCGCCACGGCCGCATCGCCCGCGGTCTCGACGATCCGCAGACCGCCCACGACGTTGAGAAATACGTCGAGCTGGCCGAAGGAGAGCCCGGCGCGCTTCTCGAGGACGGCGAGCAGAAGCGAGAGGCGCTTGTGGTCGAAGCCGGTCGTGACCCGCTGCGGTGCGCCGTAGGGGGCGCGCGCGGCGAGCGCCTGGACCTCGACGAGCAGCGGTCGCGTCCCCTCGATGGTGGCGACGACGGCCGAGCCCGACCGCGCTTCGCCCCGGTCGCCCAGGAAGAGCGCCGAGGGGTTCCCGACGGGCACCAGGCCCGCCGAGGTCATCTGGAAGACCCCGATCTCGTCGACGCCCCCGAAGCGGTTCTTCGTCGCGCGCAGGACGCGGTGGTCGAGCGAGCCCGTGCCCTCGAAGTAGAGCACGGTGTCGACGATGTGCTCCAGGGTCTTCGGGCCCGCGATGCCGCCGCCCTTCGTCACGTGGCCCACGAGGAAGACCGCCGTGCCCGTCTCCTTCGCGTAGCGCTGCAGCCGGGCCGCGCACTCGCGGACCTGCCCGACGTTGCCGGGGGCGCCCTCCAGCTCCGGAGTATAGACCGTCTGGATGGAGTCCACCAGCAGCACCTCCGGCGCGAGGTCGGCGGCTCGCGAGAGGATCGCCCCGAGCTCGGTCTCCGCGAGCACGACCACCTCCCCGGCGGCCGCGCCCAGACGATCGGCGCGGAGGCGGACCTGCAGCGCCGACTCCTCGCCGGAGACGTAGAGCGTGCGGTGCCCGCGCTCCTGGAGCTGCGCGGCGACCTGGAGCAGGATCGTGGACTTGCCGATCCCGGGCTCACCACCCACGAGGACGACGGAGCCGGGAACGAGCCCGCCGCCGAGAACGAAGTCGAACTCGCCCAGCCCCGAGGACCAGCGCTCGCCCTGCGTGCCCTGCACGTCGCGCAGGCGCACGGGCGCCGCGCCGCCGGAGACGACACCCGGGATGCCGGGGGCACGCTCCACGCGGCGCACGGCCTTCGGGACGATCTCCTCGACGAGGGAGTTCCACGCGCTGCACGCGGGACACTGGCCCTGCCAGCGGGGCGCGTCGTTGCCGCACTCCGTGCACACGAACCGGGTCTTCGTCCTTGCCATTCAGATCTTGTGAAAAGGGGCACCAACGCTCGCGAATTGGTACCCCCTGCTCCTCCTACCGTGCCCCTCTCGTGACTCAGTGGCCAGTTTCGTCGGAGCGGTAGGAGAAGCTCTCGAAGCGCGTGAACTCCTTGTGGAACATCAGCGCGACGTTTCCGGTGGCACCGTTGCGCTGCTTGCCGATGATGACCTCGGCCTTGCCCTCGAGGGAGTTCCCGTCCTTGTCGACGGGACCGTAGTAGTACTCGGGGCGATAGAGGAACATGATGACGTCCGCGTCCTGCTCGAGCGCGCCCGACTCTCTCAGATCGGACATGAGCGGTCGCTTGTCGGGCCGGCTCTCGACAGCGCGCGAGAGCTGGGAGAGCGCGACGACGGGCACGTCGAGCTCCTTCGCGAGCGCCTTCAGGCCGCGGGAGATCTCGGATACCTCCTGCTGCCGGTTCTCCATCTTCGAACCGGTGCTCATGAGCTGGAGATAGTCGACGATGACGAGCGAGAGGTCCTCGCGATCGGACTTGAGACGCCTCGCCTTCGCCCGCATCTCCAGGATCGAGATTCCCGGAGTGTCGTCGATGTAGATGGGGGCGGTGTTGAGGAGCCCCGCGGCCTGGGCGAGGCGCGGGTAGTCGTCGTCGCGCAGGCGGCCGGTGCGCACCCGTGTGGCGTCCACGCGCGCCTCGGAGGTGAGCATGCGCTGCACGAGCGACTCCTTGCTCATCTCCAGCGAGAAGAAGGCGACCGACTTCTGCGCGCTGATGGCTGCGTGCTGGGCGATGTTCAGCGTGAACGCCGTCTTCCCCATGGAGGGCCTGGCCGCCACGATGACGAGATCACCCTTCTGGAAGCCGGCGGTCATCGTATCGAGGTCCACGAAGCCGGTCGGAACGCCGGTGATGGCGGAGCTGTTCTGCGAGAGGATCTCGATCTGCTCCATGGCGGGCCAGAGCAGCTCCTTGATCCAGACGAAGCCCTTGCGGTCGTGCGACTGGGCGATCTGGAAGACGCGCGCCTCGGCTTCGTCCAGGAGGCGGTCGACGTCACCCTGGTTCTCGTAGGTATCGTGGATGATGGAGGTGGAGACCTCGATGAGCCGGCGGAGGAGGGCCTTCTCGCGGACGATCTTCGCGTGGTACTCCAGGTTGGCGGCGGTGGGAACGTAGTCCCAGAGCTGCGCCAGGTAGGCCGTTCCACCGACGGCATCGAAGTCGCCGGCGTTCTTGAGCTGTTCCGCGAGGGTGACCGGCTCGATGACGGTCCCCGCCTCCCACATCCGCACCATGGCACGGTAGAGGCGCCGGTGGGCCTCGCGGAAGAACATCGTCTCGTCGAGGACCTCGACGGCCTTCACCACGGCGTCGGCATCGATGAGCATTCCGCCCAGGACGGACATCTCCGCCTCGAGCGAGTACGGCGGCCGGCGCTCGGTCTGCGGGGCGGTCGCGGGCGTGGCGGCGATCGACGGAATGGACTGCATCGAGGTCACGGGAGCTGCGGGGGAACGGGACCGACGAAAGATGGCGCGGCGCGCGTCGCGGCTCAAGCCCGATCGAGAATGCCGCGCAGGCGCTGGAGGTCTTCCCACACGGGGCGGATCCAGCCGGGGTTCCGCAGCACCGCGGCCGGATGGTAGGTGGCGACCAGAGGCGTGCCCTGGTAGTCGTGGGCGGCACCGCGCAGGCGCCCGATGGGGCTGGTGCTGGAGAGGAGCGTCTGGGCCGGGAAGGTGCCGACCGCCAGGATGGCACGCGGGGCGACGAGCTCGAGCTGCCGCGCCAGGTAGGGGCTGCACGCCGCGATCTCGTCCGGCTGCGGGTTGCGGTTCCCCGGCGGCCGGCATTTCAGCACGTTGCAGATGTAGACCGACTCGCGCGGAAAGCCGACCGAAGCCAGCAGAAGGTCGAGGAGCTTCCCCGCCCTGCCGACGAAGGGCCGGCCGGTACGGTCCTCGTCCGCACCCGGCGCCTCGCCGACGACGACGAGATCAGCGGCGGGATTCCCCTCGCCGAAGACGACGTGGTTCCGCGTCTCCGAGAGGCGGCAGAGGGGGCAGCCGAGGGCGATGTTCCGCAGCTCATCGAGCCCACCGATCTGGACGAGCTCGGGGACGGTCGGGCCGGGAGCGGTCGCGCCCGCGGCGCACTCGACGGCGGCGTCGGCGCGATCGGGGTCCGAGGCCGGGCCCGAGTCGGGGCGCGCCACGCGCAGCGCATCGACGAGCAGATCGGGGGTGAGGTCGTCGAGCACCAGCTCGTGCTCACCGAGCTCGCGGCGCTGGCGGAGATAGCGGCGCAGCAGGTGGTCGGCAGCGGTCACTGCGCGGCTCCGGAGAGGAGCTCCTCGACGCGATCGAGGATCCGGTCGGCGACCTCGCGCTTGGGGAGGAGCGGCAGTTCGTCCGCGTCGCCGGCGCGGTCCAGGAGCGTGACGCGGTTCGTGTCGACCTCGAAGCCGGCGCCGGGCTCGCGCGCGTCGTTCACGACCAGGAGGTCGAGCGACTTCTGGCGCAGCTTCTCCCGACCGTTCTCGACGGCGTTCTCGGTCTCGAGGGCGAAGCCCACGACGACCGAGCCCGCCCGTCGCTGGGCCATCGTGGAGCGGAGGACGTCCGGGGTCGGTTCGAGCGTGAGGGCTGGCACGGCGCCGCCTCGCTTCTTCAGCTTCTCCGGCGCCACCTCTGCCGCGCGGAAGTCGGAGACGGCGGCGGCCATGACGAAGACCTCCGCCGCCGGGAGCGCGTCGCTGACCGCGGCGCGCATCTGCTCGGCGGTCTCGACGCGGACGAGCCCCACTCCGGTGGGAACCGGCAGTACGGTCGGTCCGCCGATGAGCGTGACCTCCGCACCGCGGCGCCAAGCGGCGGCGGCGAGCGCGTAGCCCATCTTGCCGGACGAGCGGTTGCCGATGAAGCGGACGGGATCGATCGGCTCCCGCGTCGGCCCCGCCGTCACGACCACGCGCCGACCGCGCAGCGGCCCGGGAGCCTCGAGCGCGCGGCCACAGTGGTCGAGGATCTCCCCGGGCTCGAGCATCCGCCCGGGTCCGACTCCCTCGCCCCATGCGAGCGGGCCGACCGCCGGTCCGGCGATCCGGTAGCCGATCTCGGAGAGATGGAGGAGGTTCCGGGTGGTCTGCGGGTGCGCGAACATCCGGTCGTTCATCGCGGGGCAGAGCAGCACCGGCGCGGCCGTGGCGAGGAGGATGGCCGTGAGGAGGTCGTCCGCCATGCCTGCGGCGGCGCGCGCGAGGAAGTCGGCAGTGGCGGGTGCGACGACGACGACATCCGCCTCGCGGGCGAGGCGGATGTGGACGAGCGGGTCGCCGGGCGCGTACATCGTCTCGAAGGAAGGCCGGCCGGTGAGCGCCTCGAAGGAGAGCGGCCGGACGAATTCTCGCGCGCCGCCGGTCAGGACGACGTCGACATCGGCGCCGGCCCGGGCGAGGTCGCGAGCGAGCTGAATGGCCTTGTAGGCGGCGATGCCGCCGGTGACGCCGAGCACGACGCGGCGCCCGTGGAAGGGGCGCCGCGGGCCCTGCGGCCGCCCGGACACGGGCTCAGACCTCGCTGCGGCGGCGGTCGACCAGGTCGAAGTCGAGATCGCCAGAGGCGACCTCCCGGAGGGCGACCGTGGTGAGCTTCTCGGCCGGCTCCTGCCCGGGGATGGGCTCCTCGAAGACCTGCCCGCGACGAAACTCGTTGAGCATGCGAGCGTACTTCGCCGCCACGAGGACGCCGAGGTACTTGCTACCGGTGCTGCGGGCCACGTCGCCCGGCGTGATCACCTTCATCTTCGTTCACTCCTGTTCGGGGTCCGGCGAACGGGCTATCCGTTCGCCACCGCCTCGTCCACTTCCCTGCAGAGCTGCTCCACGAACCCGGGCAGTCCCCGCAACCGTGCCGAGCGGCGGCGCTCCGCGTCGATGATGCTCTCGACGGCCGCCACCGATGAATCGAGATCGTCGTTGACGATCACGTAATCGAACTCCGCCGCCGCCTCGATCTCCCTGCGCGCCGCCGCGAGCCGGCGCCGTCGGCGCGAGGGATCCTCGCTGCCGCGACCGACGAGGCGCCGGACGAGCTCCTGCCCGGAAGGCGGGAGCACGAAGATGGCGACGGCTTCGGGAATCGCGCGCCGCACCAGTCGGGAGCCCTGCACGTCGATGTCGAGGATGAGGTGCTTGCCGGCGGCGGCGGCCTCCTCGACGTTGCGGCGCGGGGTGCCATAGAGCCGCGTGTGCACCTCCGCCCACTCCAGGAGCTCGCCGCTCCCGGCCATGCGGCGGAACTCGGGCTCGCCCACGAAGTGGTAGTCCACTCCGTCGTGCTCGTAGGAGCGGGGGTCGCGCGTGGTGGCGGAGATCGAGAAGACCACGTCGTCGCGCCGCTCCCGCAGCCGCTGCGCGATCGTCGTCTTCCCCGCGCCGGAGGGCGCCGCAAAGATGATGGGAAACGGCCGACCGAGGAGGCGTCCGACCTCGCTCACTCGACGTTCTCCACCTGCTCGCGCAGGCGCTCCACCTCGTCCTTGATCGCCACGACCTGGTGCGCGATCGGCGCGCTGTTGGCTTTCGAGCCGATGGTGTTCGCCTCCCGGTGCATCTCCTGCACCAGGAAGGCGAGCCGCTTGCCTACCGCTTCCTCCGCGTCGGCGTCGAGCAGGCCTCGGAAGAGCTCGAGGTGCGACCGGAATCGCACCAGCTCCTCGTTGATGTCCCAGCGCTCGGCGAGGATGGCGATCTCCTGCGCCAGCCGCGTCTCGTCGATCGAGCGCGAGTCGACCAGATCCGCCACCGCCGCGCGGAGCCGGTCGCGCTCCGCGACGAGACGTTCGGGAGCGAGCTCGCGGATGACGGCAAGCGCGCGCTCGATCGCGACGAGGCGCTCCTCGAGGTCCGCTTGCAGCCGCCGGCCCTCGTCCGTGCGCATGACCACCGTCGCGGCCGCGGCCTGCTCGACGGCGCTTCGGAGCGCGGCTGGCTCCACGGCAATGGCCTCCGCGCCGGGCTCCTCCCGAACAAAGATATCTCCAAAGCGGGCAAGCAGGGAGAGGTCGAGGTCGCCGGGAACGCCGAAGCGCGCGCGGAGCTCCTCGAGGAGAGCCATGTACGCGGCGACCCGATCGGCATCGAGAGCGAGGCCGAGCTCCGCAGCGGCCGACTCGCGATCGAGACGGACGGTGCAGTTCACATGGCCGCGTACGAAGTCGCGCCGGAGCCACTCCCGGATCTCGGGCTCGTAGCGGGCCAGCGAGTTCGGCAGTCGCGCGTTCACGTTGAGGTAGCGGTGATTGACGGTGCGCAGCTCCACGCGCAGTCGGCCTGCCGGCGTCGCGACTTCCGCCTCCCCGTACCCGGTCATGCTACGGATCATCGTTCTGTCTCCGGTTCGGCGGGAAGGTACCGGCGGGTGCGGGGGAAGTCAACGCGGGCCGGTCTCAGTTGTGGAACGTCCAGCGGATGCCGTAGAAGAGCGTCGAGCCGGGCAGAAAGTAGTTCGGCACCTCCGCTGCGAGCCGCTGGTTCAGGACGTTGTCCATGACCAGAAACGCCTGAACGTCGAGGATGCGGATCTCGAGCTCGAGGTCGAAGCGACCGAAGGGCGCCAGCTCCTGAGTCGTGCTGTCCGCGAGCAGGGCGAGCGTCGAGCCCCGGACGCGGCCCTCCAGGCGCAGCGTGGGCTCGAGTTGCCCGTCGAAGTACAGGCCGTGCAGGATGGCCGCGAGCCGGCCGTCGTACTCGGGCAGGAAGGGGCGACCACCGGTATCCGACCAGCCGGAGTAGCTGCCCTGGAGCGTCACGGTCCCCGCGCGGCCCGAGAACGGGAGCCAGGCGTAGGCCTCGTAGCCGGTGGCCGCGCCGACGCTCCGTGGGGGAAGACCCCGATCGAAGGCGAGGCCGAATGGCACGAGCGTGGTGGCCGGGCGCGTGATTGCGGCCGCGCCCAGGACGGCGAGCCCGTGCGACCACTCGGCGCCCACGCGCAGCGCGTCCGTCCCGCCGGAGACCGCGGAGAAGCGAGGCGCGACATGACCGGTGGTGACGATCGCGGAGTCCAGCCCGGTCACGTAGGGAAGGACGATCCTGCCGCCGCCGGGCTCGGGCACGGAGAGCGCGGGGGTGCCCGTGATCTCGACCGTCTCGGTGTTCCAGGTCGTGTCCCGCGCGACCGGAAGGGGAAGGCTGCCCGCGCCGACCGTGGCGAAGACGGAGAGGCCCGCGAGCGGTCCCGCGCGAAGCGTCCCGCTCAGCGCCGTGCCGGTCGTGCCGAGGACGCTCGCGAAGGTCGCCTGGCCCTCCGCGACGAGCCGCGGGGCCACACGGAGCATCGCACGCCCCGAAATCTCCTGCCCCGGCTGCGCGGAGGTCCGCGCGTCGGTCTGGCGGAGACGTCCGGTCGCTTCGAGCCAGCCGCGGCCGAAGTCGTAGGCCGCGCGGACCGCCGCCTGGCCCGAGGAGAGGTTCTCCGTGAGGGTATCGCCCTCACCCGGCTTGAAGATGCTACGCCCGGCCATGGCGTCGAGCGTCAGGCCCGGAAGCGGCTGAGAGCGCCCCCGCAGGACGACCGAGCGCCTGGCGTTCTGGCCCTGCAGCGGCGGAGCACCCACGTCCGAGGCGGTGCCGAAGTCGTACGACTGGGTCGTCAGGTCCAGTCGGAGTGCCGTCGTCGGCGCGAAGGCATAACTCCACGTCAGGCGTGCGTCACGCACCGAGACGGGATTGGCGAATCCGAAGCCCGAGGTGGAGGCGAGGTCGTAGCCGCCGGTGACGACGTTCCGTCTCCCGAACGTGCGGGCGAAGAGCGCACGGAGGATCTTGGCGTCGTAGACGCCGGTGCCGACGGTCACCACGGAGAGTGGGCGCCGCTCCGTCAGCCGGACGGTGCGAAGATCGACCGTCACGCCGTCCGGGCCGCGCTCGACGCGGACCGACTCGAGATCGCTGAGCCCGAGCTCCTGAAGCTCGGGCGTGGTGGAGCCGAGCGGGTCGAGCTCGTAGCCGTCGAGAAGCACCCGGACGCGTCCGCCCCAGTCGCCCATCGTGCTGATGCCGGCCGGGGCGCCGTCGCCCCCCGCGCGGATGATCGTCAGGCCGGGAACCCTCTCCAGGAGCTGGAGCAGCGTCAGGCCATGGTAGTGCTGGAGCGCCGTGCGATCGAATTCCCATCGGCCGAACGCGAAGCCCACGGGACGGGGATCGGGGAAGGAGGGGAACGGCGGTACGGCGCGCAGCGTGTCACCCGTGGCGAGCAGGGAATCGGCCGGAAGGGTGTCGGTCGCCATGGTGCCGGGCGGGACGGGCACCCGGACGGTATCGCGCGATGCGCTGTCCGGCCGCGCCTGCGCGGAGGCGCGGGGGGCGGAGCCGAACAGCAGCACAACGGCGGCGAGCCAGCCCCACCGAATGGAACCGGCTCGCCGGAGCGCGGAAACCACGCTCATCTCAGGTGGCGCGGGAGAGAACCCATTCGACGAACAGGCGCGTCGGCACACCCGTCGACCCCCTGGCGAGGTACGGGTGCTTGCCGTCGCCGTACGCCGTGCCGGCGATGTCGAGATGGGCCCAGGGGAAGTCGCCGACGAACTCCCGGAGGAACCACGCCGCGGTGATCGTCCCCGCGGGCCGGCCACCCGAGTTCTTCACGTCCGCGTACTCCGACCGGATCTGCTCGCGGTACTCAGGGTACATCGGCAGCGGCCAGACGCGCTCCCCCACGCGATCCCCGGCGGCGCGGACCTCCTCGATGAGCGCCTCGTCGTTGCCGAGAACCGCGCTCGCCTGGTGCCCGAGCGCGATGACGCACGCGCCGGTGAGTGTCGCGGCGTCCACCACGGCCGCCGGGTCGAAGCGCCGCAGGTAGGCCAGCGCGTCGGCGAGGATCAGTCGACCTTCGGCGTCGGTGTTCACCACCTCGATCGTCTTGCCCGAGAGGCTCCGCAGGATGTCGCCCGGCTTCATCGCCGCGCCGCCGAGCAGGTTCTCGGACGACGGCACGATGCCGACCACGTTGACGGGGAGCTTCAGCTCGCCGATCGCGCGCATCGCGCCGAGCACAGCCGCGCCACCGCACATGTCGAACTTCATCTCCTCCATGCCCGCCGCGGGCTTGATGGAGATGCCGCCCGCATCGAAGGTGAGGCCCTTGCCGAGCAGCACCAGGGGCTTCTGATCCTTCTCTCCGCCGCGGTGTTCGAGGACGATGAGCTTCGGCTCCTGCACGGAGCCGGCCGCCACGCCGAGCAGCGCGCCCATGCCCTCGGCCTCCATCTCGGCCCGGCCGAGCACGTCGACGGTCATGCCGAACTCGCCGCCGATCTTCCGGGCCGTATCGGCCAGGTAGCCGGGCGTCGCCACGTTGCCGGGCAGGTTGCCGAGCGTGCGCGCGAAGTTCTCGGCGTTCGCGAGCACCGTGGCGAGACGGACGCCGGCCTCGATCTCCGCCGCCTTCGCCTCCACCTTCTCCAGGATCGCCATCGCCCCGGGCGCGCTCGCGGCCTCGGGGTCCTTCGCTTTCAACTCGTCGAAGAGGTAGGCACCCAGGATGGCGCCCTCCGCGGCCGCGCGGCCGGCGGCGCGCGCGCTGATCCGGTCCGAGACCAGCTCCGCGTGGTGGAGCAGCGAGGCGAAACGCTCCACCCTGAGCTTCATCGCCTCGCGCACCGCGACCCCTCCGGCGCGCCGCATCCGCTCGAGGTCGAGATCCTCACGCTTGCCGACGCCCACCAGGAGCACACGCTCGGCCGGAAGCGCTCCGCTCGGCGGATAGAGGAGCAACGTCTGCCCCTCCTTGCCCCGGAAGTCCCCACGCCGAACGACCTCGCCGATCAGGCCGCCCATGCGCTCGTCGAGCTTGGCGACAGGACCGACGAGGGCGTCCTCCCCTTCGAGGATCTTCGCGACCAGGAGCGGCGTCTCGTACTCGGTGCAGTCGACGCGCGCGACGGAGATGTCCATGGGCTATCGGCTATCGGCTATCGGCTATCAGCCCGGCTACTGATAGCCGATAGCTGATAGCCGATAGCGTAGTTACATGTTCTTGATGATCTGCCGCCCGAACTCCGAGGTGGAGACCTTGGTGGCCCCCTCCATCATACGCTCGAAGTCGTAGGTGACGGTCTTCTGGTCGATGGCGCCCTGGAGCCCCTCGAGGATGAGGTCCGCGGCCTCGGTCCAGCCGAGATAGCGGAGCATCATCTCGCCCGAGAGGATGACGGAGCCGGGATTGACCATGTCCTTGCCCGCGTACTTCGGCGCGGTCCCGTGCGTCGCCTCGAAGATGGCGTGGCCGGTGACGTAGTTGATGTTCGCGCCAGGGGCGATGCCGATGCCGCCGACCTGCGCCGCGAGGGCGTCGGAGATGTAGTCGCCGTTCAGGTTCGGGGTGGCGATCACGTCGTAATCGCGCGGGCGCGTGAGGATCTGCTGGAGGAAGGCGTCGGCGATGACGTCCTTGACGATCACCTCCTTGCCGTCCTGCCGGATGATCTGCCAGGGGCCGCCCTCGAAGTCCTGCGCGCCGAATTCGCGCCTGGCGAGCTCGTAGCCCCAGTTCTTGAAGGCGCCCTCGGTGAACTTCATGATGTTGCCCTTGTGCACGAGCGTCACGGAGCGCTGGCCGTTCTGCAGGGCGTAGCGGATGGCGGCGCGCACCAGCCGATCGGTGCCCTCGCGCGAGACGGGCTTGATGCCGATCCCGGAGCTCTCCGGGAAGCGGATCTTCGAGTAGCGCTCCGGGAAGCGCTCCTTGAGCAGGCGAAGGAGCTCGGCGGTCTCGGGCTTACCCTCTTCGAACTCGATGCCGGCGTAGATGTCCTCCGTGTTCTCGCGGAAGATGACCATGTCGACGGCGCCGGGGTCCTTCACCGGCGAGGGCACGCCGCGGAACCACTGCACCGGGCGCACGCACGCGTAGAGGTCCAGCTGCTGGCGCAGGGCGACGTTGAGCGAGCGGATCCCGCCGCCGACGGGCGTGGTCAGCGGGCCCTTAATGCCGACCAGGAACTCCCGGAAGGCCTGCAGCGTGGCCTCGGGCAGCCAGTCACCGGTGATGTTGAAGGCCTTCTCGCCAGCGAGGACCTCCATCCAGCGAAGCGAGCGCTTGCCGCCGTACGCCCGCTCGACCGCGGCGTCGAAGACCGGCTGGGAGGCGTTCCAGATATCCGGCCCCGTTCCGTCGCCCTCGATGAAGGGGATGACCGGATGGTCGGGAACGACGAGCTGCTCGTCGCGAATGGTGACCTTCTCGCCGCCCGGAGGCGGCGTCGGCTGCCAGGACTGCGTCATGGAATCGAATCGGCTGAAGTGGGGGAGAGAACGGCCCGATCGAGCGCGGCCTCAGCGCTGCCCGATCGGCTCGACCTGGAGCCCACGCGGGCCCACGTACTCCGCCTTGGGGCGGATGAGGCGGTTGTTCGCATACTGCTCGAAGAGGTGCGCCGTCCACCCGGTCACCCGCGACATGGCGAAGATGGGGGTGAAGAGGTCGCTCGAGATTCCGAGCGTCGTGTACACCGAGGCGGAGAAGAAATCGACGTTCGGGTAGATCTTCTTGCCCCGCTTCTCCATCTCGCTCGCCATGGCGGCCCGCACCTGGTCGGAGAGGTCGAGCCACTTGGTGTCGCCCGTGCCCGACATGATCTGGTCGGCGAGCTCGCGCAGGACGGTGGCGCGCGGGTCGAGCGCCTTGTAGACGCGGTGGCCGAAGCCCATCACGCGCTCACCGCTCTCGAGCGCCCGGTGGACCCAGTCGGCCGCCTTCGAGCCGCTCTTGTCGATGTCGCGCAGCATCTCCATCACGCGCGTGTTCGCGCCGCCGTGGAGCGGGCCCTTCAGCGTCCCGATGGCGGACGTGACGGCCGAGTAGATGTCGGAGAGCGTTGCCGCGGTGACGCGCGCGGAGAAGGTGGAGGCATTCATCCCGTGCTCGGCGTGGAGCACGAGCGCCACGTCGAAGGTCCGCACGCGGATCTCGTCGGCCTCCGCGGCGTTGAGCATGTAGAGGAAGTTGGCGGCGGTGCTGAGGTCTTCGCGGGGCGAGACGGGCGAGTTTCCGTGGCGGAGGCGGTCGAAGGCGGCGATGAGAGAGGGGATCTTCGCCGTCATCTTGATGGCTTTGCGACGATTGGCCGCCTCGCTGTCGTCGTCGGCCTCCGGGTCGTAGAGGGCGAGGGCCGAGACCGCGGTGCGGA
>DASSTO010000053.1:0-11477 GCA_035707865.1 Longimicrobiaceae bacterium | reverse complement strand
AGCGCGCCCGGGCCGGTGTGCCGGTGCGGGTGCTGTACGACGCGGTGGGCAGCTCGCTCCCCGACGCCTACGTCGACTCCCCACGCGCCGCCGGGGTCCGCGCGCTTCCCTACAGACCCGTGCACTGGTACTCGCTCGACCGCGCGCAGGACCGCTCCCACGTCCGCGCCGTCGTGGTGGACGGGCGCATCGGCTACACCGGCGGCTTCGGCATCGCCGACAAGTGGGCCGGCGACGGGCGGCACGCGGGCCAGTGGCGCGACGTCAACGTGCGCTTCAGCGGCCCGGCGGTCGTCCGGCTCCAGGCCGCGTTCCTGGCGGGGTGGGCCGAGGCCAGCCACGAGCTCCTCACCGGCAGCCGCTTCTTTCCCCCGGATGCCCCCACGCCGGCCGGCGATCACGTGGCGGGGCTGCTCTACACCTCCCCCGGGAGCGGCAGCACGCAGGCGGAGCGCTTCTTCGCCCTCTCCATCACCGGCGCGCAGCGGACCCTCTACATCACCAACGCCTACTTCATCCCCGATGCCGGCATGCGCCGCCTCCTGGAGGCGGCCGTCCGGCGCGGCGTGGACGTTCGGGTGCTCACCGCGGGCGAGAAGATCGACGTGAAGAGCGTCCGCTACGCCAGCCATGCTCACGACGAGGAGCTGCTGCGCGCCGGCGTCCGGATCTACGAGTACCAGCCCTCGATGATCCACTCGAAGAGCTTCGTGGTGGACGGCGTCTGGGCCACCGTGGGGAGCATGAACTTCGACAACCGCGCCACGGCGCTGAACGAGGAGAGCAGCCTGGTCGTCTACGACCGCCGGCTCGGAGCCCGGCTCGACTCCACCTTCCTCGCCGACCTCCGCTTCGCGCACGAGATCCGACTGAGCGACTTCGCCCAGCGTCCGTTCTACCAGCGGCTCCTGGAGCGCGGCGCGGTCCTCCTCGAGCGCCTCATGTAGCCGCCGCCAGGCCGGGCGAGCCCGGGCGGCACGCAGGCTGCAGCTCCAGCGGTGAGCTCCGATCGGTCACCACCGCACGGGAGGATGCCATGCCGTACAAGTCGATCTCGGACCTGCCCGAGTCGCAGGTGGACCAGTACGACCACCACCAGAAGAAGGCCTTCCTGGAGGCGTTCAACCACGCCTACGACGAATACCACCACGACGAGAGCAAGGCCTTCGCGGTGGCGCACCACGCAGCCAAGGAAGCCGGGAAGTCGGAGGACGAGGACTGAAGGCTGGAAGTGCCGGGTACGGAAGTGCCGGGTGCCGGGTGCCAGGTGCCAAGTGCGCCGGGGGGCCCGGGCATCTGCGAGATGCCGGGGCCCTGCAGGCCCTCACCCGGCGCGCTTAGACGCGCCACCCTCTCCCGCAAGCGGGCGAGGGGACGGGGAGTGGCGCGAGGCCCGGGCGTGCAGTCCGCGAAGGCGGACTTCGTGTAGTCTTTGCAGCGGCTTCAACCGCCAGGCGAGGAGGACACCGGGCCCGCCGCGAAGCCCCCTGGACCTGGACCTGGACCTGGACCTGGACCTGGCACCTGGCACTCGGCACTCGGCACTCGGCACTTGGCACCCGGCACTCTCCGTCTCACCGCATCACGTCCAGCGCCGACGCGCGCCGGGTGCCCGGGTACGGCCGGTCGCCCTTGATGGCGCGCCAGAGGATGTGGTTGAAGAGGTCGTCGTTCGAGGAGTCCTCGTAGCGCAGGTCGAGGCGCTCGGAGAGGCGCGCGAGCGCCGTGCGGGCAGGATTGCGCTCGTCGAGCGGCACCGAGGAATGCAGCAGCGAGTAGGGTCGCAGGTCGGGCGTGGCGGACCAGATGCCGCGCAGGGGGCGGCCGTAGTAGTCGAACTGCGAGAGGTGCTGCATGCCGAGGATCTCGGCGATGGTGGCGATCACGTCGGTGGTGTTGACGAAGCGGTGCACCACGCCGGAGTGGTTGTAGGGCGAGATGACCATCAGCACCGAGCGGTGCGAGTCGACGTGGTCGGGGCCGTCCTGCGCGTCGTCCTCCAGGACGAAGACGACGGTGTTCTTCCAGAAGGGGCTGTTCGAGAGCGCCTGGACGATGCGGCCGAGCGCCAGGTCGTTGTCGGCCATGTAGGCGCGCGGGGTGCGGGCGCCCGCGCTGGCGCCGGCCGTGTGGTCGTTGGGGAGGCGCACGACCTCGAGCGCGGGCAGGTGGCCCTCGCTCACGAAGCTCCTGAACTCGCGGAGCCACTCGTCGGCGCGCACCTGGTCGGTGATTCCGAGGTCGAAGCCGGGATAGCGCGGGTCGGTGTTCGCGTCCATGAAGGGCTTCAGACCCCGGTACGCGGGCGGCGCGTCGTCGCCGTCCGGGTCGTCCTCGCGGAAGACGAACTCGCCGTAGTTGCGGAAGCTCAGCCCCGCGCGCTGGGCGAGGTCCCAGAGGTAGCCGTTCGCGGGCGCGTTCACGTCCAGGTCGCCGGGCGCGGGCCGGCCGCGGTTCGTCCCCTCGTAGTCGTAGCTCCGGCCGCGGCCGGAATAGTTGGAGGCGACGGTCTTCTCCACGTAATCGGTGGCGTACGCGGCGGTCGACCAGTTGTGGCCGTCGGCGCTCACCTCGGCGTTCACGAAGAAGCGGTCGAAGAGGCCGAAGCGCTCCGCCAGCGCGTGGTGGTTGGGTGAGACCGGGCGCGGGAAGAAGACGAGCGACGTGTCGCCGTCGCCCTCCGGCACGTCACCGAGCACCTGGTCGTAGGTGCGGTTCTCCTTGATGACGTAGATGACGTGCTCGAACGGCGGGTAGGCCGCGTGGGGGGCCACGGAGCGGTCCCAGTGGTTCAGCGCCGCCACGCGCGCGGTCGAGGCGCCGAGCCCGGTCGGCCACGAGGGGGGGATCGTCTCGAGGGTGCCGGCGAGCTGGCCGAGGGTGTACTGGTCCGGCGGGAGCGGCCGGCGCTCGCCGGGCTGGGTGCGGCCGGGGTTGGGACCGGTGCCCATTCCCTTCGCGTTGAGCACCAGCAGCGTGTCCCCGCGCAACGCGACCGCCGCCGGGTACCACGCCGTGGGGATGCGGCCGGCCAGCTGGTCGTTCCCGCGCGCCCCAGCCACGCCGGCGGTGGCGGCGGCGAGGTCGAAGGCCGCCACCGCGTTCGCGTCCGCCTCGGCCACGAGCAGGCGCGTGCCGTCCGGCGAGAGGGCGAGTGCGTCGGGCGTCGTACCCTCGTCCGGGCCCGCGGGCGGGGGGTCGAGCAGATGCGTGAGGACGCGCCGCGTGCGGGTGTCCACCACCGCCACGCGGTCGGTGCTCGGCGAGAGGACGAAGAGGCGCGTGGCGTCGTGGCTCAGCAGCATCGCTGCCGGGTGGCGGCCCACGGTGACGCGCCCCGCGTCACGCAGCCGCCCGCCGCCCGCCGGCTCGAAGACGGAGACCGTGTGCCCGCCCCACGCCGAGGCGTAGACCGTGCCGTCCGGCGCCACCGCGATCGCGTAGGGATAGCGCTCGGTGGGCAGGCGCTGCAGCACGCGCCCGCTCGCCAGGTCGACCACCGCCACGTCGTCGGCCAGGTTCTCGGCGACGTAGAGCGTCGCCCCGTCCGCCGAGAGTGCGAGACCCGCCGGGTAGCGCTGCCCCGTCTGCCGCGACGTGTGCGTCACCCCCGGCGCCGACGGGTTCGGGGCGCTGGTGGTGTCCGGCTCGGCGAGCGGCAGCGAGTCACGGAGCGCCGCTCTTCCGTCCGCCCAGTCGTAGCGATAGACGACGTCCTGGTTGCCGCCCGAAGCGTAGATCGTCCGCCCGTCGGGCGACCACGCGAGGCCGAGGAAGGCCGCGGGCTGGGGAAGCGTCTGCACCACGCGCCCCGCCGCGCGGTCGACCACCTGGAGCGCCTGCTCGTGCCAGCCGCTCGTCAGCAGCACGGCCCATCGCCCGTCCGGCGAGAGCGCCATGGCGAGCGGGAAGTTGCCGACGGGCACCTGCGTGCCCGCAGGGGCGAGCCGCGCGCCGGTGGGGAGCCGGCCTGCGGTCCACGCCGTATCGACGGCGGGAGCGGGTGTGCGCCCGGCGGCGGCCGAAGTCGCGCTCCGGGGAGCGCCGGAGCACGCGGCGAGCGCCGCCGCGGCGGTCAGTGCGCTGAGGGTGCGGAGGGGTCGGGACATCGCGGATCCGGGAAACGGGGCGGGTGATGCGGGACACGGCGTGGACGGGGCCAATGTACGGCCGGAGGGGGATGGGGGAAACGGGAGCGGACGCGCCGGGCGCCCGGCACTTGGAACTCGGCGCTCGCCCCCCTACAATCCATCGTCCGTATCGATCAGCCCCAGCGCGACCACACCGACCCACGCCCCCGCCGATGCGCCTCGCCCGAGCCCGGTTCGCCGTCTCCGTTGCCCTCGCCCTCGCCGCCGCCCCGCCCGCCGTCGCGCAGCGTGCGCCGCTCTCGCGGCAGGCCCGGCTGCAGCTCGCGGACTCCATCTCGCACGCGCTGCGGGCCGAGGAGCTGGACGCGTGGTACCCGCGCGCCGTCGACCGCCGGGACGGCGGCTTTCTCAGTCGCCTCGACTACGAGTGGAAGCCCGTGGGGCCGCAGGACAAGATGATCGTCACCCAGGCGCGCCACGTGTGGACGACGGCGCAGGCATCGCTCTTCTTCCCGGACGACACGACCTACCTGCCCGAGGCGGCGCACGGCTTCGCCTTCCTGCGCGATGAGATGTGGGACGCGCGGGACGGGGGCTTCTACTGGCTCGTCGCGCGCGACGGCACGCCGAAGCGGGAGCCCGACGGCCGGATCGTCAAGCAGGCCTACGGCGAGGCTTTCGGCATCTACGGGCTGGCCGGCTACTACGAGGCCTCGCACGACACCGCCGCCCTGCACCTGGCGCAGCGGGCCTTCCGCTGGCTCGACCGGCACGCGCACGACCCCGTCCACGGCGGCTACTTCAACTACCTGCTGCGCGACGGGACGCCCCTCACGAAGGGCTACGACGACACGCCGCCCAAGGACCAGAACTCGTCGATCCACATCCTGGAGGCGCTGACCTCGCTCTACCGCGTCTGGCCGGACCCGACGGTGCGCGCCCGCCTGGCCGAGATGCTCCACCTGGTGCGCGACACCATGCGCACCGACCCCGGCTACCTGCGGCTCTTCTTCACCGCGGACTGGACGCCGATCTCCTACCGCGACTCCACCGAGGCGGTGCGGAAGGCGCACGACTACTTCGACCACGTCTCCTACGGCCACGACGTCGAGACGGCCTACCTGATGCTCGAGGCCTCGCACGCGCTGGGGCTGAAGCACGACACCACCACGCCGCGGCTCGCCAAGCAGATGGTGGACCACGCCCTGCGCACCGGCTGGGACGACGGCGTGGGCGGCTTCTACGACGAGGGCTACTACTTCAGGGACAGGCCCGGCGTGACGATCATCGCCGACACCAAGAACTGGTGGGCGCAGGCGGAGGGACTGAACACGCTGCTGCTGATGGGCGACCTCTTCCCGAGCGACCCGATGCACTACCAGCAGAGGTTCCTGAAGCAGTGGTCGTACATCGACCGCTACCTGATCGACCACCAGCACGGCGGCTGGTACGAGGGCGGGCTCGACAAGGAGCCGCAGCGGAAGACGGGCGACAAGGGGCACATCTGGAAGGCCGCCTACCACGACAGCCGCGCGATGATGAACGTCGTCCGGCGGCTGCGGAACCCGCCGCCGCCCGCGGGGGCGACGGAGTGAGGTGGGATCCGGGACGAGCGGAGCCGTGCGCTCGACCGGGCTCGTCAGCCGACGTGCCGTAAGGCCGTGCATGTACCTGGGAGCACCGTTGCTCCGTGCCACGGTCGATAGGCCTCTGACCGGGAGCGAGAGTCCGATGAAGGGCGAAGACGTGGTACTCCAGCTGAATCCCGAGGGTGGCTTCGTCGTCGGCTCCACGAACGATCTGGACCCGGGGATGCTGTCCAGCGCACTCGCGATTCGTGACCGCTCGGAGTCTCTGCCGCCGCAGGTGCGACGGCTCCTGGCGGCGATCGACCGGGGTGACCCGGCGTTCGGAGTCACGGACGCTCCCCTGCCGGACGGCGCGGTCGCCGTCGTGATCCGGGACGGGAACCAGGATCCGAGCCGGCTCGTCCTGGTCGACGGCGCGGCGACGAACGACTGGATCCTCACGCTCGCCCCTTACGCCCGCGGGAGTGCCCTGCGGCGTTCGAGGTGACGCATCTCGCGGTCGAAATCGCGAAGCCGCTGCCTCGCCTCGGGCGAGACCGGGCGGCGACCGTGGCCGTCCGGATCGCCCGAGCCGAACGCGGCCTTCCCGAGGGCCGCGAGGGCGGCGCTGGCGAGGAGGGCGCCGCCGGCCGCGACGAGCCTGTGGTGCTCGGAGAACCAGAGCTGTGAGGTGTACGGCGTCGCGCGGTCGTCGAAGACGCCGTGCGCGCCGAAGTCTCGCTCGTCGTCCACCGGGTGCCAGAGGTTGACGTCGTGGTCGGGGACCTGCGGCTCGTCCGTCTGCTGGGCGGAGTAGCCGGCCTTCGCCAGCTCCTCGTCGGCGAACCAGGGGGCGACGCGGTTGCCGGCGATCGCCACGACGGTGGGCCAGCCCACCCACATCTCGCGCCGATCGTGGTCGGCGGCGAAGAGGATCGCCTCGGCCGCGACCTCCGGCTGGTGGATGGGGGGCACGGGCTGCGCCTTGTTCGGCAGCCGGCTCAGCACCCAGCGGAACTGCGGCGTGTTGAGAGCCGGCATCTGCACCATCGTGATCTGCACGTTGCTCCCGTCGTGCAGCAGCTCGGTGCGGAGCGAGTCGAAGAAGCCCTGGATGGCGTGCTTCGCGCCGCAGTAGGCCGACTGCAGGGGGATGCCGCGGTAGGCGAGCGCGGAGCCGACGAAGACGATCTTGCCGCGATCCCGCGGGCGCATGCGCTTCAGCGCGGCGAGCGCGCCGTAGACCTGGCCGAGGTACGTCACCTCCGTCACCCGCGCGTACTCCTCCGGGCGCATCTGCTCGATCGGCGAGAAGACGGAGGCCATGGCGTTGTTGACCCAGACGTCGATGGGGCCGAAGGCCTCCTCGACCGCCTCCGCGGCGCGCTCGACCGCCGCCGCGTCCGCTACGTCCGTGGGGATGGCGAGCGCCTGCCCGCCCAGGTCCTCGACCTCGCGCTTCGCGCCTTCTAGGCCCGCGCGCCCGCGCGCCAGCAGCCCGATGCGCGCGCCCTGCCTCGCGAAGGCCACCGCCGTCGCCCGCCCCACTCCGGCCGACGCGCCCGTGATGACCACCACCCGCCCACGCTGTTCCGTCGTCATGTGATAACCTCCCTGGTCGGTTGATCTTCCGCGCCCCAGCGTGGATGCAGGGTGCGGACCACCGATCCGGGCGCTCACGCACTGGCGTGTGACTTGCCGCCGGCCTTCCGGCATGGGCATCGAGATCTGGCCGGACAGCTGGGCGAGGATCCTCCTCCCCCACGCGCCCCTCGCGGAGCTCGTGGTGCGTGCGAGCGTCGTCTACTTCTTCCTCCTCGCCCTCCTGCGCACCCTCGGCCGCCGCGAGATGGGCCGCCTCTCCATCGCCGACCTGCTGGTGATGGTCCTCCTCGCCGTCTCCGTCCGCCAGGCCCTCGTGGGCACGGAGTCCATCGGCGTGGGCGACGGGCTCATTATCGCCTCCCTCCTCATGTTCTGGGACTGGGCGATCCGGACGCTCGTCGTACGCTTCCCGCGTCTGCGCCGGCTCGTCCGGCCGCGGCCCGTCCAGCTCGTCCGGAACGGTCAGCTGCTCGTGGACCAGATGCGGGCGCAGGGGCTGGCGCGCGACCAGATCGAAGCCCAGCTGCGGCTGTCGGGAATCGAATCGATCGACGAGGTGAAGAGTGCCTGGCTGGAGTCGGAGGGCCAGATCAGCGCCATCCCCTACGAGCACGAGCGGCGGAGTCCTCCTCCGGCCGCGCAGAAGCAGAAGAAGTCCGCCGCCAAGGAACGAGACGTGGATCATGGATGAGGATTCGGGATTCAACATTCAGGGGGCGCATCCGCTGAATGCTGGATCCCGAATCCCGTCAGTCTGCCTTCTTCTCCGCCCCCTCGCCCAGCTTCACGATGTCGCCCTCCTGGAAGAGGACGCCCCGGGCGATCTCGCGCCATTTGGGCGTCTTGCGCAGGAGCCATTCGAGATCCATCGCGAAGTGTTTGTACTCCTCCTTCTGCGCGTTGGCCATGATCGCCCTGGCGTCCGCGTCCTGCTCGACCGCCATGCGCTGCTGGTACCAGTCGATCGCCTCGGCCTCCTCGATGAGCGAGACGATCATCCGGGCGTAGGTCCTCGTTTCCTGCGGGAGCTCGTCGGGCGGCTCGTGATACTGGTCGAAGCCCACGGGGCACCTCCGGTGAGAGAGTTCAGGGTTTGAGGAGCGCCAGGCCGGTCTCCTCGTCGAACGTGCGCCGCAGCCCGGCCGGCTCCTCGGTGAGGATCACCTCGAGGGTGGGGCGCACGACGGCCTCCTTGAGGTGCCCGCCGCGGGTGGTGCCGTCGGAGCGGCCGACGATGAGGTGGGCGTGGAGCTTCACGTCGCCCTCCTTCGAGCGCGCGACGTTGCCCGTCATCGTGAGCACCTCCACCTGCTCGGGCACCGGGATGTCCCGGTACGACTTCGACTCCCAGTCGAAGTAGCGCAGCGTGACCTCGCGGAGAGCGCCGATGGCGGTGAAGTGGGCCCCACGCAGGTCCTGCGCCCCGGCGAAGCCGCGCAGCGTATCCACCACCGGGTCGCCGGTCTCGAAGGCGAGGACCCAGGTGCGCTCGCCCTCCCCCTCTCCGCTACCGCCCCGCAACAGCTTGCTTCGCATGCGATCTCCCGTTCGTGGAGTGATTGAAGAGGTGTGCGACGCCCCGCACCGCCGCCCCACCCAGCACCGCCGCGCCCCCGAGCGCCAGCGCGCCCACCAGCGGCGAGGTGCGCGCCGCGAGCTCGGGGCGGCGCCTGCCCTCCACCGCGCGGCCTCGCTGCGCCATCCGCAGCACCTCGGCGGTGTGCAGCGTGAGCCGGCCCGTGCCCTGCCGGATCTGCTCGCGGCAGCTGAAGCCGTCGGTGACGAGGAGCGTGTCGTCTCCCGCGGCGCGCACGGCGGGCAGGAGCACGCGCTCGCCGGCGGCGACGGAGACGTCGTAGTGCTCGCCGCGCTCGAAGCCGAAGGAGCCGGCGAGACCGCAGCAGCCCGAATCCGGCATCTCGACGTCGAGGCCCATGCGCCGGTAGAGGTCCACCTCGGCGGTCATCGTCATCACGGCCCTGTGGTGGCAGTGGCCGTGGACGAGCGCGTGGCGCTCCAGGCGCGGCGGGTCGTACCCCCCGGCGCGGTCCATCAGGAGCTCGGCCAGGGTGAGCGTCTGCTCCCGGAGCCGCCGCGCGCGGTCGTCGTCGGGCAGGAGCTGGTAGAGCTCGTGGCGCAGCACGGCGGTGCAGCTCGGCTCCAGGCCGACCACCGGCGTCCCGGCGTCGATCTCCGGCCCCAGGACGTCGAGGACGTCGCGGAGCTGGCGCTCGGCGAGGTCGAGCATGCCGTAGTCGTAGAGCGGCCGGCCGCAGCAGACCCATCTGCCGGGCACCTTCACCCGGTAGCCGGCGTCCTCGAGGACCTCGACACCGGCCCGCAGCACGCGCGGGTAGAAGTGGTCGTTGAAGGTGTCGGGCCACAGGACGACGGGCTTCCCGCCGGGGTTCCTCGGTCCGCGCGCTCGGAACCACTGCCGGAAGGTGCGCGGGGCGAAGGCGGGCACTTCTCGCTCGGGCGCCATGCCCACCGCCCACTTCACCAGGCGCGCGACGCCCGGGGCGTGGGTGAGGAGGTTGGCGACGTCCGGCGCCTGCTCGGCGAGGCGCGCCCAGTACTGGATGAGGCCGAATGCGTAGGCGTGGCGCGGCCGCACGCGACCGTCGTAGTAGTGCGAGAGGAATTCGGCCTTGTACGTGGCCATGTCCACGTTCACGGGGCAGTCCGAGAGGCAGCCCTTGCACGCCAGGCAGAGGTCGAGCGACTCCTTCACCTGTTCGCTCTTCCAGCCCCTGGTGATGGGGTCGCCGTGGAGCATCTCGAAGAGCATCCGCGCGCGGCCGCGAGTGGCGTGCTTCTCCTCGTGCGTCACCATGTAGCTGGGGCACATCACCCCACCCCCGTCGCGCCGGCACTCGCCGACGCCCACGCAGCGCAGGGAGGCGTGCGCGAAGCTCCCCTCGTCGTGGGGAAAGCGGAAGTGCGTGCGCGGGCTCCGGGGGTCGTAGTCGGCGCCGAGCCGCAGGTCCGAGGTGCGCGGGTTGGGGTCGACGACCTTGCCGGGGTTCATCTTCCACTCGGGATCCCAGATGCGCTTGAACTCGCGGAAGGCCTCCACCAGCTCGTCGCCGAACATGACCGGCAGCAGGTCCGCTCTCGACTGGCCGTCGCCGTGCTCGCCCGAGAGCGAGCCGTGGTACTTGCCCACCACCAGCTCGGCGGCCTCGCGCGTGAAGTCGGCGTAGCGGCGGATCCCCTCCTCCGTGCGCAGGCGGAAGTCGATGCGCACGTGGAGCAGCCCCTGGCCGAAGTGCCCGTAGAAGGAGCAGCCGTAGTCGTAGCGGGTGAGCAGCTGCCGGAAGTCGCGCAGGTAGGCGCCGAGGTCGTCCGGGTGGACGGCCGAGTCCTCCCAGCCGGGCCAGAAGAACTCCAGCCCCGGCGCCCAGGCGGTCGCCCCGAGGGCGGAGCGCCGCACCAGCCAGATGCGCGCGACGTCGCCGGGGTCCTCGACGAGCTTCATCGTCGGCGCGCCGGGGCGCTTCTCCAGCGCCGCCATCATCCGCCGTGACTTCTCCCGCGCCTCCTCGGCGGTCTCGCCCCCGAACTCCACCAGCAGCCAGCCGCCGCCCTTCGGCAGCATGCCCGCGTCGCGCGTATGGAGACCCTTCACCTGCATGAACTCCACGAGCAGCGCGTCCATCGCCTCGAGGGCGATCGGCTGGAAGCGCAGGATGTCGGGGACGTGGTCGCCCGCCTGGTAGGCGTCCGGGTAGCCGAGCACCACGAGCGAGGTCTGCTTCGGCTCGTCGATGAGCGTGAGCGTCGCGTCGAGGATGGTGGCGAGCGTCCCCTCCGAGCCGGCGAGGGCGCGCGCGACGTGGAAGCCGTTCTCGGGCAGGAGGTCGTCGAGGTTGTAGCCCGAGACCCGCCGCGGGATCTTGGGGAAGCGCTCGCGGATGAGCGGCGCGTACCTGTCGCGAAGCGCGCGCATCGCGCCGTAGATCTCCCCGCGGCGCCCGCCCTCGCGGACGATGCGATCCAGCTCCTCCTCGCTCGTCGCGCCCACGCGCAGGCGCAGACCGTCGCAGGTGAGGACCTCCAGCTCCTCGAGGTTGTCCGAGGTCCGCGCGCCGGGACCGAAGAGGGCGGACATCACCGAGTGCACGCCGCAGGAGTTGTTGCCGATCATCCCGCCGAGCGTGTTGTGGTCGTGCGTGGCGGGGTCGGGACCGAAGGTGAGGCCGTGCGGACG
>DASSTO010000052.1:0-10906 GCA_035707865.1 Longimicrobiaceae bacterium | reverse complement strand
ACCATCTCCTTCATCACGCCCTTGAGCAGCGCCACGTCTCCGTTGATGCGCACCGGCAGGAAGAGATCCGCGATGGGAGTACCCTCGCCGGTCAGGACGGCGAGCGCGCGGAGCGGGTGCTTGAGGTCCTGCGGATGCTTGAAGTGGTTGAGGCCGGTCTCGGGAAGCGGGTTCACGGCCACGATCCGCGCCCCGTTGCGCTTCGCCGTCTGCAGCGCGGTGAGCATGCGCGGGTGACAGGTGCCGGGGTTCTGCCCGATGCTGATGAGCAGGTCCGTGTGCAGCACGTCGTCGAGGGTGACGGTCCCCTTGCCGATCCCGATCGTCTCCGTCAGCGCCGAGCCGCTCGACTCGTGGCACATGTTCGAGCAGTCGGGAAGGTTGTTGGTGCCGAACTGGCGGGCGAAGAGCTGGTAGAGGAAGGCCGTCTCGTTCGCCGTGCGACCGGAGGTGTAGAAGATCGCCTCGTCGGGCGAGTCGAGGGCCTTCAGCTCGTCGGCGACCATGCGGAAGGCGTCGTCCCACGGGATGGGCTCGTAGTGGGTCGCGCCGCGCCGCAGGACCATCGGCTCGGTGATGCGCCCCTGCCGTGCGAGCCAGTAGTCGGAGCGCCGCGACAGCTCGGCCACGCCGTAGCGTCGGAAGAAGCCCGGCCCCACCCGCTTGCGCGTGTTCTCTTCCGCGCTGGCCTTCGCGCCGTTCTCGCAGAACTCCGTCGAGGAGCGCTGGTCCGGGTCCGGGTCGGGCCAGGCGCAGCCAGCGCAGTCGAAGCCACCTACCTGGTTGATCTTAGCCAGCATCCGCAGGCCCTGGACGGGGCCCATCTCACCGAGCGTGTAGCGCAGGCTCTCCACGATCGCCGGGAGCCCCGCCGCCACTGTCTCCACGGGCCGGAGCTCGAGGCCGCTGAGACGGTCCGGTGGCTCGGCCCGGGGCACCGCGCGCGGGCGGGCGGGGGCCTCCGCGGCCCCCGGCCCGGCGGGCGGCTCGAGGTCGGTCTTGCGGGTCTCGTACGGATTGGCCTGGACCTCCCCGGAGCGGTCGCCATCTCCGGCGCCAGTCTGCCGGGGGGAGCCACGGTCGCGGTCGTTGGAGGTGGAATCGCTCATCGTTCCTCGCTGGTGGGGCCGCCGGGGCGATGCTCAGGGGCGGCGGGATGGAGCTGCATGGCTCGGGCCGCACGGGGAACGGCTCTTGCGGCCGACTACTTCCGCGGAGCGCGCCGGATGGAACTCGAACACGGGAGGCTGAGCATGGATCGGTACGATCGGGACTGGAATCGCGGCATGGGCCGGGACTACGGTCGAGCCAGCGGGTGGGGCTACGCCTCGGACTTCGGGAGCTGGGGCGACGCCTGGGGAACGGTGCCGTGGTCGAGCATGCGCGGGCGCGGAGTCGGCCTGTACCGCCAGTGGGGGACGCCGGGCGAGGCGTTCGGCTACGACCGCGGGATGTACGGAAGCGACTACGGCGAGTTCGGCGGCTACCCGGGCGCGCGCAATCGCGGGATGTACTTCTGGGGCCGCGGCGGCTACGGGGCGGACTACGACCGCTTCGGTGGCCGCATGAACCGGCAGTCGCCGTACGGCGGCTACGGGCGGAGTAGCGGCTACGGGTGGAGCGGGTACGGGCGCACGGTTTACGATCAGGGGTACGGTCGCGGGGGCTACGATCAGGGTTATGCCGGGGGGACGTTCGTCCCCGAGGAGGCGTATCGACGCCACCCCGAGATGAACCGCCCGCAGCGCGCCTTGCCGGACCGCTGGCCCGCGCACAACAACGACGAGCAGTGGGACCGTGACTTCGGCGACGACGAGATCCTGCGGTCGGTCCGCCAGAACCTGCACCAGGACGACTACATTCATCCCGACCGGATCCAGGTTGAGGTGAACGATAACGTCGTGACCCTGAAGGGCGAGGTGGACGACTACCTCGAGGCCCGTTATGCCTGGGACGACGCGTGGGAGGCCCGGGGCGTGCGCGGGGTGGTGAACCAGCTCACCGTACGGCTCGACAAACCGCTCGACGAGCACGAGGAGCCGTTCCCACAGACCGCGGGCGAGCACCAGGGCACGTCGGCGAGTGTTGGCCGGGCGAAGAGGGGCGGCTGACGCAGAGGATCAGGGGCCGATCGCGTGCGGAGCCGGGCCATCGCTCGGCTCCTTTTGTTTCTGCTACCCGTCTCCCGGTGTGGCGCACGAGCCGAGGATCTCGCATCTTGGAGTCCCACCGCCTCCCACCGCCCAATCTTCTTCAGGAGACTCCCATCGTCAATTCGGCTCCGCGGACGAGATCCGCAAGATCGCCCGCCGACGCGTCCAGACTGATCATCGCCGGCCTCGCCCTGGCAGTGGTGAGCGCGTGCGCGGCGTCGAGCGCGCCCTCCGCTCGCACGGCGCGCGACTGGCGCGTGACCGGAGGCGATCCGGGCAACACCCGGTATTCGCCCCTCGCGCAGATCGACCGGAGCAACGTACAGCGGTTGAAAGTGGCGTGGGTCTACCATAGCGGCGACGCGCGCGCGGACAACCGCTCCCAGATCCAGGCCACGCCCATCGTCGTCGACGGGATTCTCTACTCGACCACGCCCGGCCTCGACGTCGTCGCGCTCCGCGCCGCGAGCGGCGAGGAGGTCTGGCGCTTCGACCCGTACAAGGCGCGCGGAGCCGAGCGCAGGGACCCCGAGGTCAACCGCGGCGTCGTCTACTGGCAGGACGGGAACGATCGCAGGATCCTCTTCACACAGGGCGATCATCTCTTCGCGCTCGACGCGGCGACCGGGCACCCGATCCCGGAATTCGGCAGCGCAGGATCGGTGGACCTCGGAGCGGGGCTCGGCCGCGAGACGGACGGTCAGTACCTCGTCGCAACCAGCCCCGGGGTGATCTACCACGACCTGCTGATCCAGGGCACGCGCGTCGGGGAAGCCCGCGGCTCGCTCCCGGGCTTCGTGCGCGCCTACGACGTGCGGACCGGGCAGATCCGCTGGACCTTCCACACCATCCCGCAGCCGGGCGAGTTCGGGTACGAGACCTGGCCCGCCGGCTCGTATGCGACGGCCGGAGGAGCGAACTCCTGGCCGGGGATGGCGGTCGACGTGCAACGCGGCATCGTCTACGTGCCGACGGGCTCCCCGACGGGTGACTTCTACGGCGGTCACCGCGTCGGGGCGGACCTCTTCGGGAACACCCTCATCGCCCTGGACGCCGCGACTGGCAGGCGCATCTGGCACTTCCAGACCGTCCATCACGATCTCTGGGATCGTGATCTCCCCGCCGCGCCCAATCTCCTCACCGTGACCCACGACGGCCGGCGGACGGACGCGGTCGCGCAGATCACCAAGTCGGGATTCGTCTTCCTCTTCGACCGGGCGAGCGGCGCGCCGCTCTTTCCCGTGGAGGAGCGCCCGGTGCCGCCGAGTGACCTGCGCGGCGAGCAGGCATGGCCGACGCAGCCGATCCCGCTCGAGCCGGCGCCCTTCGCGCGGCAGACCTTCACCGAGGCCGACATCACCGACCTCTCGCCCGAGGCCCACGCCGCGGTACTGGAGCGGTTCCGTAGCCTGCGGCAACCCGCCGTCCTCTTCACTCCGCCCAGCGAGGAGGGCAGCGTGGTCTTTCCGGGCTTCGACGGCGGGGGCGAGTGGGGCGGAGCCGCGGTGGACCCGCGATCGGGGGTACTCTTCGTCAACGCCAGCGACGTACCCTGGATCGCGACGATGGTGGCGACCGATACGGCCGCGTCGACCGGAGGCTCCGTCCAGTCGGGCCGGGAGGTGTACGCCCGGGTCTGCGCCGGCTGCCACGGTGCGGGCCGGCGCGGTGATGGCGACCGCATTCCTTCGCTCGTGAACGTCTCGCAACGCCTCTCCGCGGCCGACGTTCGGCGGGTGATCGATCACGGGCGAGGCTTCATGCCCGCGTTCGCCGATCTCCCGGATGCGGAGAAGGACGAAGTGATCGCCTACCTGCTCGGCCGGCCCGAGGCCAGCGCACGGACCGCCGTGCACCGAGCGCAGGGTGAGCCTGCCCGCTCGGCGGAGCCGTATCGCTTCAAGGGCTACGAGCGGTGGAAGGGCCCGGACGGGTACCCGGCCGTGAGGCCGCCGTGGGGTACGCTGAACGCGATCGACCTCAACACCGGTGAGTACCTCTGGAAGACCCCACTGGGTGAGTTCCCGGAGCTGACGGCGAAGGGAATCCCGCCCACGGGGACGGAGAACTACGGTGGGCCGATCGCGACTGCGGGCGGTCTGGTCTTCATCGGGGCGAGCCAGGACGCGAAGTTCCGGGCCTTCGACGAGCGGACGGGCGAGCTTCTCTGGCAGGCCGATCTCCCGGCTGCCGGTTACGCGACCCCCTGCACGTACGAGGTCGATGGCAGGCAGTACGTCGTCATCGCGGCCGGCGGCGGGAAGCTGGGTACGCCGTCCGGCGACGCCTACGTCGCCTTCGCGCTCCCCGACTGAGGCGCGACCGTCTGCGACGCAGCGGCTCGCGACACCGCCGGGAAGCACGGGACCCTCCGGCGGAACCGGTCCGTCGGAGGGTCCTGCCACTTCGCCGAGCCCATGGGCGCGCTCAGTGGTTCTCGCGCGAGTCGTAGCCGTCGGGAATGGGGCGGTCGGGCGGCACGTACGAGGTTCCGTCGCGGATGGCGGTTCCCACGTCGTGCGTGCCGAAGGTGTCGCTATCGAGGTGCTGCATGATGTGCTCGGCCGTGTCCGACTGCTGCGAGCCGGTCTCGCCGAGCTGATCGTCCACCTCTTCGTCCTGGACGACCGCCTCGTCGGCGCCGGAGGGGGCCTCTCCGCGGTGGATTTCACCGACGACCAGCTCGTTCGAGTAGTCCTCGATGCCGAGCACGTCGTGGACGATCTCCTCCGCGACCTGGAATTCGCCGTCGGTTCCCACCTCGCCATTGAGCGTGACGAACCCGTTCCTCACGTAGACCTCGACCCAGTCGGCGTCGATGTTCGGGTATTCCCGTAGGTGTTGCACGACGACCTCCCGGATCTCCTCGTCCGACATCTGGTCGAAGTCGTACAGCTCGCCGCCGTGCTGTCTAGCCATCGGGCTTCCCTGCGTTCAGAAGTGAAAGGCCACTCCGAGCGAGACTCCGAGGTTCTGCGTCCACTGCTTGTCGGCCACCTGCTGCTTCTCCGTGAGGCCGGCGGGCGTGTTGACGCGCCAGAGGTCGTCCTTGGCCGTGGCCCGGAGCGAGAGGCGCTCGGTGAGGAACCACTCGGTCCCCACGGACGCCGTAGCTGCAAAGGCGGGGCCCAACTTCACGATCTGGCTCGGGTTGGTGGGAAGTGACGATTCCTCCTCGGCTCTGCTGGAGAGGTCGGAGAGGAGACCGGCCGCGAGACCCACGTACGGGGCGAAGCCGTGCCAGGTCCGCGCCCCGGTGAGCTGGAAGCGGAGCCCCGCCTCCGCGAGGAGGAGCTGCGCCGGCTGGTCGGCGACCACCGTGGTGAGCTGCGGAGCGCCCGCCGCCCGGGCGTAGACGGTGCGGGAGCTCGGGATGAGCGTCACCCCGAGGGTGCCCGAGAGCGGGCCGGTGAACCGCCCGGCGTAGGTCATGCCGATCTCGGGGGCGGACTCGGGGCCGACGCCGTAGCGGCCCCGATCGGTGTTCACGTAGCCGATGTGGAGCTCGATGGACTGCGTGGGCTCGATGTAGTGATACGGAGATGGAATGCTCTGCGCCTCGAGGCCCGTGGCACCGGCCAGGAGCGAGAGGGCACCGAGCGTCGCGAGCAACGCGTGTCGCATGGTCTGCATGAGGGATCGGCGGCGGGTCGTGCCCGCACGGTGGTAAACGGCCAGTCCCGGGCCGTGCGCCCGGGACTGGGATCGTGATCGGAAGCTAGAGCCGGGCGCGAGCGGCACGCAAGCTCACTCGCCGCGTACCCGCAGGTCCTGTCCCGTCATATCTGGCGGTTGCGGCAGACCGAGGATGCCGAGGAGGGTGGGCGCGACGTCGCAGAGTGCACCATCACGCAGGGCGCTCGTCTCGCGCGCGCCCTCGGGCTCGACGAGCACGATGCCCACCGGGTTGGTGGTGTGGGCGGTGTGCGGCCCGTTGGTCGTAGGGTCCCACATCTGCTCGCAGTTGCCGTGATCGGCGGTGAAGAGCAGCGTCGTGCCCGTCGCCTGACACGCCTCCAGAACGCGGCCGAGCTGTTCGTCGACCGTCTCCACGGCCCGCACGGCGGCTTCCATCACGCCGGTGTGGCCCACCATGTCGGGGTTGGCGAAGTTGCAGACGTAGAGGTCGTGCCTCCGGTCGCCGATCGCCTCGATGAGCCCGTCGGCCACGGCGGGTGCGCTCATCTCGGGCTGAAGGTCGTACGTGGCGACCTTGGGCGAGGGCACCATGCGCCGCTCCTCGCCCCGCGGTGGCTCCTCGACGCCGCCGTTGAAGAAGTAGGTGACGTGCGGGTACTTCTCCGTCTCGGCCGTCCGGAAGCTGGTGCGCCCCCGCTGGACGAGGACGTCGCAGAGGATGTTCTTCATCGGCTGCGGCGGGAAGGCGGCGGTGAGGGGGAAGTCCTCGTCGTAGGCCGTCATGGTGACCACGTCGACGCGCGGCGGGTTCGGGCCGCGGTCGAACTCGTCGAAGCTTTCCGAGGCGAGCGCGCGCGAGAGCTGACGGGCGCGGTCCGCGCGGAAGTTGAAGAAGACCACGCCGTCGCCGTCGCGGATCGGGCCGAGCGGCTGGCCGTTCTCGTCGACGACCACGCGCGGCTCGATGAACTCGTCGCTCTCGCCCGATGCGTACGCCTCCGCGATGGCGGCGACCGGGTCGCGGACCGGCTGCCCCTCGCCGTACACGATGGCGCGGTATGCCTTCGCGGTGCGCTCCCACCGCTTGTCGCGGTCCATCGCCCAGTAGCGACCGATGAGTGTGGAGACCTCGCAGCCCGCTTCGTGGTTGCTTCGCCCGATCAGCTCCGTCAGGTACCCGCGCGCGGACTGGGGCGGGGTGTCGCGGCCGTCGAGGAAGGCATGGATTCGGGTGCGCGGAATCTTGTGCCGCTGCGCCAGCTCGCACAGCGCGAGCAGGTGGGAGTCGACGGCGTGGACGCCGCCGGGGCCGATGAGACCCATGAGGTGCAGCGTGTTTCCGCGCTCCTTCACTCGCTCGATGAGGTTGACGAGCGGCTCGTTCTCGAAGAACCGCCCGCTCTCGATGGCGTGTGTGATGCGCTGGATCGTCTGCATGACGACCCTGCCCGCGCCGAGGTTCAGGTGCCCCACTTCCGAATTGCCCATCTGCCCCTCGGGCAGGCCGACGGCGGGGCCGTGGGTCGTCAGCCGGGAGCGCGGGAGGCGGCCCTCGCCCCAGAGCGAGTCCCAGTTGGGTGTACGGGCGACGGTGACCGCGTTGTCGTCGGCGGGCTCGCGGAGGCCCCAGCCGTCGAGGATCAGCAGGACGGCGCGGGGCCGCGTGGCGGCGGAATCGCTGGTATCGGGCATGGCGTGCCTTGGAGGCTGGGGCGGGGTTTACACCGCGCCGGTAGGTTCGTATGTATCCTTCACTTCCAATTCCGGTCGGCCGAGAATCTACAGCTGTGACCGGTCGCGTGCCACCCTGCGGCCGAGCGGGTCACTCGTCGTCGCACCCGTTGTTCCATGGCCCCGATCCTTACCCGGATGAGACGCGTCGTTCTCGCTTCCTCTGCCCTCGCCGCCGCGACGCTCTTTGCGGCCCGTCTCGGTGCCCAGGCGCCGCTGGCGGGGCGCCCGGCCGCGGCCGCGACCCCGGTGGCGGCATCGGAGCACGTCGAGCCGGCACTCGGCTACAGCGGCAAGCTCCGCGTGGCGATCGTCCATGCCCTCGCCGCTCTCGACTTCCCGCTCGCGGCCGCGCGCTCCGGCCCACGCGGCACCACCTTCCGCTGGGTGCCGCTCTTCGGTACGCGCACGCAGCTCCTCGGCGACGCCGTCTACCGACGCGACCTGCGCGCGCCCGCCGCGCCGGGCGTCTGGCGGCTGGTGATCGGCCAGAGCCCCCAGGTCACCGAGAGTGGTCTCGCCTTCGTTACCGAGGTTCCCTTCGCGCGTAAGAGGAACGGCTACCTGAACGGCTACCACATCGGGAGCTACCCGACCGAGGGCTCCGGTCGCACCGACCGTTACGCGCCCCCGGCAGGCTTCATCGAGGTGACGCCCGGGAACGAGGACATGTGGATCTCGGAGCACTTCCAGCTCAAGCAGTTCGTCACCCACGACCAGCAGGACGTCTGGCCGAAGTACGTGGCCCTGGACGCGCGGCTGATCGACAAGCTCGAACTGGTGATGCAGGAGCTGAACCAGATGGGCGTCCGCGCCGAGCACTACTACATCATGAGTGGCTACCGGACCCCGCAGTACAACGGCCCCGGCGGCGACGGCCGCGCCGCCCTCTCTCGCCACATGTACGGTGACGCCGCCGACGGATGGGTGGACAACGACCAGAACGGCTACATGGACGACCTGAACGGCGATGGCCGCGTCGACATCCGCGATGCCGCGGTCATCCGGCGCGCCGTCGACCGGGTGGAGCGCGAGCACCCGGACCTGGTGGGCGGCGCCGGCCTCTATGCCGCCACCGATGCCCACGGCCCGTTCATCCACATCGACACCCGAGGGTACCGGGCGAGGTGGTGAAGGGACCTCACCCGTTCAGCGTTTCCCCCAGCGCGACGAACTGGTCCTCGTACGAGGGGCGGAGGTCCGGGTTGCGGAGGATCGCGGATGGGTGGAGGAGCGGCAGGACGCTCAGGGGACGCCCGGCGTAGTCCACCTGCTGGAGCTCGCCCTGCAGCTTCGTGATCTTGCCCTCGGGGATGAAGTGCTGGAGCGCGAAGCGCCCGAGGGTGACAACCAGCTGTGGGTCGATGAGGCGGATCTGTTCCGCGAGCCAGCCCGCGCAGGCGCGGATCTCTCTCGCGCGCGGGCTGCGGTTCTGCGGTGGGCGACAGCGGACGACGTTGGCGATGAAGATCTCGTCGCGCGTGAGGCCCGCCGCCTGGAGCATGGCCTCCAGGAGCTTGCCGGAGGCGCCGACGAAGGGAACGCCCTGCCGGTCCTCGTTGGCGCCGGGTGCCTCACCGACGAAGAGCACGCGCGCCCGAGGACTGCCCGCGCCGGGCACAACCTGCGTCCGGCTGAGGAAGAGGTCGCACCGCGTGCAGCGGACCATGACCTCGTGGAGCGCGTCCAGCGTGGGGGATCTCGGGATCTCGGCCGGGAAGCCGGGCGGTTCCTGCGGGTTCACGGACATGACGAGCGTGCTGGCTGGGTACGGTTTCGGCGGCGCGGCGCCGGAGCATCGGGCCGTCCGGCGGACGCCCGCGTCCCGGGAGCATTTCCCGTTCCGCGTCGGGGGGGCGCGACGCCCCCTGGCCGGGTGTGAAACGTTCGCGTGGGGGGAACGTATTAGGACGCGGGCGACGGCGTTGGTGGGCTGCCGCCCGAATCCACAGCGAGGGCCGCGACACGATGTACTGTTCCACCTGCGGATCTGCCGTCCCCGAGGGGCGGGCGACATGTGAGCTCTGCGGAGCGCGTGTGACGCGGAGGGCGGCGCCCGTGTCGCGCCCCGCGCCGCCCGCGGCGTCGTCGGCTGCGCTCCCGGCCGTGGGCGCGTGCCCACGTTGCGGGTACCAGGGGGAGGGGATGCCGTACTTCTCGCGAGGACGGAACGTCGCGGCGCTCGTCGGCGCCACCATGCTGACCGCGGGAGCGATGGGTGCCGGCGGGATCCTCTTCTACATCGTGCGCCGCGACCACCGCATCTGCCCGCGCTGCGGGCGGACGTGGGGGCGCTGGGGCGAGCGGGCGGTGGTCCGTGGCCCCGCGGGCGCGCCTGAGACCGCGCCGCCCGCCGTCGCCTCCGTCTGGGGCGAGTCGTCGAAGCGAACCTGGTCGACCGCACTCTTCGTCCTCGCCGCGCTCCTGGCGATCGGCGGGACCGCCGCGACGGCCGCGCCGGCGCTGGTGGCCGCGGGGATCGCGGCGATCGGTGGCCTGCTGCTGTACCAGGCCGCGGATGGCGAGCGCCAGAGGCGGCGGGCCGCGCTGATCTCCGCGCTCCAACTCCCGGTGCTGCGCCTCGCGTCGCAGCGCGGCGGCCGGCTCACGGTCACGGAGGTGGCGGCGGAGCTCGGGTGGACGCTGCCGCGCGCCGAGAAGGTGCTCCACTCGCTGGACGACGGCGTGCGCGTCGACTCCGAGGTGACCGACGAGGGCCTCATCGTCTACCAGTTCCGCGAGCTCCTCCGCCCGCCCGGCTCGCCCGGCTCGCCCGGCGCGGAAGAGCGCGCTTGACGGGCCGCATCGCTTGACAACCTGCCCGCCCCCGGTTCAGGCTTCCTGCGCAGCCGGGGGCGTTCCACGTCCCTATCCACCCGGTCTCTCCCGCGGATGATCGAGTTCGACCATCTCTCGAAGTCGTATGGTGACGTGCCGGCGGTGCGGGACCTCTCCCTGCGCGTGGCGCCCGGCGAGGTATACGCCCTGCTCGGCGCGAACGGAGCTGGCAAGACGACCGCCCTGCGCTGCCTCGCCACGCTCCTGCGCCCCACCGCGGGGACGGCGTGGGTGGACGGCCTCGACGTACGCGCCCACCCGCTGGAGGTCCGCGCGCGCCTCGGCTTCCTCGCCGCGTCGATGGGGCTCTACCAGCGCCTGACCGCGCGCGAGCTCCTGTTCTACTTCGCGGCCCTGCAGGGTATCCCCGATTCGCGGCGCGGGGCGCGGGTCGACGAGATGATCGACCTCTTCGAGATCGGACCCTTCGCCGACCGGCTCTGCGGCAAGCTCTCCACCGGCCAGCGGCAGAGGGTCTCGATCGCGCGCGCAATCGTCCACGACCCGCCGGCCCTCGTGCTCGACGAGCCCACCCTCGGGCTCGA
>DASSTO010000051.1:0-23302 GCA_035707865.1 Longimicrobiaceae bacterium | reverse complement strand
GGGACCTCGGGCTCGGTGAGCCCCTGCCGCTCAGCAGCCTGAGCGGCAAGGGGAGCGGCGACGTGCTCGACGAGATCGTCAAGCTCCTGCCGGAGGGCGGCGAGGGGGACGAGGAGGACACGCTCCGCATCGCCGTGGTCGGCGTGCCGAACGTCGGCAAGTCGAGCTTCGTGAACCGGCTCCTCGGCGAGGAGCGCCTGGTGGTCTCCGACGTGGCGGGCACCACGCGCGACGCCATCGACACGCCGACGGTCTATCACGGTCGCCGCCTGGTCTTCATAGATACCGCCGGGCTGCGCCGCCAGGCGCGCATCCACGAGAACGTGGAGTACTACAGCGCGCTGCGCACGGAGCGCGCGATCGAGCGCGCCGACGTCTGCCTCCTCCTGCTCGACGCCACCGAGCCACTCCACAACCAGGATCTCAAGATCGCGCAGAAGGCCTGGGATGCCGGCTGTGGCCTCGTCCTCGTCGCCAACAAGTGGGACCTGGTGGAGAAGGAGACGATGACCGCGCCGAACTTCGAGAAGGCGCTTCGCGAGAAGGCACCCTTCCTGGAATGGGTGCCGGTGATCTTCACCAGCGCGGTCACCGGCCAGCGCGTGCAGAAGACGCTCGACGTCGTCCTGGCGGTGCAGGATGCTCGGCTGCGACGCATCCCGACGCACGAGGTCAACGAGGTGGTGCGCGAGCTCGTCCAGCGGACGCGTCCGCCGTCGCACCACGGCAACCCCGTGAAGATTCTCTACGCCACGCAGGTGGCCGTGGCGCCGCCCACCTTCGTCCTCTTCTGCAACACGCCGGAGGGCGTCGCCGAGTCGTACCAGCGCTATCTGCACAACGGCTTCCGCAAGGCCTGGGGCTTCCTCGGTGCGCCGCTGCGCATCCACCTGCGCCGCCGCGAGGGAGAGGAGTGAGGGATGGGCCCCTGGCTCTTCGTCGTCGTCGCGTACCTGCTCGGCTCCATCCCGAGCAGCTACCTCGCGGGCCGGTGGACCCGGGGGATCGACCTGCGCGAGCACGGCAGCGGCAACCTGGGCGCCACGAACACCTTCCGCGTGCTCGGCGCGAGGATCGCCGCCCCGGTGATGATCTTCGACGTGCTCAAGGGCTTCGTCCCCACCTTCGTCTTCCCACACTGGGACGGCGACCGGGCGTGGAGCTGGGCTCTGGCCTACGGCGCCGCGGCGATCGTCGGCCACGTCTTCTCTCTCTACATGCGCTTCCGAGGGGGTAAGGGCGTGGCGACGGCCGCCGGAGTCTTCCTCGCGCTCGCGCCGGCCGCGGCGGGGATCGCGCTCGTCGACTGGCTCGCCGTTCTCTGGTCGTCGCGCATGGTGTCTCTCGCGTCGATCACCGCCGCGCTCGTCCTCGTCGCGGCCCTCGCCGTGATCCCGAACCCGCCGGCCGTGCGCGCCCTGGGAATCGCGGTGGCGATCTTCGTGATCTTCGCGCACCGCGCCAACATTCGCCGCATCCTGCGCGGGGAGGAGCACCGCTTCGGGAAGGGTGCGCACTCGCGGCCGACGGAAGGAGGCCCCTCGTGAGGGTCGCGGTCATAGGGGCGGGGAGCTGGGGGACGGCGCTCGCGAACCTCCTGGCGAAGAAGGACCTGGAGACCGTCGTCTGGTCGTACGAGCCCGAGGTGGCCGCGGCGATCGACCGCGAGCATCGCAATCCGCTCTACCTCTCCGAGGTCGAACTCGACGAGCGACTGCGCTCCACCACGGACCTCGCCGCCGCCGTTACCGGCGCGGACGTTGTCGTGTCCGTCAGCCCGTCCCACGTGGTCCGCGACACGCTGACCCGGGCTCGCCCGCACCTGCGCTCGGACGCGCTGCTGGTGGGCGCGTCCAAGGGCATCGAGACCGACACGCTGCAGACGATGGACGAGGTGATCGGCGAGGTGCTCCCGCCCGGGATCGCGGGCCGCGCGGTCTTCCTCTCGGGGCCGAGCTTCGCGCTCGAGGTCGCGCGGGAGTTCCCGACCGCCGTGACCCTCGCCTCGCGCGACCCCGGCGCGGCGCGGACGGCGCAGGAGCTCTTCCAGACGGAGTACTTCCGCGGCTACACCAGCGCCGACGTCCGCGGGGTCGAGCTGGGCGGCGCGCTGAAGAACGTCATCGCGATCGCGGCCGGCGTCGTCGACGGCCTGGGCTTCGGCTACAACACGCGCGCCGCGCTCATCACGCGCGGGCTCGCCGAGATGACGCGCCTGGGAGCCGCCCTCGGCGCGGACCCGCTGACGCTCTCGGGGCTCGCCGGTATGGGCGACCTGATCCTGACGTGCACCGGCCCGCTGAGCCGCAACCGCACGGTGGGTGTGGAGCTGGGCCGGGGCAGGGCGGTGGACGAGGTGCTCGCCGGGATGACCATGGTCGCCGAGGGCGTCCGCACCGCCCGCGCCGCCTACCTGCTCTCCCGGCGCACGCGGGTCGAGATGCCGATCGTCGCGGAGGTCCACGCGCTGCTCTACGAGGACCGGGACCCCCGCGAGGCCGTCGAGAACCTCATGCTCCGCTCGCCGAAGGCGGAGCGCTGGAGCTGAGCCCCGTGTCGCCCGCCCGCCGCCGCACCTTCTACTCGATCGGCGAGGTCTGCGAGATGCTGGACCTCAAGCCTCACGTCCTGCGCTACTGGGAGACGCAGTTCCGCGAACTGTCGCCGACGAAGAACCGCGCGGGGAACCGTGTCTACGAGGCGCCCGAGGTGGAGCTCATCGCCCTCATCCGGCGGCTCGTCCACGACGAGCGCTACACCATCGAGGGCGCGCGGAAGCGGATCCAGGAGCTGAACGCCGCGGGCGTCGCGGGCGACCACTCCTCGCGCTCCCTCGAGCGGGCCTTCCTGCGGACGCTGCGCCAGGAGCTCGAATCGGTCCGCGACCTGCTGGATCTCCCGGCCGTTGACCGCGACTCGGGCGCGGGGTAGATTCGGCGCGGTTGGGGGCGTTTCGCGGGCGCTCGCAGGGGCCGCCGACTCGGGTCTGCGGCCCCTGCGCGTAGCATCGGGCCCGCCCCGCCCTCGAATCGCGCGCCGACGACGATGTACATCCTCTGCACGAACGACGACGGGTACCTGGCGACGGGGCTGCGCACGCTCACAGACGCGGCGCGCTCCTTCGGAGAGGTCCGCGTCGTCGCGCCCGACCGGGAGCAGAGCGCGGCGAGCCATTCGCTCACCATGCACCTGCCGCTGCGCGTCGCTCAGGTGGGAGACGGGGTCGAGTCGGTCACCGGCACGCCCACGGACTGCATCGCCCTCGCCCTCGCGGAGCTCCTCGACCACCGGCCGGACCTCGTCCTCTCGGGCGTCAACCACGGACCGAACCTCGGTGAGGACGTCCTCTATTCCGGCACCGTCGCCGGGGCGATGGAGGCCGCGGTCTTCGGCATCCCGGCGATCGCCGTCTCCTACGTGGGCCGCGACGCCGACCGGATCCCGGAGTACCTGCCCCTCCTGCGGCGCCTCCTCCCGAAGCTCGCCGCGGGGCCGGACGCCCCCGGCGGTACGCTCTTCAACGTGAACCTCCCGGGCATCGAGCCGGCGGGCGTGCGGGGCGTACGCTTCACCCGCCTGGGCCGGCGCGTCTACAGCGACTCCGTCACGCGCGCCCGGGACCCGAACGGCCGCGAGTACTACTGGATCGGCGGCGGCGGGGTGGAATGGGCGCCCGACGAGAGCTCCGACTTCCACGCCGTCAGCCAGGGCTACGTCTCCGTCACGCCGCTCCACCTGGACCTGACTCACCACCGGATGCTCTCCGACATCCGGGACTGGGACCTCGCGCTGTGAACGACCGCTTCGTCTCACAGCGGCGGGCGCTGATCGAGCGCCTGCAGGAGCGCGGCATCCGCGACCTGGAGATCCTGCGCGCCTTCGACCTCGTCTCGCGCCACGAGTTCCTCCCGCACGCCGTCCAGCACCGCGCCTTCGAGGACGCGCCGATCCCCATCGGCTTCGGGCAGACCGCGTCGCAGCCGTCGCTGCAGGCGCTCTACATGCAGACGCTGCGGCTCCGCTCGGGTGACCGCGTACTGGAGATCGGCACCGGCTCGGGCTTCCAGACGGCCGTCCTCGCGCAACTGGTCGACCGGGTATACTCCATCGAGCGGATCCGGGCGCTCTCCATCCGGGCGCGCGAAGTGCTCGACCGGCTACGTGTCTCGAACGTCGCGCTCCTCGTCGGTGACGGTACCATCGGGTGGAGCCGCTACGCGCCGTACGACGCCATCCTCGTCGCCGCCGCGGCGCCCGAGATCCCGCAACCGCTGGTCAACCAGCTGGCGATGGGCGGGCGCATGCTGGTCCCCGTGGGGACGCTCGACCACCAGCGCCTGCTGCTCGTCCACCGCACTCCCGAAGGCACCCAGTTCGAGGAGGTGATGGACTGCACCTTCGTCCCCCTGCTCGGCCGCTTCGGCTGGGAAGATGCCGGCCCCGAAGGCTGAGATCGGCGTTGACACTCCCCGGGGCGCCCGCTACGTTCCGGGCTCCGCTCCTTGAGCGTCGCCCGTCTCCTGCCGATACTCTGTCGCAACTCCGTCGCAGCGGTGGTATCGTGCCGCCGCGGTCCCGAGCCGATCCTCCCATGACCGCTCCGTTCCCTGATCCATCGCACGACCCCGCCGACGATCGCCTCGGCCCCGCCGTGTCGCCCCGCGCCACGCCTGCGCAGAACGACCCGCTCGGCGCCCTCTCGGACCCGCTGGCACCCTTCCAGCCCCGATCCGAGGCCGTCAATCCGGCTCCGGCCGAGCCGCAGCCGGCCGCTGCGCCCGCGGCGGAGGAGGACCTGCCCTGGCTGACCTTCGACGAGCCCGCCGAACCCGCTCCGCTCGCGGAGCCCCAGCCGGAAGAAGATCTCGCCTGGGAGGTCTGGGACGAGTCGCTCGCAGCGGCCGCCGAGCCGCCGGCGATGGAAGTCCCGGAGGCCACCGCCGACGAGCCGCCGCTGCCGGAGATCTCCCCGATGGGACCGCTCGACGAGGTCGCCGCGGCGCCGTTCGGTGAGCCGGAGCCCGCCGCGATCCCGATCGGTTCGGCCGACGTTTCAGCACCTGCGCAGCAGGAGCGGTCTCCCTTCGAGGCGCTCGCCGAGCGGCTGGAAGAGATCGCGCGCGCCCTCCGCGAGCAGGGCCCCGCCGCGCTCTCCCGGTCCACCGACCCGCTCCAGGCGGTGCTGACCGGCTATGCGCTCGGGTATGCCCAGGGCTCCCGCGGCGAGCCCGGCGGCGGTCAGGGCTGAGCGCCCTCACCGGCCGGCCGAGCAGGCGGAAAAGGCGTATCTCCAGGAGCGCGAACCGCCCTGTGGCTCGGGTGGAAAGAGCACACGTTTCCTGAGTGGAGGTCGCGGATTCGAGTCCGCACCGGGGAACCCGATGGAAAGCCCGCAGGATGGCACTTGTCGCCGCCTGCGGGCTCTCGTTTTTCGCCCGGATTGGGCGAGAAGCCGAGAGCCAGGGCGCCCGTAGAACCCGGGAGATCATCTACATGGATGATGCTGAAAGGCATGAAAATCGCTCTGGCCCGGCTCAGCGGGTGAGCGGCAGAGCCAGCGTCCGGCGGCACCTCCCGCCAGCGGTGCTCCCCGCTTTCTCCTGCTCCTCGCCGGTGCTCCGAGCGTGACCCGGCGCGCCGTAGCGGAGGTGGTGATCGCTCTCTTGCGATGGAGATGTGACCATGTGGGGAATCGTCCCGGCGGCCGGCGCGGGGAGCAGGATCCAGCCGCTCGCCTTCTCCAAGGAGCTGCTCCCGGTGGGGAGCCGCCTGGAGGAGGGGGTGGAGCGGCCGCGCGCCGTGAGCGAGTACCTGGTGGAGCGGATGATCTACGCGGGGGCGGACAAGATCTGCTTCGTCATCTCGCCCGGGAAGACCGACATCATGAGCTACTACGGAGGGGGAATCGGTTCGGCGTACGCGTGCTACGTGGTTCAGCCGAAGCCCAGCGGGCTCTGTGACTCCATCTTCCGCGCGCTCCCCCTCATCGCGCCCGAGGAGACGGTGGTGGTGGGGTTGCCGGACACGATCTGGTTCCCGGCGGACGGGCTCGGCCGCCTCCCGGACGACACCCTCTCCTTTCTCCTCTTCCCGGTGGAGCGGCCGGAGTTCTTCGACTCCGTGGTCACGACGCCCGACGGGCGGGTTACGGAGATCCAGGTGAAGCAGCCCGGCGCCGCCTCTCGCTGGGTGTGGGGCGCCTTCAGGCTGCCCGGCGCGGTGCTGCGGGAGTTGAACGCCCTCTGGCTCGCTCGGGGGAGGCGGGACGAGTACATCGGCACCCTGGTCAACGCCTGGCTCGCCCTGGGCGGCGAGGCGCGCGGGGTCGCCGCCGGGGAGGCTTACGTGGACGTGGGGACCGTTCACGGCTATCGCGAGGCGATCCAGATCCTCGGTGCCCGGCCACAGCCCTCCCTGCTGGCGATGCAGACTCGCGATGTCGAACCCGGGTCGGTCTCGCCCGCGATCGGCAGATGGACCTCCTCGGACGGAGGCCGCGTCGCGCTCGCCGGCACGGAGCGCGCCCGGGGGGAGGAATGATCGGAGCAGTCATGCTCTGGCGACTGCTCATCATCCACCTCTCAGTCTGAGGGAGCACCCGCCCGCGGCGCCGGGAGGCCGAGCTCCGCGAGGGCCGAGCTGGCCCGCTCCCGCCACTCCGGGCCCGTGACGCCCCACTGGAAGCGCTCGTAGTGGAGCTCTCCCGGGTGGGGCGGCCGGGTGAAGTCATACGAAGGGGCGGGCCGGAAGCACTCCACCTCCACAGCGAACGCGGCCAACGTATTCCGTTGGGAGGCGAAGCAGTCCAGCATCCGCCGCTTCAGCGCCCGCTCTTCCGTGGTGAGCACTATCCTCGCCACGTCTCCGCCGCGCGGCTCCACGAAGTCACCGGTCACCAGCTCACCGTTGCGTCCGGCGTGATAGGAGGTGAACTCCGCGATCCGCGGAGGGCGCGATCCCTCGATGGCCAGCACGCCGCAGGCGGTGTGAACGGCGAACGCCGAGGCGTCGTGGTCCGGGTGGCCGCCCTCGTACGGGTGGGTCAGCACGAGTTCCGGACGAAGGTCGGCGATCACGTCCCTGAGATCGCGCGCCAACCTCGTGAGGTCGGCGGAGGCGCCCTGGTCCACCAGGCCGAGGGAATGGACGCGCTCGTCCGGGAACCCGGCCAGAGTGAGGGCCGCCCGGAGCTCGGCGCGGCGGAGCCGTGCGTACTCCTCGCGGGTGCCTGGGCTCGGATCTCCCCACCACCGGCGCTCCAGGGGCGCTCCGTCGGTCAGGTGCAGGATCCGGGCGTCGAGCAGGTGGGGAAGCAGCGCTCCCGCGCCGATCGTCTCGTCGTCGGGGTGCGCGACCACCAGCAGCACGGGACGGGAAGCAGCGCCCGTTCCCCCGAGCGGGCGCAGCGCTTCAGGCCACATGCGGCCCGGCGGGCTCGTGCGCCGGCTCGGGCTCGGCCGGCGCGATGCCGACGTGCCGGTACAGTTCCGGCCGGTGGCGCCGCCAGTGCTCGGCAATCCACTCGGTGGCGGGTCGTCCGCAGTAGTCCCACGGGAGAGACCGCTCGTTCAGGCCGACGAAGTGTGCACCGAACTCCCCGAGGCGGGGAAGGTGGGGTGGGAAGGGCGAGCAGATGCTCACCTCGTCCACCGTGACCACTTCGGGCGGGCTCCGCCGGCCCATGGCGGCGACCTGGAGCCCTTGCTCGTCCAGCTCGCTGCTCATCACGACCGGGTTCTCGCGCAGGAGGGTCCGCAGCTCCGCCTCGAGCGGGAAGCCCGGCGGCACGCCGCGGATTCCCGTGTTGCGCGGCTCCTCGCCCGCCAGCCGCGCGAACTGTCCATGCGCCATCGTCACGTCCGCCTCGATCAGGCACCGCTCACGGTCTTCCGCCTCCAGCCAACGGCGGATGGAGGGCGGTATCTCCCAGAGGATGCAGTCGTTGTCCACGGAGATCTCCCACCGATCGGGAAAGAGCTGGAGCGGGTGGAACTTCCAGACCTTTCCCTCGATCAGGTTCTCGGGATCGACGTGAGGCACCAGCCATGCGGGCAGGCTGCGATCCACCTCGATCCACTCGACCGCGCACGGCAGCTCGCCAGTGTGGCGTCGGGCCGCTTGCGCCGGGATCGAGTTCACGCAGACGGCGTACGCGGCGTCCGGACCGAAGCAGTGCCACGCGCCCCAGACCGCCAGGCGCAGCGCCTCGAAGCCCCGCCGGTCGACGTCACCGATGGTCCAGCGGATCCCCACGTCCCGCGACGGACTCACTCCGCCCTCCGCGCCGGGCCGTGGACGAGGGGCTTGCGCAGGATCCTCATGTCCACGGGGAAGCGGACCCGCTTGCCGGAAGGGGCGGTGAACTCGCAACGCTCCCGCTCCTGCCGGAGCGGCCGATAACCGCGCCGCTCGTACAGCGCCCCGGCTCGGGAATTGTCCAGCTCGACGCCGATCTCGACGGCCGCGACGCCCAGCCGCCGCAGCGCCCGCTCAGCGGCTTCGAGGAGCCGGGACCCCAACCCGGCACCCCGGAGGACGGGGAAGACGCGCAGCGCCCACAGATAGGCGGCGGGTAGGGAGGCTGGCCGCCGCAGATCGATCCAGAGCTGCCCCGCCGGGAAGTCGTTGACCTCCGCGAGGAGCATCAGCATCTCACCCGACTCCTGCCGCTCGAAGGCCTCCCGGATCAGCGCCCGGTGGCAGGTATAGAGCCCGAACCACTCCAGGTCGGAGAGATCCTCCTGGCGCGTCAGGCGGATCTCCGCATCGAGACCCACCTCGAAAGCGCTGGAGGCGCCATTTCCCACGTCCGCGATCATCGATATCCCCTCAGTCGGAAGTGGGTGCGGTCCTCGGCACCCCAATCGTACTTGTAGCGCTCCCTCCCGCGGAGGAAGTCGAACTCCAGGGCACCCTCCCGTACCGCCGCCTCGACCGCGTGCAGGAGCACCAGCGACCCGGGGCTCAGGATCTTCAGCGCGGGGTCGAAGCCGCCGAGGTAGTAGCTGGTCCGGCGGTGCGCGTGGAAGCCATAGAGCGCGGCCGCCGCGCGGCCATCCAGGCGGAGCGTGTACAGGCGGAGCATTCCCGCTCGCGCGAGGAGAGGCGCTACCTCCCGGTGAAACGCCTCCACCCGGGCGGCCGAGACGACGCCCTCCTGGCCCCGCTCCGACCAGCGGGCCGCATGGAGCCGGAAGAGGACGTCGATCTCACGCTCGACGTCCTCCGTCGCGGCGCTGACGACGCTCACCTCACCCTCCCGCTCCGCTCGACGGCGGGCGTAGCGGAGCTTCCTGAGGAGTGCGGGCGGGACGATGCCCTCCAGGCGCTCCGGGGAGCCGGACAGGCGCAGCACCGGGCAGGGCTCGTCGGGCTCCTCCACGAGCGCCAGGCAGCGGGCGGCGCGGCGCAGCACCGAGCCCGGAGGAAGGTCTCGGAGGTCGCAGAAGTCCCAGTCGTCCGCCGCGGAGAGCGAGCCGACCAGGGCGTCCAGCACGCCCGCCTCCGACGACGGCCGCATCAGCACGTCGAGCTGGTCCGAGATGCCGTTCCCGACCAGGGTGAGCTGACGGACGCCATCGTCAGGGCGGGTGTGGAGGAAGAGGGGCGCCACCCCCACGAGCCGGCCGTCGTGCCGGAACGCGAGCGTACGTAGCCCCTCTCCACCGAAATGACGCCACCAGGGGATCAGCCACGCCGGCGACTGGAACACGGAGGCGTTCGGCGCGTCGGCCCAGAGCTTCCACCACTCCCACTCCAGTCGCTCCAGCTCCTCCGTGCTCGAAAGGGTCTCGGTGCGAAGCCCCGCCCCCGCGTCGAACGGCCTAGACACACGCGGTCTCCGCTGCTCGCAGCACGCGCGCGTACTGTTCCACGTATCGGCGCGCCATGACTTCCGCCGAGAAGCGGGCTCTCCCCGCCTCGCGGCACGCCTCGGGGTCGAGGGAGCCGACAGCCCCGATCGCGTCGGCCATCTCCCTCTCGTCGGCGACCAGGAACCCCGTGCGACCGTGCTCCACCACCTCCGGAAGCGCCCCGGACCGGAACGCCACGACCGGCGTCCCGCTCGCGATCGCCTCCATCGCGACGAGCGAACTCGTTTCCGGCGCGAGGCTCGGGATCAGCACGCACCGGGCGGCCGCCAGGAGGCGCCGCTTCCGCGCGAAGCCCACCGGACCCAGGAAGCGACGTCTCCGGTCCAGCCGGGGCAGGACCTGATCGGCGAAGTAGCGGCGGTGCTCCGCGTACGGGTACACTTCGCCGCCTACCAGGAGGCTCACCCCGGCCCGACGGGCGGCGTCGAGCCCCAGGTGGATGCCCTTCTCGGGGCAGACGCGCGCGAGCATCAACGAGAAGCCCCGCCGGGCGTGAGGCCCGCCGAGAGAGCCGACGGGGACGCCGTTCGGCACGAACCGGAGCAGGCGGTCGGTCACGGGGCAGGCGCGCTGCTGCGCCTCCGAAACGCAGTGCAGGTAGACGTTCGGCGCGCCCGGGCGGAACGCCTCGGGAGGGTACCAGCTCGGCGGGAGGTGGAGCGTCACCAGCACCGGCGTACCGCCCTCCGGCAGGTAGGCGTGGAAGTCGACGCCGTGCATGTGGACCAGATCCACGCGGTACTCGGCGAGAGCACGCCGGATGGTCTGCCGGTGGCGGGTGTGGGCTTCGCGGCGCGCGGCGTCGGTGATCTCCCCGGCGGCGAGCGGCACCTCGATCAGCTCCCCCGCCACGGTGGAGCCTGCCGCCGCGACCACGATGGAGCGGTGGCCGAGGCGCACGAGCGCGGAGTCGAGCAGCGAGAGGACCTGCTCCGCTCCGCCCGCAGTGTCACGCCCCACGCGGGCAAGGGGATACGCGACGGAGAGCACGCACAACCGCGGGCGGCCCTCCACCGGAGGGGTGCGGAGGTCGTCCCGCCGGCCTCCCTCGCCCTCGCGACTCCCGCCATCGGTGCCCCGCGTGCCGTGCTCCTCCATCTAGGTGTCGGTGCGGTGACGGATCCGACCTTCCGTGCCGCGTACGCATCCGCGCCGGGTGACGGGTGGAGCAGGAAGCGGCTGCAAGGGCGATACCATGGGCCTGGCGGGGATGCCGCGCGGGAATCCAGCGTTGGAGCCCAACCGGTTGGACCGGGCTACCGGAGCACCGGGCCGCATGCGCCATCGGGGTGAGCGAGCAGGCTAGATGCCCGCCGACGATGCCGTGGCGGGCCCGGTCGACGGCCCCCGTCCGGAGGCGGTGACTTCCGCGAAGATCGATTCCAGCTGCTCGGCCCGGTGATCGCACGTGTGGCGCGCGAGGATGGTCTCGCGGCCACTCTCGGCGAGACGTGCCCGCGCCTCTTCGTCCCGGGAGAGCCGGAGCATCTGCTCGCGCATTTCAGTCGGCGAATGGATCTGCAGATAATCGCGCCCCTCGCGGAAGAGGCCCTCCACGTCGTTCCAGGCGGTGGAGAGGAGCGGGATCCCGCAGGCCATCGCCTCGAAGGGCCGGATCGTCGGGATGCCCGGGAGGAGCGCCAGGTACGGACCCCGGGGGATGTGGACGGTCATCCTCGCGCGGGCGAATGCTTCCGGGACCCGGTGGTTGGCGATCCAGCCGCGGAAATCGATTCCCGCCTCCCGGATCTCGCGCAGCCCGCTCTCGGGGTAGCGCACGCCGTGGACCGCGAAGCTCAGCTCGGGGAGGAGCCGCGCCGAATCGACGAGGTACTCGCGAATCTCCCGGGTGCGTTCCTCGTCGCCCCAGTTTCCGATCCAGACGACGTCGTCTTCCTTCTCCGCCTCGCGCGGGTGGAACACCGTCACGTCCGCCGCCTCGTGGAAGGTCCAGACGTTCTCCCACCCGAAGCGCGCCCGGTAGACGGTCTCCAGAGACCGGCCGTAGGCCAGGACGCCGTCGTAGTGGGTCAACTCGAACTGCGCGATCTGCTCGGGCGCGCTGGCGGCGCGGTGGTGCGTGTCGTGGAAGAGCAGGGCGAAGTCGCCGCGCCGGGCGCGCAGGTCACCGACGGCGCGCACCAGCTCGGGATCGTTGAACTCGTGCACCAGCACCAACGCCGCGCCCCGGGTCAGCTCGTCCACTTCATCGTCCAGGGAGGATTCACGGCCGTAGAAGCGGCTCTGCAGATCGGGAAACGCGCGGGCGTACTCCATCAGCGGCGCGTATCCGTGATCCGCGAGCAGATTGTCGGTGGACCAGTTCCGCCATCGCTCACAGGCCACGACGTCGTGCCCCCGCTTCGCCAGCGCGCGCATCAACCCGCGCAGGAAGTGGGCGTTCCCGTGGTTCCAGTCGCTGGCGAGGGAGTGCGCGAAGATGACGATCTTCATGGTGATGCCCCTGCTAGGGTCGGGTTCGTGGTGTGGAATCGGTCAGGAGAAGCGCAACGGCCGCTGGCGCCGTCGCGCCGCCCGGAGACCGGCCTCGCTTCCCCACATCGCTCAGACCTCCGTCGAGAGGGTCTGACCGATCGGTGGGCCGGGAGCCGACGACTGAGCAGCCTCCCTGGCCCCCGTCTCCGCGATGATCTGCTCCAGCTGGGCGGCCCGCCGTGCGGAGGTATGCTCCGCCAGCGTCCGTTCCCTCGCGGCCCGCGCGATACGCCCGAGCTCGGCATCGCCCAACGTGAGCGCTTCCACCGCCTCCTCGGTGGTCCGGGCCACGACGATCTCCTCGCCCGGCGCGAAGAAGCTCTCCAGTCCTTCCCAGCTATCGCTCAGCAGCGGCACCCCGCACGCGGCCGCCTCGAAGAGGCGTCCCGATGGACAGAAGCCCATCCGTGCCATCGCCCGTCGCGTCACGTTGAGCGTCATACGCGAGGAGCAGAAAAAGGCCGGGTGCAGGCCGGGCGGGAGGTGCTGGCGGAAGAAGATATTCGGCGTCCAGGGGAAGTCGTGCGGGTACTGCGCGCCGCCGAGGATGAAGCGGCGCGAGGGGAAGGACCGCGCGGGCTCGACGAAGAGCGCCTCCAGCGCCTCCTGGCGGTCCGACGCGTAGGTGCCCAGGTACGACAGGTCGCACCGGTAGTCGTCGGAGGGTGCGACCGGGTGGTGGACCTCCGGGTCGACGTGCCCGTAGAGCGGGGCGACCCGCCTCGCGTGGAGCCGCTCGCGAAGCTCGTCCAGAGCGCCGCCACCGGTGTAGCTCAGGACCAGGTCGTAGTCCCGGAGGCCCGACTGGCCGATGTAGGCCACCGGCTTCCCGCTCCGGAGCGCCTCCAGGGTGACCGGCGTGTCGAGATCGTAGAACACGCCGAGCGCTCGGGACTCCCGCAGTAGCTCGGAGGCCTCGAGCGCGTCGAGGCAGTAGGAGGTGATGATCCCCACGTCCGCGTCGCGGAGGTGGCTCGCCGCGGCCCGACGAGCCTCGCTCCAGTCCCCGTACAGACGGAGCTCCCCGCCGGGAAGCTCCCGGAGATCGCGCGTGGAGGCGTAGTAGGGGACGTCGTGCTCGAAGAAGACGACCCGATGGCCCCGGTCGATCAGAGAGCGACACAGGCCACGCCAGAGTGTGGCGTGGCCATTGCCCCAGGACGAGGTGATCGTCAGACCGAAGATTACGAACTTCATCGTGCCGCCCCCGGGGTTGTGGAATGGCCGTGCGCGAGTTTTCGTGTTTTCCGGCGGAAGGTGCTCGTCCGCTGACGTCGCGGCGCAAGCGCGAGATCCGTGCCCCCTTGCGGCTCACCCGCGGAGTTCCCGCTGCGAGCGAGGCGGCGAGACGCCCTGCCTGCCGGGGCGGCGGGGGCGATTCCTGCGACAGTGCCCTCGCGGAATCGGCGGTCGTGCTCTTCAGGACGAAAAGGAAACCACCGCCGTCCCGTTGTGGACAGCGGTGGTCAGTCTGAGTGGGCCCGGCCGGACTCGAACCGGCGACCTACTGCTTAGGAGGCAGTCGCTCTATCCACCTGAGCTACGAGCCCGCGTCGGAAGCGTCCTCTGAGGCCGTCAATATAGTGCTTTCGACCCGCGGATACCACCGGCGATCCGAGAGATCCGTTGTCTCGGAGACCGACGTACGCGCTCGCCCGGTCGTGGGAGAGGCCTTTCGTCGTGCGCTTCGACGACAGATGCGGACGGATGTCTCACCCAGGGCCCGTCGTGCCCGCGGACCCGAGGAGCCTCTCCACCTCCTCGACCACCCGGCGCGGCTCGACCGGCTTCGCGAGATAGCCGTCGCAGCCGACGTCCATGGCCGTGATGCGGTCGGAAGCCAGGGCGTGGGCGGTGAGCGCGATGATCGGGATTCCCGCGGTGCCCTCGTCCGCCTTGAGGATCTTCGTCGCCTCCCAGCCGTCGATCACGGGGATCGAGACGTCCATCAGGATCAGGTTCGGGTGCTGCTCCCGGGCCAGGCGGATACCCTCGTCCCCGCTCGTCGCCTCCAGGACGCGGTAGCCGAAGTGCTCCAGGATGGTCCGGTAGATGACCCGGTTGTCGGCGTTGTCCTCCACCAGCAGAATCGTAGCGCTCATTCCCCCCGCTCCTCCGCCGTGTTCGGGCTGCGCCGCGGCAGCCGTACCGTGAACGTGCTGCCCGCGCCAGGCGTGCTCTCCGCGATCACGTCTCCTCCGAGGAGGCGTGCGATCTGCCGACAGACGCTGAGCCCGAGCCCCGTGCCTCCCGCCTGTCGGGTCGTGCCCCGACTCGCCTGCTGGAAGGGCTCGAAGATCTGATCCATCTCCTCGGACGCGATGCCGATTCCGGTATCGGCCACCTGGAAGATGATCTCGCCGCCGTCGGTCCACGCCCGCAGGCACACCTCGCCCGCGTCCGTGAACTTGATCGCGTTGCCCAGCAGGTTGATCAGGATCTGCCGCACCTTCCCCTCGTCCGTCAGGACCGTCGTCGGCTCCGCGGACGCGTCGTACCGGAACCGCAGGCCCTTCTCCTCGGCGAGCGGGGCGATCAACGCCGCCGTGTCACCGACCAGCGCGCCCAGGTCCGTCTGCACGAGGTGGACCTCCATGCGACCCGCCTCGATCCGGGAGAAGGTCAGCACCTCGTCGATCAGCTGCAGGAGGTGCTTCGCTCCCGCGGTGATGCGGCCGAGCTGCTGCCCTTGCTGGTCGGTGATGGGACCCGTCACCCCCATCGCCAGGAGATCGGTGTAGCCGATGATGGCGTTCAGAGGCGTCCGCAGCTCGTGGCTCATGGTGGCCAGGAAGGCGGACTTGGCCTGGTTCGCGCGCTCGGCCTCGTGCGTGCGTTCCTGGAGCGCCTCGTTCGTGACCTCCAGCTCCGCCATGAGGTCCTCCAGGTGATGCGCCTGGGCCTCGAGCTCCTCCGTCTGCTCGGAGAGGCGGGCGTTCTGCGCTTCCAGCCTGCGATGAAGACGCGCGTTCTCGATCGCCAGCGCAGCGTGACGTCCCAGCTCCTCGGCGATGCGGAGGTCGTTCTCGCTCAGACGGCGGCCGGACTCGGCCTGCACCAGCGTGAGCACGCCGAGCACCCCCGAGCGGCCGGAAAGCGGTACGGTGATCGCGGAGCGCAGACCGAGCTCACGCGCCAGCGCCAGCTGTTCCTCGTCGCGGATGGCGCTGGCCAGCAGCTCGTCCGGGATGTCGGGGTAGTACTCCGACCTGCCCGTGTGGATGACGTGCCAGGCGCCCAGTTCGGCGTCGCGCGCGGGGGGATACCGTTCCCCGAGGCGCCGGGCGAGCTCGACCTTCGCGGGGTCGGAATGCGCAACGGCGACGCGGCGGAGCGCGCCCCCGTCCTCGACGAGATCCACCGCGCACCAGTCGGCCACCTCGGGCACCGCCAGCTCTGCCACGGTCCGCACCGTGGCCTCGTATTCGAGCGAGGAGGCGAGCAGCTCGCTCGCGCGCAGGAGGAAGCGGAGCCGGGCCGTCGTGGCCTCCGCCGCCGCGCGGGCCGCCTGCTCTCCGGCCAGCTCTATCGCCTGCGCCTGCGCCTGCTTCGCGTCCGTGATGTCCAGGCACGCGCCCCCCATGCGCACGGTGTGGCCCGTCTCGTCCTGCACGGCCCGCCCGCGGCTGCGTAGCGTCCGGACCTCGCCATCCGGCCGGACGATGCGCTCCTCGAATTCGAACGGCCCTCCCTCGCGGAAGGCCGTCTCGATCGTTGCCCGCACCCGCTCCCGGTCGCCCGGATGAACCCGTTCGAGGTACGCCTCGAGGGTGGCGCCGAAGCTCTCGGGGCCCACGCCGTAGAGCTCGTGGAGCTCCTCGGTCCACGTGACCCGGTCGGCGACCGGATCCCAGTCCCAGCTCCCGAGGCCCGCCAGGCGCTGCGTGTCGCGCAGCTTACGCTCCCGGTCGCGCAGCGCTTCCTCGGCGGCGCGCCGCTCGGTGAGATCACGCGTCACCTTGGCGAAACCCAGGAGATCGCCGTCGTCCGAGCGCAGCGCGGTGATCACCACGTTCGCCCAGAAGCGGGAGCCGTCCTTGCGCACCCTCCACCCTTCGTCCTCCACCCGGCCTTCCGCCACCGCGGCGCGGAGGTTGGCGGCGGGCCTCCCGGCCTCCCGGTCCTCCTCCGTGTAGAAGAGCGAGAAGTGCCGGCCGATGACCTCCGAGGAGGAGTATCCCTTCAGACCCTCCGCTCCGCGGTTCCAGCTGGCGATCGTGCCGTCGGCGTTCAGGGCGAAGATCGCATAGTCCTGAACGCGATCCACGAGGAGGTGGAAGAGCGATTCGTCCGCCTGGAGTCCGTCCAACCGCAGGTGCTCCGTCATTCTGACGTCGTGTTCCCGGACGCGGGGGCGGCGACGCCGGCCGCCACCCCTCGCGACAACGATTGTGCTGGTATCTCCGGTGACCCGTCCGGTCCCCGCCGCACCGAGCCCATGCAAGATCCGGGGAGGGAACGCATGGCGCGGCGGGACGGGAATATACCGTCCGCCTCTGCCGTGCGACAGAACGAGGTGATCTCCGGCCCCGCACCGACGCGCTCGCGCGGGGTCTGCAAGTCCGGAGGGAGGCACCCCGTCGCGGCCCGAGGATTGCGCGCCGCATCCCGATTCGCCCGCCTGTCACGGGGCCGGCGGGCCCTATGCCATCCACCGCGGGGGAAGAGATGGAGAGAAATCGCTACATCGGCCTCGTCGCCGCGGGCCTGCTGGTAGCCGCCGCGGCCTGCGGCGAAAAGAAGCGGGCGGAGAACGGAGTGATCACCGACACGTCGACGGCGGCCGCTCCGACCGTGCCCGCGGCGGCGGAGTCCGCCGCCGCGCCCGGGAGCTCGGCCCCCGCCACGGCGCCCGTGGTCGCGGGCGCCCCCGTGACGGTGGCGAACAGCCCGCAGTACGGCAGCTACCTGGCGGACGGGCAGGGGCGCGCCCTCTACCTCTTCACGGCGGACAAGCCGGGAGCGAGCAGCTGCACCGGGGCCTGCGCCACCGCGTGGCCGCCCTACGTGGCGCAGCAGGGGGCGCCGGGTGCCGGCTCCGCGGGGGTGCAGGCGTCGATGCTCTCGAGCCTCCAGCGCCCCGACGGGAAGACTCAGGTCGTCTACAACCAGCACCCGCTCTACTACTTCCAGAAGGATACCGGCCCCGGCCGGACGACCGGCCAGGACGTCCACGCCTTCGGCGGCGAGTGGTACCTGGTGACGCCGCAGGGTGAGAAGCTGGAGAAGGGCGCGGGCGGCGGGCAGTCGTAGGGCGGGGGACGGATCCGTGCCCCGGCGCGAGCCGCTGGCCGATCATCTCGTCGTCATCTCACTCGACGCGCTTCGCCCGGAGTACTATCTGGACGAGCGGTGGCCGGCGCCGACGATGCGCCAGCTCCTGCACGAGGGCGCGCACGCCGAGGCGGTGCGCAGCGTCTTCCCGTCCTCGTCGTATCCGGGGCACGCGACGATCGTCACCGGGGCGCTCCCGGCACGTCACGGGATCGTCTACAACCGCATCTTCGCGCCGACCGGCCGGGCGGGGCGCTGGTTCTACCAGGCGAGCTCGATCCGGGTGCCCACACTCTGGGACGCGGCCGCGACGGCCGGGCGCACGAGCGCGGCAGTCGGCTGGCCGCTCACCGCGGGCGCGCCCATCGACTGGAACGTTCCCGACATCTGGCCCGGCGGCACGGAGGCCGACGCGCTGGAAGCGGTCCGGCGGGCGACTCGCCCCGAGGGGCTGTGGGCGGAGATCGAGCGGGAGGCGACCGGACGCCTGCGGCCGGAGACCTTCGACAACCGCCGGATCGCGAGTGCGATTCGCGTGGGGATGATCGGCGCCTATCTCTTCGAGCGCTACCGGCCCGCCCTCCTGCTGGTCCATACCCAGCCGACGACGCAGGTGATGCAGGATCCGGGCTGGTGGACCGACCCCCGGAAGCAGCGCGCCGTCGCGGCGTCGGACCGCGCCATCAGCGAGATACTGGAGACGGTCAAGCGCCTGGGGCTCCGCGAGCGCACGGCCTTCATGATCGTGGGCGATCACGGGATGCGGTCCGTCCACACCCAGCTGCGGCCGAACGTCTGGCTCAGGGAAGCGGGCCTGCGACCGGACCACCCCGAGGCGGGTCACTGGGGCGCCACCTTCCACGCGCAGGCCGGCGCGGCGTTCCTGCGCGTGAGCGAGCCGGTGCGCGCGAACGAGGACGCCGTGCGGCGGCTCCTGGGCGATCTGTCGCCCGGAACGCGGGGCTTCTTCCGGATCGTCGAGCGCGACGAGCTGGACGCGCTCGGCGCCGATCCGGACGCGGCGTTCGCCCTCTCGGCCGCGCCCGGGCTCGAGTTCAGCGACGTCGCGACGGGCCCCGCGGTGCGGCCGAACACCGGAATGACGCACGGCTATCTTCCCGACGAGCCCGAGATGCACACGGGCTTCATCGGCGCGGGGCCCGGTTTCTGCCCCGGGGCCGTGACCCCTCTGCTCCCGCTGCAGGACCTGGCCCCGCTGGCGGCCTCCGTGCTCGGCCTCGAATTCGACGCGCCGGACGGCGCCCTCTGTCCCGGGCTCCTCGACCGGTGACGGGGCGCCGGACTTCGCTTCCATCCCGACCCGTCCAGCGAGATCGGCTACTCCAGCTCGTCCAGCTCGCGCACCGGGCAGCGCACCCGCGGGTTACCGGGATCGGCGAGGTCCAGCTGGTCCCAGGGAATGTGGTAGCCGCCCGGTGACTTCGCGGCCCCCAGGTGGCCGAGCAGCCACACTCCGAGGTCGAGAGAAGAGAGCCTCGCGAGCATTCCGACCGGGCCGGTGAGATACCCGGTCACCAGCCACTTCCCGTCTCGCTCCTCCACCTCCACCTCCTCGATCCGGCCCGCACTCTCGCCGTCGGGGTCGCGGACCTTGCACCCGATCAGGAGCTCCAGGTGCACCTCGCGCGCGCTCACGAGCCCGAGCCCGGGATCCGGTCCACCACGTGCTCGCGCAGCCAGTGCTCCCAGGCGAAGAGCGGCGTCTCGGTCGCGTCGAGGTCGACCTTCACGTCGATTCCCACGCCACGAACTCTCGACCGTGGAATCCGGTAGGCCTCGCCGTGCCTCACCCCGTAGCGCCGGCCGAGCGCCGCTACCCAATCACCCAGGCGCGGGCTCACCCGCCGGAACAGGGTGGGGAAGCCGTTCTCCAGCGCGGTGATCACCGGAGGGCCATCGTCCCGCAGCTCCGCCACGATGCCGTCGACCTTCCCGGCCTGGCGGCCGTCGCGGTCCACCATCTGGCTGTCGAGCACCTCTCGAAAGAGCCGCATCGTCAACCTCCCAGGTATTCCAGGGGAATGGCGAAGAGCGCCAGCACGAAGGTCAGCCCGATGATGAGCCCGACGGCCAGGTTCGTCACCCACCCGTTGGTGTGCTCGCCGAGATAATTCCTGTCGTTCATGATCACCAGTAGCGGCACGATCACCAGCGGCAGCATCAGCGCGGTCAGCGCCATCGAGAACATCGTCAGCTTGAGCGGGTCGATCCCCGCGAGCATGATGAGAGACGAGGCGAAGATGCTCAGCGTGTAGGCCATCGAGAAACGTGCCGCCTTGCGGGGCGACTTGCTCTCTCCCCAGTTCCAGCCGAAGGCCTGCGACGAGATGTAGGCGGTCTCCAGCCCCTGTTCCATGCAGGCTCCGAAGCAGGTGACGCCGAGCGAGGCGACGAAGAGGTAGAAGCCCCACAGGCCGAAGGGCCCGACGAGCGTGAGCGCGACCTGGCCGTAGTCGTCGATGGAGATCCCGCGCGGGGCGAGGACCAGCGCGGCGGTAGCGAGCATTCCCATCTGGACGACGCTCCCGAAGCCCATTCCCACGGTCGCGACCAGGCGGTTCACCTGCAGCTCCCTCGTCCCCCAGCCGTCCTCGATGGCGCCCGAGGAGTAGAAGTAGAGCACGTAGGGGCTCACCAGCGCTCCCATGATGCTCACCGCCACGAACCAGTAGTGGGCCGCGTCCTGCGGCGGCGCCGATGGGATGAACCCGCGCCCCGCCTCGCCCCAGGGCAGGCCGAGGTGAAAGGCGCCGACGACGAACGCGATGGTGACCAGGCCGAGCAGCGCGACCGAGTTCTCGATGACCTTGAACGTGCCGAACCAGGCGGTGAGCCAGACGGCGAAGGCGACGGGGATGGCCCACCAGCGGAAGGAGATCCCGGTGAGGAGCTGCAGGGCGATGCAGACCCCGCCGATCTCCGCGCCCAGGACCAGGAAGTCCACGATGAACTCGGCCAGGAGCGGCCAGAAGTAGAACTGGAAGCCGAAGCGCTCGCGCACCGCGTCGGCGTAGGCGTGCTTGCTCACGGCCGCGAGCCGCCCCACCATCTCGGCCAGGAAGATCACCACGAGCGTGCCGAGGGCGACGACCCACAGCAGCCGGAAACGGAAGCTGGCCCCGGCATCGGCCGCCGTCGCGATGGCGCCCACGTCGAGGAATCCGCCGATGCTGGTGAGAACCCCCAGCGCGACCTGGAGGAGCTTCTTCGGCTTCATCCGCCAGACTGGCTCTGTCGACGGAGCGCTCGGATGGACTGCGCCTCCTCCGGCAGCTGCGCGAGCAGGCGAGCTACCGCGGCGCGGTCGTCCGTCCCGACCGCGGCGGCCATCCGCGCGAGAAGCCGCGCGAGCCGGCCGTACCGGTCGATCGCCGCGAGCGCCAGCGGCTCCCCCCTCGCCGACCTCTCGAGGCTCGTCCGCGCGGAGGTCACCTGCGTCCCCGCGCTGCGCAGTGTTTTCTGCGCGTACACGGTCGGCACGTCGCCCTGGAGCCACGTCCGCCCGATCATCACCGCGGTGGCGGCCCACGACGCCACCGACTGCCCCCGGCCCTCGATCTGCTCGCGGGGAGACTTCGGACCGCAGGCGCCGAGCAGCGATCCGAACAGTACGATGGCCAGGCCCCGGCGACCCATCCCGGGAGCGTGACTCTGGTGTGGACGACGCGCCTGGCTCATCGAGGCGGTTCCGGGTGAATACCGCTCGCATCGTGTCACCCGGGCTTTGGCAAGATGCTCGCCACGATGCGGCCGCGGCGGAGGCGGTATCGGCGGGAGGCCTCCCGTGCTAGGCTTCGGCACACGCAAGCCACCCGCGGGTGGCCGTTGGTGGGGAAACCGGCGGGGAGCGAGGGGGACACACGGTGCAGATGGAGTATACACGGTCGCCGGAGGCAGGGCCGCCGTCGGCGGGCAACAGCCGTGGCCTGGTCGCGCTGATGGCGGTCTCCGTCGGGCTGATCGTCGGGAACCTCTACTACATCCAGCCGTTGCTCGGGGACATCGCGCGCGCTCTGCGGGTCAGCGAGGGCGCGGTGAGCATCGCCGCGACGCTGAGCCAGCTCGGGCAGGCGTTCGGCATCCTCTTCTTCCTGCCGGTCGGCGACACGCACGACCGTCGACTGCTCGCCGTGGCGGGGCTGGGCGCGTCGGCGGTAGGGCTCGTGGGCATCGCGATCGCGCCGGGGCTGCCGTGGCTCTGCGCCGCGAGCCTGGTGCTCGGGCTCTCGAGCGTCTCCACGCACACGCTGGTGGCGTTCGCCGCGGCGCGCGCCCGGCCCTCGGAGCGCGGTCGCACCGTCGGTACGGTGATGAGCGGGCTGCTGCTGGGCATCCTGCTCGCGCGCACCGTCAGCGGCTTCGTCGGCGCGCTGCTCGGCTGGCGCGGGATGTTCTGGATCGCGGCCGGGATCGCCGCGCTGCTCGCGCTCGTGCTGGCGCGTCGCCTTCCCCGCGATCCCGCGCGTCCCGGGCCGCCCTACGGCCAGCTACTCGTCTCCATGGTGCGCCTCTTCCGGGAGCAGCCGGTGCTGCGCGAGGCGTGTCTCTTCGGCGCGGCGACCTTCGGCTCCTTCGGCGCGCTCTGGGTGACCCTGACCTTCCACCTCGAAGCGCCGCCGTTCAACTACGGCAGCGACGTCGTAGGTCTCTTCGGGCTCGTGGGCGCGGCGGGCGCGCTCGGCGCCTCGGTGACGGGCCGGCTCGCCGACCGTCACGACGCGCGGCGCCTCGGCGCCGGGGCGGTACTGCTCACCGGAGTCGCGTTCGCCGCGATGGCGCCGCTCGGGTTCCGGCTCTGGGGGCTGGTCCTGGGCATCGTGGCGCTCGACGTCGGGGTGCAGGCCACGCACATCGCCAACCAGACGCGCATCCACGCCCTGCTGCCGGAGGCCCGCAACCGCCTGCACACCGCCTACATGTTCACCTACTTCGCCGGCGGCGCGATCGGCACCGCGCTCGGCGCCTGGGCGTGGGAATCGGCGGGGTGGACGGGCGTGTGCGTCGTGGGCGCGCTGATGCCGCTCGCGGCGCTGCTCTTCTACCCGCGATTCGCTCGCCGTTGAACCGCGTGACGAGCCAGGGTGCTACTCCGCGCGCAGCGAGATCTGCGGGTCGACCAGGGCCGCGCGCCGCGCCGGGCGGTAGCTCGCCACGAGCGCCACTGCCCCGAGCAGGCCGGCGATTCCCAGGAAGAGCCACGGGTCCCAGGGCTCGACGCCGAGGAAGAGGAGCTGGAGCAGGCGCGCAACGCCGCCCACCGCGATGATTCCCAGCACCGTGCCGGTCCACGTCAGGCGCACGCTCCGGGCAAGGATCATCCGGAGCACCGTCCGGTCCCGGGCGCCCAGAGCCATGCGGATGCCGATCTCCCGCGTCCGGCGCGCGACGTTGTAGGACATCACGCCGTACAGCCCGGACGAGGACAGCACCAGCACGGCGGCGGCGAGCACGCCGAGCACGAGCGCGAACCAGCGGAGCGGTGACCGGTATCGCGCGAGGTACTGGTCCATCGTCATCGTATTCGTCAGCGCGACCCGCGGCTCGATCGCCTTCACGGCGCTCGCCACCGCCGGTGCGATCCGCATGGGATCGGCGGTGGTGCGCACCGCCACCGCGGCGGAGCGGGGCGGATGCTG